>DASQWR010000089.1:0-35149 GCA_035640155.1 Pseudonocardiaceae bacterium
CGGCGCCCACCGTGGACGCACCGGGTCCTGAGGCGCCATCGGGCGGCAATCCCACGGTCCGGAACACCGTACCGGGCGCGGGCGCGCCGGCCACGGCGGACCGCAGGCCCCGCAGCCCGTCCCCGGTGCCGGCACCTCGGCCGTCGCCGACCAACCCGGCCCCACCGCCCGCCGCGCCACCGCCGGCTCCCGTGCCGGCCGACCCCGCACCCGAGGAGGAGGAGTCGGGCGGGTTTCTGGACGGGCTCCGTGACCTGCTGCCCTAGCGCTCGAACTCGTAGGGTGTCGGATGCCAAGCTCAGGGCGTTCCCACTTGGCCTCCGGGGTCGATCTCGTCTGCGGCGGCATAGAACTCGTCAGCGAGGGAAGCGAGAAGTTCGCGCTGACTGGTGGCACCGGCAGGCAAGTCGCTGAGGTGCCCGAGCAGCCGACGGCCCCAGGATCGGCGGTCAGCGGCGAGCGCGGCTTCCACGCCGGCGGTCACGGCGGCGGCGTCGGAGACCGCGCGCGCCGGCAGTGCAGCTGCCAGGGCGGCTTCTGTGATGACCGAGGGAACGCTCATCGGGCACCTCCGGTAGCGGCTTCTGCTGGGGCCATCGACAGGTCAGCGTTCCGGGTGGCCGCCGCGGGGACTGTACCGACGGAGTACATGGGAGGAATGCGCCTTTCGGGAGGGGGCTGGGCTGAGGGCCGTCCGGTCGGTGGGGGTCACGACGGATTCCATCTCGTGCCTGCCGGGGTGGGGGCTGGCGATGGCCTCTGTGAGCAGGATGGCCGGCGTCACCACCGGCCACAGGCCGCTCTCTGCTCAGCCTACAACACCACCTGTCCGATGGGAACAATACTTGCGTGTCGCGCATGGCTACGCCGGCAACCGGCGAACTGCGGCAGGGGTGCGGTGATCAGCCGGAGGGCTCCGAACCTGCGCCGGAGCTCATGTCCTCCGGGTCGAGGTCCTGCTCGATCGCCGGCGACTCGTCCTGGTTCTCGTCACGCGATTGGCCAGCCCGCTCACCGAGCACCCGCTCCTCGAGCGCGTCGACGGTCTCCTCCAGGTGATGGCGCGGGTTGTCCGGAACCTGCGGTGGATTCTCCTCGAGCACCTTTCCCCCTTGACTCGTCGGCGCGGAGCCGCCAGCGGGCGCCACCGCACAGGTATAGCCGCCAGCGGTCCGGGCCGCACGGTCAGCTGCGACGGAGTGTCGTGGGGTGGGGGAGCAACCGTTGGTGCCCGGTCGAGGACCACTCCACCAGCAACAGGGTCGCGTCATCCGCGAGCTGTCCTGCCTGGTGCTCCCGCACGCGGTGGGAGAGCCGGCGAAGCATCTCGGGTGCGGGCAACCCGCCAGCGGACGAGCGCTCGGCGAGGTCGATCAACCGGTCCACGCCGAACTCCTGCCCGTCGCGGTCCCGCGCCTCGACGATGCCGTCGGTGTAGAGCAGCAGACGGTCCCCCGGCTCGAGCTGCTCCGTGCCGAGCTCGAGGCCCGGCGCGGACCCGAGCACACCCAGCGGCACCCGGTGGGCGGTGTCCAGTGCCTTGACGGTCTTGTTGGCCCGCAGCAGCAGGGGCGCCGGGTGCCCCGCGTTGAGGTACTGCAGCCGCCCGGTCGCGATCTCCAGTCGGGCCAGCACCGCGGTGACGAAGCGCCTGCCGGGCGCCTCCCGGGCGACGACGTCGTCGGCGCTGCGGCCCATCTCCACCAGGTCGGTCTTGCCCTCCCGACGGGAGTTGCGGGTCGCGGCCAGCGTCAACGCCGCGGTCAACCCCGCCTGGATGTCGTGCCCGACCGCGTCGTAGATCGCGAAGAAGGCGTGGGAAAGGTCCACCGCGTAATCGAAGCCGTCCCCGCCGATTCGCTCGTAGGGTTCCAGGACGGCGGAGACGACGAGCTGCTCGGTCGCGAACGTCAGCGGCGGCAGCAGTTGCCAGAGCAGCTCGGAGGACACCGACAGCGGTTTGCTGCGCTGGACCTCGTGCAAGGCGTCGCCGTAGGAGCGCTTGGACACCACGAGGTGCCCGATGAAACCGGCCAGCAGCCAGCAGCGTTCCTGGAGTTCCTGGTCGTCGGGCTCGGTACCCGGGGGCAGCGCGACCCGCAGCACGCCGAGCCGTTCGGTGCCGTCGAGCAGCGGTACCCACAATGTCGGCGTGCGCTCCGGAGCCTCGCTGCCCGGCGTGACCCGTCCTAGCCGGAAGGCCCGGCCCGCCACGCTGCCGTCGACGTCGAGCGTGGGCCCCGCGCCGCCGCGGATCGGGCGCAGCACCTCTTGCGCGAGGTCGACCAGGTACATCTCAGCGCCCAGCCCCAGGGGCGCCATCGCGTCGTCGACCAGACCCGGGAGGCCGGCGGCGGTCGAGATGTGGGAGCGGTCGAGGATGCCGGCGAGCGCATCCCACCAACGTCCGGACCCGAGCACGTCGATGAGAATAGACACACGGACCGGTGGCTTCGACGTGTGGCGGCCGCCGGGAGGCGTGCCCACATTGCTGCGCGGCTGGCTGCGCGCTGCCACGCTGGTCCCATGGCGAGCGGCCCAGTCTCGGTGAACGTGCAGGGTCGACGGGTCCGGCTGTCCAATCTCGACAAGGTGCTCTACCCGGCGACGGGCTTCACCAAGGGCGAGGTGATCGACTACTACTCCCGGGTCGCGCCGGTGCTGCTTCCGCACCTCGCCGACCGGCCACTCACGATGCGCCGGTGGCCGGACGGCGTCGCAGGCCAGTCGTTCTACGACAAGGACGCCTCTCGGCACGCGCCCGACTGGTTGCGGGTCGTGCGCCTGCCCACCCCCGGCAGTACCAAGGCGCACGAGGAGATCGGGTACGCCGTGGTCGACGGGTTACCCGCGCTGGTCTGGGCCGCGAACATGGCCGGGTTGGAGTTGCACGTGCCGCAATGGACGGTGGGCGCGCGCGGGGGCGTGCGCGAACCCGACCGGCTGGTGTTCGACCTGGACCCCGGCGCGCCGGCCACCATCGTGGAGTGCGCGAGGGTGGCTGAGGCGGTGCGGGAGGTGCTCGCCGAGGACGGAATCGAGTGCGTCGCCAAGACCAGCGGCTCGAAGGGCATGCAGGTTTACGCCTCCGTACAGGTACCCGACGCGGTGCGCACATCGGAGTACGCCCGGGAGGTGGCCGAGCGGTTGGCTGCCGAGCGACCCCGCGAGGTGGTCTCCCAGATGGCGAAAGCCGTCCGCGGCGGCAAGGTGCTGGTCGACTGGAGCCAGAACAACCCGGCCAAGACCACCGTCGCACCGTATTCCCTGCGCGGCCTGCAGCGGCCGACTGTCTCCACGCCGCTCACCTGGGAGGAGGTCGCCCGCTGCCGCGCGATCGGGGACCTGGAGTTCGCCCCGGAGGACGTGCTGGAGCGGGTGCAGGCCGTGGGTGATCTCCTCGCACCACTGCTCGAAGCCGGTCGGCGGCTGCCGTCGCGCCGAGGGCGGTGAAAGGGCCCCGGCGTCGCAGGGGCAATCGCGACGCCGGGGCCGTGAACCCGATCCGCCGGGCGCGGTCGGTCGGATCGGGGGTCTTGGGGGGCAGCGCTCACCCTGAGCCCACCCAGGTTGTGGGCCGGGCGGCACGGATGCCGCCGAGCCGGAGCGTGGCGCGCGGGTGGGCCGGGAGAGGCCAGCTGGGAGAGGTCAGTCGGGAACCGTCGCCGGCCGCGGCGGCAGGCCGCGTGGCCGGGTGGTGCTCATGTCGGCAACCCCGGGGCCCGATGCCGCGGGAGCTGGGTCGGCGAGGGACTCGCCGATGACGGCAGACCCGGAAGCGGCGCCGGAGCCGGTGGAGGCACCAGTCGAGCACGGCAGCGCCGAGCGGTTTCCGTCGGGATCCGAGGTCTCCGGTGCGCCCAGAACGTTGTCGGGGTGCGCAGCCGCAGCCGGCTCGGCGGCTGAGCCAGTGGACCCGGAGGCAATCGCGACCGGTCCGGACACCACTGGCGCCGGGACTGCTGCCGGCACCGCCGCCGGTAGCAGCGCCGGGACGGACACCGGGTCCGACACCGGTTCGGGCTCATTCTTGGCCAACGGTGGATCCACCACCTCAGGCGGCGCCTTGTCGCTGCGTGCCGACGGTAGGAGCGGCCGGGTGACGCCGACGATCGGCTCCACGATTTCGGGCAGCCCGGCGACCACAGGCAACTCGGCGACCACAGGCAGCGGGCCCTCGGGCACCCCGGTGGATCCGGACACGGTGTCCAGGAGGGCGGGACCCTCTCCGTCCGCGGTGCCGACGGCGCCGAGCGGGTCTGCTGTGTCGAGTCCGGGCACACGGGGCGGTGCGCTCTCCGTCCCGAGCGGGATCTCCAGGTCCAGGGGACCGGCCAGGGCCGTGCTGCCGCCGATCAGCCAACCACCGACGAGCAGACCGGCGAGCACGGTGCAGCGCAGCACCCACCGGACCAGCGCACCGGGGGCGCTGCGTTCGCTGCGGCTGCCAGCCACCGGCGGGTCCACCTCTCGCGCGCGACCGCGACCCAGCCGGTCAGCCTCCATCGCCGGTCGCCCTGCGATCGTCCCCCGTTCCCGTCCGCACCGCATCCCCTGTTCGGCTCATCTCAGCTGCATCACGGTGCGAGCGCAGCCAGCCGGGCGACGGCTTCGTCGAGCACGTCGTCCCGCTTGCAGAACGCGAAGCGCACCAGGTGCCTCCATGGTTCCGGGTCGTCAGCGAAGACCTGCACCGGCACCGCCACCACCCCGGCGCGTTCCGGAAGCGCACGGCAGAACTCGATCCCGTCCGAGGCACCCAGCGGCCGGACGTCCGCGCAGACGAAGTACGTGCCCTCCGAGCGGCGTGCCTCCAGGCCGGCCGCGTGCAGTCCCTGCGCCAACCGGTGCTGCTTGCCCTGCAGTGCCACCCGGTGCTTCTCGACCCAACCCAGCTCGGCGCGCAGGGCGTGCGCCACCGCGGGCTGGAATGGCGCCCCGCCGACGAAGGTCAGGAACTGCTTGGCCGCCTGGACCGCCGACACCAGCGGCGCCGGCCCGCACACCCACCCGATCTTCCAGCCGGTCACGCTGAACGTCTTGCCCGCGCTGGACACCGACAGGGTCCGCTGCGCCATCCCGGGCAGGCTCGCGATCGGCACGTGCACCGCGCCGTCGAAGACCAGGTGCTCGTAGACCTCGTCGGTGATGACCAGCAGGTCCCGCTCGACGGCCAGCTCGGCGACCGCAGTGAGCTCGGCCCGGGTGAACACCGTCCCGGTCGGGTTGTGCGGGGTGTTGAGCAGCACCGCGCGGGTCGCCGGGGTGGTCGCGGCACGCAGCGCGTCGACGTCGAGGGCGAAGCGGTCGCCGTCGGGTACCAGCGGCACCGAGCGCCGGGTCGCACCGGCCATCGCCACCGCAGCGGGGTAGGAGTCGTAGTACGGCTCGACCAGCAGCACCTCGTCGCCGGCGTGCACCAGCGCCAGCAGTGCTGCGCTGATCGCCTCGGTGGCTCCCACGCTGACCAGGACCTCGGTGTCCGGGTCGGGCGAGAGTCCGCAGCGCGCCCGGTCCTGCGCGATCGCCGCCCGCAGGTCGGGCATGCCGGGCCCCGGCGGGTACTGGTTGACGCCCTCGGCGATCGCCTCCCGGGCCACCTCGAGCATGCCGGGCGGACCGTCGGTGTCGGGAAAGCCCTGGCCGAGGTTCACCGCGCCGGTGCGCACGGCGAGCGCCGTCATCTCGGCGAAGATCGTCGACGTGAACGGTTGCAGCCGGGGCACGAGTCCGTGGGGTCGCACCGGCCCATCCTGCACTGCCCCATCCTGCACCGCCCCCCGGTGCGCAGGGGACAATCGACCCGTGGAACTGACCCTGAGCGAGCGGGCCAAGCAGACGGCACTGCGCAGGATGAAGGTGGTGGCGCTGAGCTTCCTGCTCGGCGCAGCAGTGATCTACGTGATCGCCAGGCTCAACGAGGATGCCGGCCCGTGGGTCGGCTACGTCCGGGCGGCGGCGGAGGCGGGGATGGTCGGCGCGCTCGCCGACTGGTTCGCGGTGACGGCGCTGTTCCGGCATCCCCTGGGGCTGCCGATCCCGCACACCGCGATCATCCCGCGCAAGAAGGACGTGCTCGGCAACAGCCTCAGCGACTTCGTCGGCGCCAACTTCCTCGCCGAGGACGTGGTGCGCGACAAGCTGCACCGCGCCGAGATCACCGCGCGGGTCGGTGCCTGGCTCGCCCAGCGGGACAACGCCGATCGGGTCACCTCCGAGCTCGCGACCGCGGTCCGCGGCCTGGTCACCGTGCTGCGCGACGAGGACGTGCAGGTCGTGCTGGAGACGGCGGTGGTCAAGCGGCTGCTCGATCAGCCGTGGGGGCCGCCGCTGGGCCGGCTGCTGGGACAGGTGCTCGCCGAGGGGTCGCACCACAAGCTCGTCGACCTGGTCTGCGACCGCGCCTACGACTGGGTGCGGGAGAACCACCACACCGTGCTGCGGGTGGTCACCCAGCGGGCACCCACCTGGTCGCCGCGCTTCGTCGACGGTCTGATCGCCGACAAGGTGTACTCGGAGGTGCTCGACTTCACCTGGGCGGTCAAGACCGACGCCCGGCACCCGATGCGCCAGGCGCTCGACAGCTACCTCGTCCAGTTCGCTCGGGACCTCAGCGGCGATCCGGAGACCATCCGGCGGGCCGAGGCGATCAAGCAGCAGGTGCTGGCACACCCCGTCGTGCAGCACGTGATCCGGTCGGCCTGGACCTCGGCCAAGAAGATGATCCTGGATGCCGCCGAGGACCCGTCCTCCGAGCTGCGGCTGCGGGTGCGCGACGGGCTGTGCTCGCTGGGGGACCGGTTGTCCTCCGACGCGGAGCTGCGGTCGAAGGTCGACCGGTGGCTGCAGGGCGCCGCGAGCTACCTCGTCACCAACTACCGGGCAGAGATCACCGCCCTCATCACCGACACCGTCGAGCGCTGGGACGCCGCGGAGACCTCACGGAAGGTGGAGCTGCAGGTGGGCCGGGACCTGCAGTTCATCCGGATCAACGGCACCGTCGTGGGTGCGCTGGCCGGGCTGGCCATCCACACATTCGCGCAGCTGTTCCTGTAGGACCGGCTCGTCGTCGTATCCTGGTGCGGTGGCGGTACTCGACTTCTGGATCTTCCAGATCATCTACTTCGCGGCGATCCCGGTCGGCGTGTTCGCGTTCGTGCACGCCGTGTTGCAGCGCTCGGACGCCTACACGGCCGCGGACAAGCTCTCCAAGCCCGCGTGGCTGGGCATCACCGGCGGTGGCGCGGCCGCACTGATCCTGTTCCAGTTCGGGCAGCGGGGCACGATCCTCTGGCTCGCCGGGCTGATCGCGGTGCTGGTGTACCTCGTCGACGTCAAGCCGTCGGTCACCGAGGTGCAGCGCGGCTCGCAGTGGTGAGCACGGCCTGGCGGAGGGCTCCAGGGCACCCCGCCTGAGCCCGCCTGTTATACATGCGCGCTCGTGCATGTATATTGACCCAATGCACGATCACGGTCACCACGACCACCACGGTCACGGCGCAGGAGCCGGGCGGCGACGGTTGGCGTGGGCGCTCGCGATCACCGTCGGGGTGCTCATCGTCGAGGCGGTCGGTGCTGCGATCACCGGGTCGCTCGCGCTGCTCGCGGACGCGGGGCACCTGGCCATCGACGCGCTCGGGCTCACCGCCGCGCTGGTGGCCGCGATGCTCGCCCGCCGCCCACCGAGCCTGCATCGCAGCTACGGCCTCGGCCGGGCGGAGGTGCTCGCCGCCGCGCTCAACGCGCTGGTGCTGCTGGCCGTGGCCGGTTTCGTCACCGTCGAGGCGGTATCCCGGCTGGCCGACCCGCCACCGGTCCCGGGGGTGCCGCTGCTGGTGCTCGGGGCGCTGGGGCTCGCGGGCAACCTCGCCGCACTGGGCGTGCTCGCCGGGGGCGACCGGCACAACCTCAACCTGCGCGGCGCGCTGCTGGAGGTCGCGGGCGACGCACTGGGCTCGGTCGCGGTGCTCGGCGCCGCCGCGGTCGTGCTCACCACCGGCGCCCGGATCGCCGACCCGATCGCCTCCCTGCTCATCGCCGCGCTCATCGCACCGCGGGCACTCGCACTGCTCCGGGACGCCGCCCACGTGCTCCTGGAGGGCGCTCCGCGGCACCTCGATCCGGCAGCGGTCCACCGCGCGCTGTGCGAGGTCCCCGGCGTGCGCGACGTGCACCACCTGCACCTGTGGACGATCACCTCGGGGCGCCACGCCGTCTCGGCACATCTGGTCGTCGCCGAGACGGCTCGGGTGCACTGCGGGAGTGCCTCGGTGCTCGACGCCGCCGGGGACGCGCTGCACCGGCGCTTCGGGCTGACCCACTCGACGCTGCAGCTCGAGCACGGCCAGCACGCCGACCACGAGCACCCCTGCTGAGCCCACCCCGGATGGGCGCAGGATCAGCGGGCCTGGGTGGCCTGCACCAGTGCCGGGTCGCCGGTCACCGTCGCGCCCGAGGGCCGCCCCCAGGCCGCCCGGTACACCGCGTCCGCCAACCCGACCACCGACGCGTCCGGTTCGGCAACGCTCTCGCGTGCGGTCTGCGGGAGCTGCCCCGCCACCAGCCGCACCGTCCAGGCCCGTCCGGCGTCCGCCGCGTGGTACAGCACGGTGCCGCTGAGCTCGCCGGTGGCCCACTGGTCGGTCCAGCGCTGGATGAGCCACCGCAGCACCTCGTCGACGCCGTCCGCAGCGACCTCCGGGTCGACCCGGGCGTCCTGCTCCGACGCCGCCCCGCCCGCTGCCGCCTGGGCGTCGATGCGGTGCACGGTCGCCTCGTGCGCCATCCGCCGGGCCAGCGAGGCCGCGGTCTTCGGAGCGGTGGGAGAGAAGTGCCAGGCCGGTGCGTTCGGGCCGACCGAGCGCAGCAGCTCGAGCATCGTCGCGAGCCGCTCGTCGTAGCCGGCCAGCACGGCATCGAAGTCGCCCTCGGGCCGGCTGGGCTCCGGCGGCGGCGACGACGGGTCGGCGGCCCGCAGCGCGCCGGTCACCATGTCGAACGCCCGCCCGGTGTGGGCCACCAGCCGGTGCACCGTCCACCTTGGACAGGTGGGGACGGTGGTGTCCGGACCGGCCGCGACGGCGGCCGCCCGCAGCCGCCCGGCCTCGGTCTCGGCCACGCCGCAGTAGTCCACGGCTAGCACGCTAGCGGGTGGGCCGGCGGTCAACCGCGCCGCGTCAGCCCGGGTGCCGGGACATCCACTCGCGGGTGAACGCATGCTCGACGTCGCCCAGCCTGGCGATGTTGTCGGTCATCGCCTTCTCGATCGTGTCGCCGACCAGCGGCACGGGCACCGACGCCTCGATGCAGATGGTCACCAGTGCCCCGTCGCCGTCGGGTGTCACCTCGATCGTCCCGCTCGCCGAGCCCGGTGCCCCACCCACCGCCACGTCGATGGTGCCCGCCGTGGGACCGGGCCAGACCTCGGTGCGGGTGATGCTCAGATCACCGGGCACGAACGAGCGCACCATCGCGGGCAACATGGTCTCCGGCACGGCCTGGCGCTGCACCACGGTGACCTGCCCGCTGTCCTCGGTCCGCGACACCAGCTCCGCGCCGGGGCCACCGACCTCGCGGAGCTTGTCGCGCAGGAACTCCGGATCGGTGAGCACCGCGCGCATCCGCTCGGCCGGCGCAGGGTAGGAGTGGCGCATCTCGAGACGATGGCTCATGCGGCGGAGGCTACCGGGAGCGCTCCAGCGGGGTGGCGCGGATCTCGTGGCCGGCCGAGGTGAGGCAGCGGCCGGTGGCGAGGTCGAACCGCCAGCCGTGCAGGGCACAGGTCAGCACGCCGTTGTCATCGACGCTGCCGAACTTGGTGAGGTCGGCGCGCAGGTGCGGGCAGCGTCGCTGCACCCGCCAGCCGTCGAGGTCGATGTCCTGGCCGTCGTCGTTCTGCTCGTCGTACCAGTTCTCGACGTAGTCGATGCGCTCCTCGGACAGGCACTTGAAGAAGGTGTAGACGTACTCGTTGTACGGCCCGACGCGGGTGGCGGTGAACCGGCAGGACAGGAACAGGCTGTTGGACCAGTCCACCTCGCGGTGCGCCACGTTGGTCGCGATCAGGTCCGCCGCGGTCGAGAGCCGGTAGCGGCAGTTCTCTCCGGCGTAGTCGCGGACCTCGCGGGCGGGGAAGTCCACGACGATCGGCCGGTCCCCGACGTCGAGGCGCACCGGGCCGCCGACGCCCTCGCAGATGTTGTCGGCCCGCTTGAGCAGCGGTTCCCACCAGTCCTTGAGCTGGGCGAGCAGGTCGTCGGGCACCGGGGCGCGGCTGGCGCGCTCCCGGGCGAGGTCGGGCTGTCGACGGGCCTGGAGCTCGCGCAGGTAGCCGGTCTTGTCGGTGAAGATGCGGTGGATGTCGTCGTCGGTGTGCCGCTCGTGGGTCAGTGTGCAATGCGGGCCGTCGAGCTCCGCGACGGTGCCCGGCAGCAGCAGGTGCGCCGAGACCGCGGGCCGGGCGGCGCGCAGCTCGTCGAGGAACTGCGCCTGGTCGGTGAAGATCGACTCGCCGTCGCGCCCCAGACCGTTGAGCCCGAACAGGTCCTCGTCGAGGAAGCACGGCGGTCCGGCGGTGGGAAACACATGCGCAGCGCCGACCGCGTCGATGTAGCGCAGCGCCCGGTCGCTCTGCGCGGCCCGCTTGCGCCGCGCGAACTCCCGCTTCGCCGCCGCGGGCAGATCGTAGACCATCGGCCACCACAGCGCCCCGGAGAACTGGGTGAAGTAGCCTTGCACGTCACCGAACTCCCGCAACCGCTCGATGTCCAGTGGGTGCGCGTCGTTCTGGTCGAGCAGCACGGTGTGCCCGTCGTCGAGGGAGAGTGCGGAGTCCCCGATCGGCCCGTCACTCGGCCCGGTCAACGCGGTGATCATGATGCGCAGCCCGTCGCACTCGGTCGGGACGCCGCTCTCGGTGCGCACGAACTGCGTGAACCCCAGCGCCGCCAGCTCCCGCTCCAGCTCGTCGGTCGGGAAGGCCGGCAGCAGCACGGTGGCGTCCTTGCGCACCGACCGGCGCAGCAGCTCGGCGTCGAAGTGGTCCCGGTGCAGGTGCGAGACATAGAGGTAGTCGCACCGCCCCAGGGCGTCCCAGTCCAGCCCGCTGTTGTCCGGGAACGGGAACCAGGACCCGAAGAACGCCGGATTCACCCACGGGTCGCACAGCACACTGCCCGCGTGCGTCTCGATGAACAGGCCGGCGTGCCCGACCCCGGTGATCCGCATGCTCGTCCTTCCCTTCGCGGTCCGGCATGGCGAGGCCGCGGATGCGGCCCGAGGAGTGCTCGTGGCCCCGATGGCTGCGGGTCCACCCGAGCTGGGGCGAGGGTAACGTGCGCCAGCGTGCAGACGACGCTCGCCGAGCTCACGACGATGCGCCTGGGCGGTCCTGCCAGCGAGTACGAGGTCGCACGCGCGACTGACCACCTTGTCTCGCTGATCCGGGACGCCGACGCCGCGGGCAAGCCGGTTCTCGTGATGGGGGGTGGCTCCAACCTCGTCGTCAGCGATCAGGGCTTCGACGGCCTCGTGGTGCAGGTCGCCACGTCCGGGCTGAGGATTCACCGGGACGACGTCACCGTCGACGCCGGCGTCGAGTGGGACCCCGTCGTCGTGGCCTCACTCGACGCGGGACTCGCGGGACTGGAACCACTGTCGGGCATCCCGGGCTCGGCCGGAGGTACCCCCGTGCAGAACGTGGGCGCGTATGGTGGCCTGACCTCAGACCTGCTCGGTCGCCTGACGGTGTACGACCGCGCCAGCGGCACGATCGAGCAGTGGGCGCCTGACCGGTGCGGCTTCGGCAGCCATCGGCAGTCGGTCTTCAAACACACCGACCGTTACGTGGTGCTCGACGTGACCTTCCGGCTGACTCGCTCCGTCCGATCACGCCCCATCCGCTATGCGGGTCTGGCCGGACGGCTCGCCATCGCGCCCGGCGCAACCGCTCCGACCAGCGCGGTGCGAGACGCCGTCCTCACGCTGCGCCGTGAACGGGGCATGGTTCTTGATGCCGACGACCACGACACGTGGAGCGTGGGGTCCTTCTTCCTCAATCCGGTGCTCACCTCGGTTCCGGGCAGGGCACTGGACTGTCCTCGATTTCCCGATCCCGCGGGGACCAAGCTGTCGGCAGCGTGGCTGATCGATCACGCCGGGTTCCCCCGTGGATACGGCCACGACTGGGGTCGCGGAACGGTCGCGCTGTCCTCGAAGCACGCCCTGGCCGTGACGAACCGTGGTGGCGCCACGACCGCCGAGGTCATGGAGTTCGCCGCGCACATCCGGGACGGTGTCGAGCAGCGGTTCGACATTCGCCTCGGGCCGGAATGCGACCTGGTGAACTGCAAGCTCGGCTAGCGGTTCCGACCCGGCGCATGCGCGGCGTGGCGCCGCGCATGGATCACCCCGAAGCCGACCATTCCGATCACAGCCCCGGTGAGGCAGCTCCACACCCAGACGTCCGCCGCGCCGGCGACGGCCAGTACCGCGGCGCCGGCGAGGGCGGCGAGGATGCCGATGCTCACCACCGGGCGGGGATCGGTCAGCGCCGGGGGCAGTGGTGGTAGGGGCGCCATGGCCTGCACGCTACGCAGCGCCCTCGTCAGTGGCGACCGGGTGCTCCGGCACCGGTGACCGCTCCGGGCCGGAGCCACCCGGGTAGTGAGCTATGCTAACGACATGGGGATCAGCGACGACGAGCACACCCTTGCTGCGCGGCTGCGGCTCGCCATCGTGCGGCTGAACCGGCGGCTGCGGGCGCAGCGCGGCGCTGCGCAGGCGGCCACGCTCACCCAGCTCTCCGCGCTGTCCACGGTGTACCAGCACGGGCCGATGACCCCGGGCGAGCTTGCGGTCAAGGAGCGGGTCCAGCCGCCGTCGATGACGCGGGTGATCAGCGCGCTGGAGGAGGCGGGGTTCGTCACGCGGACCCCGCACCCGAGTGACGGACGGCAGATCGTGATCGCGGCGACGGAGCAGGGGAGTGCCTACGTGGAGGCCGAGGTCTCGGCCCGGGAGCGGTGGCTCGACGAGCGGCTCGCGGAGCTGACCGACGCCGAGCGCACCGTGCTCTGCCGGGCGGTGGAGATCATCGATCGGATGGCGGGCACCTGACCCCGGTGGCGACTGATCCGGTGGCGACCCAGGTAGCCGAACCCACGGCAGCAGCTTCTCCGGACCCGCAGCCACGGTCCGGCGGCATGTTCGCCTCGCTGCGGGTGCGCAACTACCGCCGCTATGCCTCCGGACAGGTCGTCTCGCTCGTTGGGACCTGGATGCAGCGCGTCGCGCAGGACTGGCTGGTGCTCGAGCTCTCCAGCGGCAGCCCGATCGCGCTGGGCGTCGCGGTGGCGCTGCAGTTCGCGCCCACCCTGGTGCTCTCGCTGTGGGCCGGTGTGCTCGCCGATCGCTACGACAAGCGCACGATGCTCATCGCGGTGCAGGTCGGGATGGGTCTGTGCGCGCTGGCGCTCGGTGTGCTCGACGTCGGCGGGGCGGTGGCGTTGTGGCACGTCTTCCTGCTGTGCGGGCTGCTCGGCTGCTTCTCGGCGATCGACGTCCCGGTCCGGCAGGCCTTTGCGGTGGAGATGGTCGGTCCCGACCAGGTGACCAACGCCGTTGCGCTCAACTCGATGACGTTCAACCTCGCCCGGATCGCGGGGCCGGCAATCGCCGGGTTGCTCGTCGTCGCGGTGGGCACCGGCTGGGTGTTCCTGATCAACGCCGCGAGCTTCGCCGGGGTGGTGGCCGGGCTGGTCGTGATGGACCCGGCGCGGCTGCTGCGGCCGCCACGGGTGCCACGTCGCCGCGGACAGCTGTCGGAGGGCCTGCGCTACGTCCGCCGCCGCCGAGACCTCATCGTGCTGCTGAGCCTGGTGTTCTTCGTGGCGACCTTCGGCCTCAACTTCCACACCACGCTGGCCGTGGTGGCCCGCAACGTCTTCGGCCGGGGAGCGGACGCCTACGGCCTGCTCGCGACCCTGCTCGCGGTCGGCACTCTCACCGGTGCCGCCCTCGCCGCGCGCCGCAGCGGGCGGGGACGGCCGCGACTGCGGCTGGTGTTCGGGGCGGCCGTCGCGTTCGGCGTGCTCGAGGTTGCCGTGGGGTTGATGCCGACCTACACCACGTTCGGCCTGATGCTCATCCCGTGCGGCGCTGCAGCGCTCACCTTCACCACGGCGGTGAACAGCACCGTGCAGCTCTCCGTCGACCCGCAGCTGCGGGGACGGGTGATGGGCCTCTACATGCTGCTCTTCCTCGGCGGCAATCCGGTCGGCGCCCCACTGATGGGCTGGATCGCCGAGGCGGTGCACGGCCGGGCGCCGATCGTGGTCGGGGGCGCCGTAACCGTGCTGGGCGCCCTGGCCTGTGCCGCGGTGCTGGCGCTGCCACCCGGATGGCTGATCCGAAGACCATTCGATTGACAGAATGAAACAGGTAAGGCTAACTTAAGTCGTACCGGCTTCGTGGTGGGAGCTAGGGCAAGTCAGGTCGAGAAGAGGGAGTAGTCGGGCCCGGCCAGGAGATCCTGGCCGGGCCCGACTACTGCGTCAGCTGACCGGCCAGGTATGGACCGGCTCGTTCGAGTGCATGTGCTCGACGTAGCGCTTGAGCATGCCGGTCAGCGCGGGGCGGCGGTCGCCGCCGCGCTCGGTCAGCGTTCGCACGGTGTCCCGCTGCCACCCCGAGCCGGTGCGACGGGTGATGCAGCGCTGCTCGATCACGCCGAGGTAGCGCTCCCGAACGGCGTCGGAGACTCCGTGGCTCCGCAGCCCTTCGTGCGCCATCGGCAGCAGCTTGCGCAGCACCAGCTCGTCCGGAGGCACCCAGCCGACACCCGGCCAGTAGAGCTCGGCGTCCATCCCGTGCCGGGCGCCGGCGTACAGGTTCTCCTCGGCCGCCGGGAACGACATCTGCGTCCAGACCGGTCGCTCGTGCTCGGCGAGAGCACGAATGGCGCCGTAGAAGAACGCGGCGTTGGCCATCACGTCGAGCACGGTGGGCCCGGCTGGCAGCACCCGGTTCTCGACCCGCAGGTGCGGCACCCCGTCCACCACGTCGTAGACCGGGCGGTTCCAGCGCCACACGGTGCCGTTGTGCAGGCGCAGCTCCGCCAGCGACGGCGCACCCCCCGCATCCAGCACCGCCAGCGGGTCCTCGTTCTCGGTCTCGGGTAGCAGCGGTGAGAAGTACCGCACGTTCTCCTCGAACAGGTCGAAGATCGAGGTGATCCAGCGCTCCCCGAACCACACCCGGGGCCGAACGCCCTGGTTGCGCAGCTCCGGTGCCCGGGTGTCGGTCGCCTGCTGGAACAGTGGGATCCGGGTCTCCTGCCAGAGCGCCTTGCCGAGCAGGAAAGGGGAGTTCGCGGCCAACGCCACCTGAACGCCGGCCAGGCACTGCGCGGCGTTCCAGTGCGCAGCGAACTCCCCGGGAGCAACCTGCAGGTGCAGCTGCACCGAGGTGCATGCCGACTCGGGCAGGATCGTGTTGGTGGAGGTCAGCAACCGTTCCGGCACCGCGCCGTCCAGACCGACGCCCTCGATGTCGAGCACCATCTCCTCACGCCGCTCGGCGAAGATCTGTTCGTTGAGCACCGTGTAGCGCGGGTTGACCGAGAGCCAGCGCAGGTCGAAGTGCTCCCGGCGCAGGGTGGGCAGCATGCCGATCATGACCAGCCCGGCGCCGGTGGTGCGGGCCTTCTCGTCGGCGCCGTTCAGGGCCGAGCGGAGCTCGCGTTCGAGCTGCAGTGCCTCGTCGCCGGCGAGCGGTCGCGGCCGGAGGTTGATCTCGATGTTGTGCTGTCCGAGCTCGGTCTGGAACGCCGGGTCCGCGATCTTCTCGAGCACCGCGGCGTTCGCCATCGCCGGGTCCAGGTCGTCGTCGACGAGGTTGAGCTCGAGCTCCAGGCCGATCTGCTGGCGGCCTGAGGAGAACGCATCGTCGGCCAGCATCCGCGCCAGCGCATCGAGGCACCGTTGGACCTGCACCCGGTACTGTTGCCGGTCCTCGTGCGTGAAGGTCCTTCCGGTCACGCCTCGACCCACGGAGGCCCTCCTGCCTGCTGCGGCGCCGGGTGCCGATGCCGCTCGCGGTACATCGCTGGTGACACGGCCGCACCGTGACACGGCCTCACCGTGACACAGCCCGGGAAGGGCTGCCAGCCACCGAAAGGTGCCGTTCGGCGTTTGCGCTGGGTGATCGCCGCCTCGTGCCGGGCACGCGCCGGGTGCCCGTCCACGCGCCAAGTTGCCGTCCACGCCGCCGGCTGCCGTCCACGCCGCCGGCTGCCTCTAGCATCGGGACCTGTGGAGCGTGGCGTCGGGCTGGAGCTCCGTGCCCAGGCGGGCAGTGCGGTGCTGGCCTGCTACGGCGACCGCACCCCTGACCCGGCCTGGTTCAACCTGTCCGACGAGCTGCGCGCCGCGCTGGACGAGTGGGCACGGGTGGCCGAGATCATCACCCTTGGCGGGAACGACCAGCAGGGTCACCCCTCTCCGGCCGAGCTCGTCTCACGACGCGGCCGGCAGCTCGCAGCCCGGCTGGCTGTCACCACGGGGCGCCCGGTCGGGTACGTGGACCCCGTTACCGGCGCCATGGAGCTCATCGGCCAGGAGCCCACCCCCTGGGCCACCGGGTTGACCGTCAGCGCGGTGTCCGCGGCAATGGTGCTGGCGACGCTGGTGGCGCTCGCCCAGGGGCTCACGGAGATCGGGGCCTGGGCGCCGCCAGGTACCTTGTTGCTGGTCACGGCTGGTCTGGCGCCGTCGGTCTGGCTCGCCCGGCACACCCCGGTGTGGCGCTGGCTCTGCTTCGGCGTCGCGGCCGGCGTGGCGCTCTCCTGGGTGGTGCTGCTGCTGTCCCTGCTCGGCTGAGCTTTCCTCGGCTGAGCTTTCCTCGGCTGGGCTCTCCTCGCCGGCGGGAGCTCAGGCGAGGGAACGGCGCCAGGCGGTGTGCAGGTCCGCGAACGCGCCGCAGCCGCCGATGAGGTCCTCGGGCGCGCCGTCCTCGACCACCACGCCGCCGTCGAGCACCAGCACCCGGTCGGCGATCGACACCGTGGACAGCCGATGCGCGATGATCAGCGCGGTTCGGCCGGCGAGCACCGTCTCCAGCGCGGCCTGCACGGCCCGCTCGGACGGGATGTCCAGCGACGAGGTGGCCTCGTCGAGCACCAGCACCGCGGGATCGGCGAGCAACGCGCGGGCGAACGCCACCAGCTGCCGCTGCCCGCCGGAGAGCCTGGCGCCCCGCTTGCGGACGTCGGTGTCGTACCCCTCAGGCAGCGCGGTGACGAACTCGTGCGCGCCGACCGCGCGGGCCACCTCGACGATCTCCTCGCGGGTGGCGCCGGGCCGGCCGAGGGCGATGTTGTCGGCCACCGAGCCGGAGAACAGGAACGACTCCTGGGTCACCATCACCACCGCGCGGCGCAGGTCGGCGTCCCGGACCGATCGCAGGTCGACCCCGTCGAGCCGGATCGCCCCGCGGCGCGGGTCGTAGAAGCGGGCCAGCAGCTTGGCCAGCGTGGACTTGCCGGCCCCGGTCGCACCCACCAGCGCGACGGTCTGCCCGGCGGGCACCACCAGGTCGAGCCGGGGCAGCACCTGCGGTCCCGAACCGTAGCCGAACCCGACCCCGTCGAACACCACCTCGCCTCGGGGCGCGTCCAGGGGCACCGGGCGGGCCGGGTCCAGCATCGTCGGCCGCTCCTCGAGCACCCCGGAGATCTTCTCCAGCGCAGCAGCCGCCGACGAGTAGGAGTCGGCGAACATGGCCAGCCGGTCCAGCGGGTCGTAGAACCGCCGCAGGTAGAGCACGAAGGCGGCGAGCACGCCCAGCTCCAGGGTCCCCCCGATCACCCGCAGCCCGCCGTAGAGCAGCACGGCCGCGACGGACACGTTGCCGACCAGGCGCACCACCGCGTTGAACCGGGCCATGAGCACCAACGTGGTGCGGCTGGCGCCGGCGTACGCCCCGTTCATCCCGTCCAGGATCGTCTCGTTGCGCCGCTCGCGGCGGAACGCCTGCACCGCGCGCACCCCGTTCATCGACTCGACGAGGTGCACGATCACCCGCGCCACCCAGGTGCGGGTTCCCCGGTAGGCCCGCTGCGAGGCTTGCAGGTACCAGCGGGCTACCAGCAGCAACGGCACGAACCCGGCGAGCACCACGAGCCCGAGCGGTGCGTCCAGCACCAGCAGCATCACCGCGATCCCGACGATGGACAGCACCGAGGTGAAGAACCCGTCCAGCCCGCTCTCGAGCATGTCCTGCAGGGAGTCGATGTCACTGGTCAGCCGGGAGATCACCCGGCCGGACGTGTAGCGCTCGTGGAACGACAGCGACAGCCGCTGGACGTGGGCGAACACCCGGTGACGCAGGTCGAGCAGCACGTCCTGCCCGATGCGTCCGGAGTGCCGCACGAACAGCGTGAGAATCCCGGCGTCGGCGAGCCCGGCCGCGGCATACCCCGCGACGTACCACGCCAGCGGCGCCGGCCGCCCGTCCAGTGCCGCGGGGATCCCGGAGTCGATCGCCTTGGCGATGAGCCAGGGCCCGGCGAGCAGCGCGACCTGGCCCGCGACGAGCAGCGCCACGGCCGCGAGTACGGGCCACCGGTGTGGGCGCAGCAGCGAGCCGAGCAGCCGCCGCGATCGGGCGGCCAGCCGCAGGCTGGTGGCCGCGTCGACCACGTCGGCGTCCTCGCCCGCGACGCCGCGCCACTGCTGCTCGCTCACCGGGTCGGCGCTTACCGGGTCCGCACTCACCGGGCCACCGCCGATGCGTCCGCGCAGAACAGCCGTCGATACTCCGGCTCGTCGCAGAGCAGCTCGGAGTGCCCGCCGACCGCGGCGATCCGGCCGTCGACGAGCAACGCCACCCGGTCGGCCAGCTGCACGGTCGAGGGCCGGTGCGCGACGACCAGCGCGGTGACCCCGGACAGCACCTGGCGCAGTGCCGCCTCCACCTCGCCCTCGGTGTGCACGTCCAGCGCCGAGAGCGGGTCGTCCAGCACCAGCACGGCCGGCTCACCCACGACCGCGCGGGCCAGCGCGAGCCGTTGCCGCTGCCCGCCGGACAGCGAGAGCCCCTGCTCCCCGATCCGGGTGTGCAGGCCCCAGGGCAACGCGTCGACGAACCCGTCGGCGTGCGCCACGGCCAGCGCGCGGCGGACCTCGTCGTCGGTCGCGTCCGCCGCGCCGAGCGCGACGTTCTCCCGCACCGAGGCGGAGAAGAGCACCGGGTCCTCGAACGCGGTCGCGACCACCCGCCGCAGGTCGGCGAGCGCCAGGTCGCGGATGTCCACGCCGTCGAGGGTGATAGCGCCCCCGGTGACGTCGGCAAGACGCGGCACCAGCGCGGTGAGGGTGGTCTTGCCGCTGCCGGTGGCCCCGACCAGCGCCACCGTCTCGCCGGGGCGCAGGTCGAGGTCGACGCCGCGCAGGGTCTCGACTCCCGCGCCCGGGTAGCGGAACCGCACGCCGTCCAGGCGCAGCTGCCCGCGGACCGGGGTGGCGAGCGGCTGCGGGTCGTCCGGGTCCGTCACGGTGCGCGGCGCGTCCCGGACCTCCCAGTACCGCGCGAGGGCCGTGACGGTGTTGCCGGTCTCGGCGAGCAGCCAGCCCAGCGACTCGATGGGAAAGCGCAGGTAGACCATGATCGTGATCGCGGCGATCACGGTCCCGAGGGTGAGCGAACCCGACGCCACGCCGTAGCCTCCGACGGCGAGCATCGCGGCCATCGCCAGCTCCGGCAGCGTGATCACCAGTGCCCAGAGGAGCGCGAGGATCCGCACCTTGGTGAGCTCGGTGCGGCGAAGCTCGCGGGCTTCGGCGAGGAACGCCCGGGTCCGCTCCGGCCCGCGACCGAACGCCTTGAGCACCCGGATGCCCAGCGCCGACTCCTCGACCCGAGTCGCCAGGTCGCCCACCTGGTCCTGCGCCCGCCGCGCGGCGACCTCCAACCGGGCCTCGTAGCGCCCGCACAGCACCACCAGGGGCACCACCACGGCGGTCGCCAGCAGCCCGAGCGGTGGGGCCAGCGCGACGAGGACCACCATGCCCACCACCACCGCGACGCTGTTCACCACCAGGTAGATGCCGACGAACGTCAGGAACCGGCGGATCGTGGTGAGGTCGCTGATCGCGCGGGACAGCAGCTGCCCGGACGGCCAGCTGTCGTGGAAGGCCACCGGCAGGCGCTGCAGGTGCGCATGCAGGTCCGCGCGCATCCGCGCTTCCACCCGCGTCACCGGCCCGGCGACGATCCAGCGGCGCAGGTACATCAGCGCCGCCTCCAGCAGGCCGAGCACCAGCACCCCGCCGACCAGCAGCACCAGGCGCGTCCGGTCGCCGGTGGCCACCGGGCCGTCGACGATGGCCTGGATCACCAGCGGGATCACCAGCCCGGCGAGGGTCGCAGCCAGCGCGGCGGCGCCCGCGACAAGCAGCCGACCGCGGAACGGCCGCACGTAGGGTCCGAGACGGCACAGGGTGGCCAGCGAGGTGCGGAAAGCGGAAGGGCGGGAACCGGGGGCGCGGGGGACTGGGGTGTGAGGGGTGGGCGGGCTCATGGCATGCCCGACGCTAGCGGGGACCACCGACACCGGGCATGCGAGTTTCACCGCCGGTCATGGGCGGGGCGAGCGGACCCCCAGCAGCACGTCCTCCCAGGACGGCACGACCGGATGGTTCTTGCGACCCCGCTTGGGGGCGGGTCGCTGCGCCGGGCCGTCCTCGGGGCCGGGCTCGACCGGGCCCTCCCGTGCCGGTGGGTAGATCATCCCGTCGTCCGGGACGGCCAGTGGTCGCTCCGGCTCGAGGGTCTCCTCGGCAGCCGGCACCTCCTCCATCGGGTCATCCAGGTCATTGTCGATCAGGTCATCCGGGGCCGCTGGGGCGGTCGGGGCGGGCATCGGCGGGGTGGTGGACGGGGGCTGCCCGCCCAGCGCGGCCACCACCGGCACGGTGCGCAGCGGCTTGCCCGACTCCGGGTCGATGAGGCCGACGGCATGGTCGTCCAGGACGGTGACGGTGCCGCCGTCCGCTCCCGGGTGGAACGTCCAGTGCGCGCGGTTGTCCGAGCGCCCGGCGCACCAGCGCAGCTGCACGACCCACTTGCCGCTCTCGCCGCGCCAGGAGTCCCAGGTCACGGATGCGTAGTCGTGCCCGCGCCGGGTGAACGTGTCGGCCACGACCTCGTCGAGGGTGCGCACGTCCGGCCCGTCCGAGCGCACGGGGTGGGCTTGCCGGGCCAGCTCCGCGGTGCGGGAGCGCTCCAGCAGCACCGGATAGGCGAACCGCTCGATGCGTTCGGCGGGCACACCCGCGGCGGCGGCCACCTGGTCGACGGACGCTCCGGACCTGATCCGGGTCTGGATCTCACGGGGTCGCATCTGGCTCTCCAGCTCGATCTCGATCTGGCCGAGGCGGGGCAGATCACCCCGTACCGCTGCGTGCAGGCTCTCGTCGGCGGGCAGGCTGAAACGCTCGCGCCGCTCACCCGAGCGGTGCGGCACCGTCTCGAGGATGACGGTGCGCCCGTCGATCCCGAGGCCGACCACCCGCAACGCCCGCATCGGCAGTGTTCCTCACGTGGTCGACAGCTTCGTCGTGCTTCAGCCCTGCACCGTACTGGAGCACTGTAGAGGGGTGCGCCCGTCTGACCAGGGAGGCGCGCCGCCCCGCTCGAACCGGCTCGTGCCGCGGAGTATTCACGCCCTCGTCGGTGATCTCATGCGGTGGAAGGTCGGACAGCGACTCCGCGCAGGGCATCCAGACACGCCCCACCGGGTCATAGCCAAGCAGGCGAATATCTCCTCGGCACGCCACCCAGTGGTCCTCGGGGTTGACAACCGTGTTGTACAGCTGGCGCAGTCGCGTTTGACAGACGCCCTCCACCGCTACTCCTCGCGTCGGACCAGGTACCGGAAGGCGGGATCTTCCCCGTTATCCGGCTGGGCATGCCGCGTTGTCCAGCCTGGCGGCCACACTGTCTCCCGGCCTGGCCCGCTTGTGTAGGCGCCGGTGAAATCGGCTGTGCCGGTGTACTGGGTGTCGTCGAAGAGTGCCCCGCCGGTGAACCGAGCGCCGTCGAAGATGGCCCCGCCGGTGAACCGGACGCCGCTGAAGTCGGCCCCGCCAGTGAACCGGGCGCGGACGAAGACGGCTAGGTCGGTGAACCGGGCGCGGTCGAAGAAGGCTGTGCCGGTGAACTGGGCGCCGCGGAAGAAGGCCCCGCTGGTGAACCAGGCGTCTTCGAAGAAGGCTGTGCCGGTGAACCAGGCGTCTTCGAAGAAGGCCGTGCCGGTGAACTGGGTGCCGCGGAAGTCGGCCCTGCCGGTGAACCGGGTGCCGGTGAAGTCGGCCTCCGCGATCCGGCAGGCTATCAGGCTAATGTCGAGGAGCAGCGCCCCGTTGAGGTCCAGTCGGATTCCCGGCCACGACGGTTCGCGATACACCCGCCACGGAGCCCACCACCGGCGGCGGCCCTCGTCAGAGACACGCAGGTTGCGGGCGAGAATGCCCTGGGCGGTGAGCCGAACCTGGCGTTCCTGGCGCGACTGCTCGTCTCGGTTGCCCACAGCCTCCCCCACTTCGAGTGGGGGCGTGTAAGGCATCCGCAGGTAGGCGCAGATCACATCCACGATGGTTTGGCGGTGCTCGACGGTGCTGTGCGCCAGGCGCTCCAGGGCGTAGAGCCCGGCCAGGCGGACCGGGGCCTGGTCGCTGCCGAGTTGGTCGGCGGCCTTGGTGTACAGCTCGGTGATCCGCCGTTCGGTGACGTCGTGCTCGGTGTGCACCAGGGTCAGCTCGGTGGAGCGTTGCCGGCGAGCGGCCAGCAGCAACGCGAACGCGCCCCCGGCGCCGACCACGAGTACCCCCGCGGTGCGGATCGCGTCCAGCTCAACGCTCGCCCCGGTACCGCCGTAGCGGCGCAGCAGCACGATCCAGGCGGCCACCGCGATGGCGAGCACGATCACCGCGCCCAGCGCGATCGCCCAGGTCGATAACGGCCGCGCCGGTGGATACTCCCGCCGCTTCTGATGTCTGATCACACCAAGAGCATCGACGACCCCACTCCGCGGGATGTCACGGGGGGCCCGGCGCAGCTCGGCAGGCACCTCACCCTCACGTTGCGCTGGCTCCAGGAAAAGATCTCAACAAGACGCTGAACGCCGCTTTCCCTCGGCAAGCGGGGCAGCATTTTCGAGGCCCGCTGGGCGCGATCACGCCAGTCGCTGGACCACCCAGTCGATGCAGCCGGTGAGCGCGGTGACGTCCTCGGGATCGACGGCGGGGAACATCCCGATCCGCAGCTGGTTGCGGCCGAGCTTGCGGTACGGCTCGGTGTCGACGATCCCGTTCGCGCGCAGCGTCGCAGCGACAGCTGCTGCGTCGACGGATTCGGCGAGGTCGACGGTGCCCACTACGTGCGAGCGCTTCGCCGGGTCTGCCACGAACGGGACGGCGTAGTCGCTGGCCTCGGCCCAGTCGTAGAACCGGCGCGCCGAGTCGGCGGTCCGCGTGGTGCACCAGTTCAGGCCCCCGCAGGCGAGCATCCACTCGACCTGGTCGGCGAACATCACCAGTGTCGCCACCGCGGGGGTGTTGTAGGTCTGGTTCTTGACGCTGTTGTCCAGCGCGGTGGTCAGGGACAGGAACTCCGGCACCCAACGGTCCGACGCGCCGATCTCGGCGACCCGTTCCAGCGCAGCCGGGCTCATCAGCGCCACCCACAGACCGCCGTCGGAGGCGAAGCACTTCTGCGGTGCGAAGTAGTAGACGTCGGCGTCGCGGACGTCTACCGGCAGGCCCCCGGCGGCGGACGTGGCGTCGATGGCGATCAGCGCGCCCTCCGAGCCCGACGGTCGGGTCACCGGCACCATCACACCGGTGGAGGTCTCGTTGTGTGCCCAGCCGATGAGGTCGCAGCTCGGGTCCGCGACGGGTGCCGGGGCGTCGCCCGGGTCGGCGGTCACCACGACCGGGTCGGCCAGGAACGGCGTGCCCTTCGTCACCGAGGCGAACTTCGAGGAGAACTCGCCGTAGGTCAGGTGCAACGAGCGCTGCCGGACCAGGCCGACCGCCGCAGCGTCCCAGAAGGCGGTGGTGCCGCCGTTGCCGAGGACCACCTCGTATCCGTCCGGCAGGTCGAACAGCGCGTGCAGCCCGGCGCGCACCCGTCCGACCAGGGACTTGACCGGCTGCTGCCGGTGCGAGGTGCCCATCACGTCGGCCGAGGCGACGGCGGCCAGCTGCTCCGGGCGGACCTTCGACGGCCCGCACCCGAAACGCCCGTCCGCAGGCTTGTACTCGGCGGGGATCGTCAGCTCGGCGGTCTGGGTCATGGACCGAGTATCTCCCACCCACCCCGGCTCTGCTCGGACTGCGGCTACGACGTCGACGAGACCTTGGCACAATGCCCGCGCTCTGCAAACGCTACGAAAACGTTCTGAGACGCTCGCTGTGCACCTTTCAGCCCGAGGTATCAAATCACCCTAGCCGGAGCAAGAGATTTCCATCAATATTCTGCGCGCTGGTCGCGAGTGAAGAGGGTCGGGGTACCAGGAAGTTCCGGATTCGGACCCAGGTATTCGGCCAGCTCACACACCCCGTCATAGAGGGACTTGCTCGGATGGTAACCGAGGCTTTCGATCTTGAAGGTATCCGCGACGAGACGATAGGTGTCGTTCTTGACTTCGGATATCATTCGGAGAGCAGGTTCGTGTCCGGTGGCAGCATCGATTGTCGCGATGAGCTGCCGCATTGATGTCTCTTGACCGGAGCCGATATTGAAGACCTCACCGGTCTCCGCCCGATCGGCGATCAGGAGCAGGCCGGTCACGAGATCACTGACATGCACGAAGTCCCGTGTCTTGCAGTCGATGTCCCCAATGATTTGGATGGGCTGATTGTTGAGGTGCCAACGCAGATAACGGCCGACCTCGACCATCGCCTCCTTAGGGTTGTCTCCTGGTCCATATACGCAGAACGGCCGACCGACTACGACCGGAAGGCCGCAGGCATCGTGCAGGGCAAGGCAGGCCACCTCTCCGCTGAGCTTCGACGCCCCATAAGGCATGAAGGGCCTGGTCTGATGGTCTTCGTCCATCGGAAAGCTCCGTGGCCTACCGTACACTGACGCGGAGGACACGTACACGAGCCTGCGGATGTTGCTGTGGAGGAGCGTCTCGGCGAGCGAGAATGTCCCCACAGCATTACATTCGAAGTCGAGGCGGGGCTTGGTCACCGACAGTGTCCCATTGGCATTGGCGGCCAAGTGGAAGACCACGTCGATCCCGGCAACCGCCTTGGTGACCTCGTCGGAGTTTCGAAGGTCCGCTATCTGGAGTGCAGCCCCCGAAGGCGGCGAGTTGTCGGTCGCTGTGCGAGTGTTGTCGAAGACCGTGACCTCCTTCTCCAACGAAACGAGTGCTTCGACAAGGTGCCGACCGATAAAGCCGAGACCACCAGTCACGAGAAAACTGTGATAGTTATTTAGCACATTTACTATTTTACCAGCAAGGACAGCAGGCGCTACCGGTACGTCTTGGGGTCCTTCTCCCACATCTCGCCGGCGACCTGGACAATGCTGCGCCGACCGTCAGCCGAAATGTGCTTCTCGATCTTGTCGATATAGCCGATGCGCGTGGTGCGCTCGACGTCGAGCTGCCCTCCAGCACCTCCCACCCCGACGGGCAGGGCGCATCCATCGCGTTGGCGCGCGTGAGCAGCGCTGGTGGGACCAGCGCGGGAGCAGCGCTGCGACCCTTCCGGTGCCTTCGTATCCCAGGCTCCCACGCCGGGGCGACGATCCAGCGCAGCATGGAGCGGAGCCGCACGGCGGGCAGCCGGCTCCCGGCGCGGCTACGGTGCCAGCGTGAGCGCCGCGACGGGCACGTTCCACGAGCTGGTCGGGCAGCTGGACTACTCGATGCTCATCGTCACCGTGGCCGCCGACGACGAGCGGTCGGGTTGCTTGGTCGGCTTCGCCACTCAGACCAGCATTGACCCGCCACGCTTCCTGGTCTGCCTCTCCCGAGCCAACCGCACTTACCAAGTTGCCGGCGCATCGGAGATGCTGGCCGTGCACTTCGTCCCCCGCCGCGCGGAACCGCTGGTCGAGCTGTTCGGCGGGCGCAGCGGCGACGACGTCGACAAGTTCGCCCGCTGCGGCTGGCACCCGGGGCCGGCCGGACTGCCGATCCTCGACGAGTGCGCCAACTGGTTCGCCGGCCGGGTGCTCGAGCGCCTGGACCTCGGGGACCACGTCGGCTTCCTGCTCGAGCCGGTCGAGGCGCACCGCGAGCAGGGCGGCCCGGCGTTCGAGTTTCACCGCGCCAAGCACATCGAGCCGGGACACCCCGCGTGATGACCCCGCCGGTGCTGCTGCGGCGCCTGCTGCCCGAACCGGGCACCCTGACCGCCGCCGAGGCACTCGACGGCATCGGGTTCGGTGAGCGCGTACCGGCCGACCGGCCGTACCTGGTGCTCAACATGGTGGCGACCGTGGACGGGGCCGCGACGGTCGAGGGGCGGACCGCGCCGATGAGTGACGCGGCCGACCGGCAGCTCTTCCACCAGCTCCGCACCCAGGTCGACGCGGTGCTGGTCGGCGCCGGCACCGTGCGGGTCGAGCGCTACGGTCGGCTGGTGCGCGACGCGGGGCGCCGTGCGCAGCGTGCCGCCCGCGGCCTGGAGCCCGATCCGCTCGCCGTGGTGGTCAGCCGCAGCCTCGCGCTCACCCCTGACCTGCCGCTGCTCGCCGACCCGCACTCCCGGGTCGTGGTCGTCACCGCGAGCGAGGGCGAGGTGGCGGGCTGTGCGGCGGAGATGAGCTACCTGCGCCCGCCGCCGGGGGAGGGGATCGAGCTGGCGGACGTGCTCGCCCGGCTGCGCGCCGAGCACGGCGTGCGCTCGGTGCTCTGCGAGGGCGGTCCGACGCTCAACGCGTCGCTGCTGCCCGCCGGGCTGGTCGACGAGCTGTTCCTGTGCATCGCCCCCCGGCTCGCCGGGAGCGCCGGGTCGCTGACCATCGCCGGCTCGGCGGCGCTGGGCGCGCCGGTCGCGCTGGACCTGGTGTGGCTGCTGGAGTCCGACGGCGCGCTCTTCGCCCGCTACGCCCTGCGCTAGCGGTGCGCGATCTCCGACCAGCCGTCGACGTCCTCGGGCCGGCGGGGGTCGGGTCCGACGTAGTACGCCGAGGGCCGGACCAGCCGGCCGGTGCCCTTCTGCTCCATCACGTGCGCAGACCAGCCCGCGGTACGGGAACAGGTGAACATCGCCGGCATCATGTGCGGCGGCACCTGGGCGAAGTCCAGGACGATCGCGGCCCAGAACTCCACGTTGGTCTCGATCTCCCGGTCCGGCCGGCGCTCCCGCAGCTCGGCCAGCGCCGCCCGCTCCAACGCGGCCGCCGCCTCGTAGCGCGGCGCTCCGAGGTTCCGGCAGATCCGGCGCAACGCGCGCGCCCGCGGGTCCTCCGCGCGGTAGATACGGTGCCCGAAGCCCATCAGCCGCTCGCGCCGGTCCAGGATGCCGCACACCACCCCGGCGGCGTCCCCGCTGCGCTCGACCTCCTCCAGCATGGGCAGCACCCGGGCCGGGGCACCTCCGTGCAGCGGGCCGGACATCGCCCCGATCGCGCCGGACAGGCACGCCGCCACGTCGGCCCCGGTGGACGCGATCACCCGGGCGGTGAAGGTGGACGCGTTGAGCCCGTGCTCAGCGGTGCAGACCCAGTAGGCGTCCACGGCCTGCACGTGCGCGGGGTCTGGCTCGCCGCGCCAGCGCGTCATGAACCGCTCGGTGATCGTGGTGCACCGGTCGATGCGGACCTGCGGCACCGCGGGCTTGTGGATGTCGCGCGCCGACTGCGCGACGTACGACAGCGCCATCACCGAGGCCCGGGCGAGCTGCTCGCGCGCGGTCTCGTCACTCGAGTCGAACAGGGGGGTGTAGCCCCAGATGGGGGCGAGCATGGCGAGCGCGGCCTGCACGTCGACGCGGACGTCCCCGGTGTGCACCGGCAGCGGGAACGGCTCCGCGGGCGGCAGCCCGTGGCCGAACCGCCCGTCCACGAGCAGCGCCCACACGTTGCCGAAGGTCACGTGCCCGGCCAGGTGCTCGATGTCGACGCCGCGGTAGCGCAACGCTCCGCCGTCCCGGTCCGGTTCGGCGATCTCGGTGTGGAAGGCCACCACACCTTCCAGCCCCGGCTTGAAGTCGTCCTGGACCAACGTCACGCCCCGTCCTCCTCTCCTCCGCACGGCTGAGACCCCGACTGCACGCGCACGGGCGGCCGAATGGGCCGGCGAGCAGGGCGCGCCACGGCGCGGCGCCGTGCGGCTGCGTGAACACTGCACCCCCGACCCCGATCGGGGCAACGGGCACCTCTGGTGCGCTGGGTCACCGATCGCCCCGTTCGGAGGTGTGCCCACGCGTTTTGAGCACGTACGTTCCGGGCAACCCGGCCTTGCCGAGGAGGAGTGGATGTGACGCACCGCGTGGACGGATCCGAGCTGGGCGCGGTGCGCGTCGTCTACTCGGCGGGCGAGCTGGACGAGGGCAACCTCGCCGGCACCTGGCACGAGCAGCTGGCCGAATGGCTGGCCGATGCGGTGGGGGCGGGACTTCCCGAGCCTAACGCGATGGTGCTGGCGACCGCGGACGCCGACGGCCGGCCGAGTTCGCGCACCGTACTGGCCAAGGGTCTCGACGCCTGCGGCGTGGTCTTCTTCACCAACTTCACCTCCCGCAAGATGCACGACCTCGGATCCACCTGCTACGCGTCGGCGACCTTTCCGTGGATCGCTCTGCACCGGCAGGTACACGTGCGCGGCCCGATCGAGAAGATCACCGCTGCGGAGACGGCGACGTACTGGGCAACCCGCCCGCGGGGCTCGCAGCTCGGGGCGTGGGCCTCGCCGCAGTCGGCGGTGCTGCGTGACCGGCGCACCCTGGACTGTGCGCTCGAGCAGGCCACCCGGCAATTCGCGGACGTCGAGCGGGTGCCGGTACCGCCGCACTGGGGCGGGGTGCGGATCTGCCCTGAGTCGGTGGAGTTCTGGCAGGGCCGCCCGAACCGGATGCACGACCGGTTGCGCTACGTGCTGCGGGGTGGTGGTGACTGGGCGGTGGAGCGGCTGGCTCCGTAACCGGTGTCCATGTATCTGCATGCATGGTGGCGTTGCAGATCCGGGACGTACCGGATGAGGTGCGCGACGTTCTCGCGAAGCGGGCGAGGGAGCGCGGTCAGTCGTTGCAGGCTTTCCTGCTGGCGGTGGCCAAGGCTGAGGCGAGGCGGGTCCGCAACACGTCCCTGCTCGCACAGTTTTCGGGTCGCTCGGACGGCTCGCGGGTCTTGTCCGGCGAGACGGCGGCCGAGCTGGAGCAGATCCGCGGTGCCCGCGACACATGATCGTCGTCGACGCGTCCGTCCTGACCGACGCGCTGACCGACGATGGTGAGGTGGGAGACGCGAACCGGGCGGCCTTGCAGCGGGATCCGCATTGGGCAGCGCAGGCGCACCTCGCACTCGAGGTGGCGTCTGCGATCCGTGGTCGTCTGCTCGGCGGGAAGATCCTGCTCGAGCGGGCGACGGACGCCGTCGACGTCCTCGGCCGGCTCGAGATCGATCCCCTCGACCCCGTGGTCCTGCTGCCCCGGATCTGGAAGCTACGTTTCGAACCTCACCGGGTACGACGCCGCCTATGTCGCCGCTGCGGAAGCGCTCGGGTGTCCGTTGCTGACAGGCGACGCGCGGCTGGCGCGGACGAGCGGACTGAGCTGCCCGGTGCAGGTCGTGGTCTGAGCCCGACAAGCCACAGCTTCTCCAGTCGCTCGGCTCGGTCGGCGGGGTGCGTGATCAAGATACTGACCGGCCTGCCGGCGAGGCCGCGGCATGAGCGTCGACCGCGTGAAGTCAGTTGACATACGGCAGGTTGCAGCAACACAGCCGCGCGTCCTGGTCCACGGCGACCTCCACGACGAGAACATCCGCTGGCCGCTGGCCGACCACCCTGATGGCTCCAAGGTCGGCTTCTTGGACTTGGGGATGGCCTCGGTCGGGACGGCCGTGGGGGACTTCGCGGCGCTGGCGTACTTCCTGTCCTGGCCGGACATGCTGATCTGAACGGTGGGGGCGAAGAGGGAGCGGCCCAGCCCATGTCGGCGGTCGGCGCAGCCCCTGCCGGACGGGTCGCGCCCACGTAGTTCGACTGCGGGATCGGATCGATTCCGGACAGCCGGGCCCTGGTACGGCTCCGCTCGGTCTCCGACCGAGCAGCCGCGCCACGTCCGATCTGATGTCGGGCTGTGCCCGTTAGGTTGCGGGGATGAGCCAACGAGTGCCGTTCACCGGTGGTGAGAAGGAGAGCCTGCACGTCAGCCTTGATCGGCACCGTGACGTGGTGCTGTGGAAGATCGACGGCCTCGACGACGAGCAGCTGCGCCGTCCGATGACGCCGTCCGGCACCAACCTGCTGGGACTGGTCAAACACCTGGCTGCGGTCGAGTACGGCTGGTTCTGCCACACCTTCGGACGCCGGACCGAGCCGCTGCCGTTCGACGAGCACGACGAGAACGCCGACCTCCGGGTCACTGCGGAGGAGACGACCGCGGGCATCGTCGCGTTTTACCGCAGAGCCCGCGCCGCGGCCGATGCGGTGATCGACGAGGTCGATCTTGACGAGCTCGGTACCGCCTGGTCCGGCGAGGTCGTGTCGCTGCGCTGGGTCCTCATCCATATGATCGAGGAGACCGCCCGGCACGTCGGTCACCTGGACATCCTGCGCGAACTCATCGACGGCGCCACCGGCGACCACAACCGGGACTGACGACACGAACGTGACATCAACCGTGGTGGGTCGGTGCCCCGGCAGTGCCGGGGCACCACGGCCGCGATGTGTTTCCGGATCAGGTCGTAGTCCGCGGCAAGCATTTCCCAGCGCACCGGATGCTGCGGGCCGAGCAGTGCCCGGGCGAGCCGGAGACGATTGCCACCTCGGAGCGCAGCGTGTCGGCGGCGGGGTCCTTGCTTCCTCGGGAGCTGTGCACCACGGACATGGAGTCCTCGACGGTGACGAACTGCTCGCCGGTGGCCTGCACGTCGCGCTCGGTCCGCCCGAGCGTCGGCAGGATCAGCGCCGTCTCGCCGGTGATGACGTGCGAGCGGTTGAGCTTGGTGGACACGTGCACGGTGAGCGCGCAGGGGCGCAGTGCCCGCTCGGCCGGCGGTGTCCGGCGTGGCGGAGGCGACGTTGCCGCCCACCGCGATCAGCGCGTGCACCCGCCCCGTCGGCCATGCCCGCAGGGTGTCCACGCTGTCCAGGCCGTCCTCACGGGGGACCTCGATGCCGAACTCGGCGCCGAGCAGGTCGAGGAAGACCGCGGGCATCTTCTCCCAGATCCATGGTCCGTCCGATCACCCTGCACGTAGGAGTGCCCCCGCACCAGGCACAGACCGGCGCCGCGCTTGCCGATCATCCCGCGCAGCAGCGCGACGTTGGCGATCTCGCGGATGGCCGACACGGCCTGCCGGTGCTGGGTCAGGCCCATCGCCCAGCAGAAGATCGTCTGCGTGACCTCGTCGGCCAGCGAGATGCTGCGGCCCAGCACGCAGCTGATCCGCTGCGGGTTCTTGAAGCGCAGCAGGCCGGCCTCCGGCAGCGGGCTCACGGCGACGATGATCTACGAGAATACGCGACAATCGGAGCGCGTCAACAGGCCATTACCGAGGAATCCGAGAAATAGAGCACCGCAACATTATCACGTGGTGTGCGATCAAGCCGCACGCCGAGGATTGACATTGTGCTGACGAGCGGATGTCCTCTACTCGGCATGACCACAGCATGACCGCGCGAGGCACGTCCGGCCAGCGGTATGAGCAGATGTCACGCATCCGGTCACCATCGGAGGTCGATGTCTGGTGTCCCAAGCTTGCGCCTTCTGTCGACGGTTCATGCCTCGTCTTCTGGCAGCACGCCGGAGCCAAGCCCGGCATAGGCCACGCACCTCAAGACCGGGCTTTCAGTTGTCACTGACTTTTCGCTCGGCTTGAGGGCGGATGGCTAGGTCAAGAACGTCGAGCATGGTCTTGATTGTCTCCGCTGACTCCCCAAGCTTGGCCAGTTCGATTGCCGGGTACTTCTGCACCACGACGTCATCGTCGTGCAGAAGAGCGGCGTCCAATGTCGGCTGAGTGCGCAGCATCGCGACCATGCGGTGAGCCAATTGTGGGTTCCTGGACCAGATCGGGCTGAGGTTCAACGTGATCACGGGACGATCCGCGGTCAAATATAGCGACCACAGTGATCGGCGCTTCCCCTCAAGCCAGTAGTACACACCTGCGGACGGTTCGGCACTCACTCCACCTTTAAACAACGCTTGGTTGGCGTCGGCATGGACCAGCAGCTGCTGGGCCGCGATACCCGCCGAGGTATCGCTGATCGCCTCGACGGTTTCGTTCACGCTTTGGCGGGTCCACCTCGGCCTGGGCTGCCCGGTGTCCCCTTCGGTGACGTCGGGTACTTCTAGAGGTGGTGGTGGTCCGATGACCTCGAAGATCGCCGTGGCGACCTGTTCCAGCCAGTCGATGGTGTCGATCACCTCCCCGTCCGCGATCGACGCTCGGACACCACCCGCCTGGTGGTCGCGATCCGTCTCGTGCGCGATGCGGTTACGTCGCTTGACGATGTCGATCAGCCGGTCCTGCACGGATTTCGACGTGTGCTCTTCACCCAGCTGCTCGGCCACAGATGGCCACAGGGAGACGTCACTGACGAACGAGATTGCGTACTTGATCTTATCGGGATGTTGGAAGGAAAGGTGGCCAAACTGCGACCGCAGGTGCGATCTGAACACGTCCTCCATCGCAGCGGAGCCGTGCAGCACGGCTTCGAGTAAGCTCATGGGAACTTCGATCCGCAGGAACTTGGCCGGTCGGTCCGCCGAGACCCTCGACGCGAACGCCGATGCGCGGTCGTATAGCTCGCGGTGGATCCAGTGGTCCACCGCCGACACTGCTTGGACCCATGCCGCACGATAGAGATCTGCGACGTCGAAGGCCCCGACCTGAAGGCGCTGGAGGTAGCGTCCCCCGCGGACCAAGTCGCGCGCGTAATCGAGATTCCGTCGCATTTCACTGAACGCCGCGGTCGTTTCAACGCCGAACGCAACTTCTGGTTCTTCAGGCACGGGTCCGGAGTATATCCGGCCGACAGTGACCACGGACTTGGTGGCGCTGGCAGACGCCGCGTGTTGATCACTGCCAACTTCCTACACAGCAAGAAGCGTGGTGTGTCGTTACATCGGCATGGTCGAGCATCTCAGCGTCCGGGTGTTGCTCAAACAGCTGTCCACCGCGATCTCGAGCTCGGCGATGGCCTTCAGCGTGGCGGCCAGGGTGCGCACGAGCGCTTGAGCCGCGGTGGCCATCGCCGCCCGGGACCGCTACAGGCTGGCGCAGGGTGTGTCCGGCGGTGAAAGCGGCGTGGATCGCCGCCAGCTCGGTGCGCGGCACACCGGGGCGGATACCGGCCAGCAGCCGGCGCAGGTCTGCTTGGGCCATGGAGTTCGTCGGTGGGCGAACACGCCGACCGTCGGACCGGTGAACGCCAGCTACCCCGAGGTAGATCATGTCGAGATGCTCAATGTGATGAAGGTCAAGTCGAGACACTTGGCACGGACGGTGACGTGGGCGCACCTCGTAATCGTGCCGAGCTAGTGACGCAGCGGGGCGCCGACGAGGAATCACGGCACGGTGGTCGCGGTTTCGCCGTTGTTGGTGACGGTGAACTTCGCCTGGGTCGCCGTTCCTGCCGTGGCGGGGTGACTTGCAAGGCGCCGGTTACCGACACTGCCGAGGGAAGCCAACCAGCACGATGATGTGGTCGAAGATCCGCCGCCGATCATGCGGGGGCCGAATCTGTGGGCAGCCGAGAGCGCGGCGGGCGGTGGCCAGTTCCTCGGCCAGTGTAGGCCGCCATAAACCTCGGCCAGCGCGGCCAGTGACCGGTCTTGCTACCCGAGCTGCGCACCGTCTCGTCCGAGCTTGCCGCCGCCGTGCGGTACCAACCGGTGTAGCGGGGCAACGAAGAAGGCTCCTGTACCGATCGGTCGCGGTCACCGCGGGATGTCGGCGAGGAACGCGCGCCAGGCGGCGGCGGGTACGGCGAGCACCGGGCCCTCGCGGTCCTTGGTGTCGCGGACCAGCACGGTGCCGTCCGCAAGCGCGACCTCGACGCAGTTGCCGCTGGTGCCGGTGTAGCTGCTGGTGCACCAGCCCACCTCGACGCAGTTGCCGCTGGAGCCTGTGTAGCTGCTGGTGCGCCAGACGATGCCATTCCGGTCGGGGGTGCTCATGGTCCGTCCTCCAGGTCCGCGGAGAGCTCCTGTGCCGCGGTGGCAATCAGGTCCCGCGAGTGTCCCTCGTCCAGTGCCACCTCGGCCAGTGCGTGGAGGATCCGACGGTAGGCCGTCACCTGTTCGCTGCGTTCCAGGAACAGCGCCGTCGTCGTGCTTTCCAGGTAGACCACGGGGTGGAACTCCTGGAACTCCAACAGCCGGAACGAGCCGTCCAGCCCGGCGTGCGCACCCACTGCCGTAGGTATCACGCGCACCGTGATGGGCGGTCGCACCGACATCCGCAGCAGGTGGTGGAGCTGGTCGGAGAGCACCGCGGCACCCCCAACCGGTAGCCGCAGCGCCGTCTCGTGCACGAAGAACGCGAACCGCGCGCCGGTTCCCCGGCCGAACAGCTCCTGGCGGGCCAGCCGCGCGGCTACCCGTTCCTCGACCTCATCCGCCGGCACCGTGATCACGCTGCTGATCAGCGACCGCGCGTAGTCCGGAGTCTGCAGCAGCCCCGGCACCCAGGTCGCCTCGAAGTCGGTGATCCGCTGGGCCTTGTCCTCGTGGTCCACCAGCGTGACGAGCTGCTTGGGCAGCCGGTCGCCGTACTCCTGCAACCAGCCCGGCACGCCCTGGTCCTGGCAGACGGCGAGCAGCCGCTTGCGTTCCCGCCCGCGCACGCCGCAGACCGTCAGGAACATCGCGACGTCCACCTCGGTCGTGCCGCGCGTGCCGGAGAGCATGCGTGACACCCGGCTCGGTGACCAGTCGAGCCGCCGCGCGGCCTCGAC
>DASQWR010000090.1:0-28156 GCA_035640155.1 Pseudonocardiaceae bacterium
CTCGGTGCCGCCGACGCGCAGCACGTCGCCGTCGGCCAGCTGAGCCGCCGGCGGTGGCGTGTCCGGGTGCGCCAGCTCCCACAGCACGTGCTCGGCCGGGTGCAGCAGCACCGGGGCGTCGAGGCGCTGCGCCAGCGCCGGTGTGGCAGACGCCGCAGGCCTGCACCGTCACCAGCGCCTCGCCGGGCCCGGGATCCGGCACCTGCACCGTCTCCACGGTCACCGGCGCGCCCTTGCCGCGCGCCACCACCGCGCGAACCTCGTGCGCCACTGCAGCCTCCCGGACGCCAGGTCACGTTGACAGCGCAAGCGTGCCACGACCGGTGATCCATTGCGACGCGGCCACACCGACCTCAGGTGGTCGGAGCGTGAGTCTCCCGCCGACGGCGGCGGGCGTCGGCGGGAGAAGTGCAGCAGGTTCCTCCAGTTCAGCGCAGCGCCCGCACCGAGCTACCGGCCTTGCCAGCCCGCGCTGACACCTGCGCGCCGGCACCGGCGATGCGGGCCTTCGCGGCCTTGCGGGCGAGCTTGGAGGCGCGGACGGCGTTTCGCTTGTCCCTGCGGGCGAGCTTGGCGACGCGAGCGGCGTCCCGCTTGGCCCGGCGGGTGCGCCAGCCAACCGAAGGCTTGCCCTGGGTGTCGGCCGCCGCGAACATCAGGCCACCGAGCAGGCCGGCATTCTTCAGGAAGTGAACCCGCTGTGCCGCACCGTCGCCACTGACGGTCTTCCGGAAAGGATGCTCCGTCACCGTGGTCGGGATGTGGCTCACCGCCAGCGCGGTCGCGGCCAGCCGGGGTGCCCAGCCGAACGCGAGCAGCAGACCGGCCCCGATCTTCACCGCGGCATCGGCCTGCACCAAGGTGGCCGGCTCGACAGGGCGGTTGGTGGGCAGCGCGTCCCGGCCCTTCGCGAGCAGGGGCGCGGCGGCCGCGATCTTCGGGGCGGGATTGATCAGCTGCTCGATCCCGCTGGAGACGAAGATCCCGGCGAGCAGGGGACGTGCGACGCGGCGTAATAACACGGCAGAGCTCCTCTTCGACTGGACCAACAGGTGATCATGGATCGTGAGCCCGAACCGTAGTCCTCCTGGCCCGGCGGCGCGAGTCCTCACCGGGTCGATGGCGCACGTCTAGACCGGCGCTCCGGTGTTTGCTCCCGGCATGTCCGGGTATATAGGGGTTATGTGGGCGACCAGAGGGTGCTGTCCGCTGCTCCTGGAGTAGTTCGCCGGGGGTGCGTCCGTATCGCAGGCGCCGAGCGCCTGGATCCTTAGCTGAGGTTCGAGGGAGAACGCGATGGCCAATGACGACAAGCTGGACAACAAGATCGAAGAGGGTGCCGGCAAGTTCAAGGAGACCACTGGGCGTGCCACCGGGGACGAGTCGCTGCGCGCCGAGGGCGAGGGCCAGAAGGACAAGGCCCAGCTGAAGGACGCGGTGCAGGACGCTGCGGCGAAGGTGAAGGACATCTTCAAGAAGTAGCCTGTTTCTCCCCAGCGCCCCACCGTGCCGCCCGGGCGCGGTGGGGCGCTGCTGGGCCAGAATGCGGCCTGATGCGACTGCTGATCCTTGCCGACACCCACGTTCCCGCCCGTGCCCGTGACCTGCCCGAGCAGGTGTGGCACGAGGTGGGGGAGTCCGACGTGGTGGTGCACGCCGGCGATTGGGTCGACGTCGCGCTGCTCGACGCGCTGAGAGGGCGGGCGGCCCGGCTGGTCGGGGTGTACGGCAACAACGACGGCGCGGCGCTGCGGGCGCGGCTGCCGGAGGTGGCTCGGGTGCAGCTCGGCGGCGTGCGCCTCGCGGTGGTGCACGAGACCGGGCAGTCGCGGGGCCGCGAGGCGCGCTGCGCCCGCGCGTACTCCGACGTCGACGTCCTCGTCTTCGGCCACAGCCACATCCCGTGGGACACCACGGCGCCATCGGGGTTGCGGCTGCTCAACCCGGGTTCGCCGACTGACCGGCGGCGCCAGCCGCACTGCACCTACCTCACCGCCCGGGCGGCGGGCGGTGCCCTGCACGACGTCACGCTGCACCGCCTGCCTCCCCGCCGCTGAGCCCTCCGGTGGCAGGATCGGTGTGGTGACCGAGCCCCGCGATCCCGGCGTCGACCTGCGCCGGATCGCCTTCTTGCTCGAGCGCGCCCGCGAGGCGACGTACCGGGTGCGCGCGTTCCGCACGGCGGCGGCCGCCATCCAGGACCGTGACGACGTCGCGCAGCGCGCGCACGCCGGCACGCTGACCGCGCTCCCGGGCGTCGGCGACGTCACTGCGCGGTGTGTGATGGAGTCGCTGGCCGGGGAGGAGCCGGGGTACCTGCGCCGGCTCGAGGAGGCCGCGGGGACGGGGGTGGCCCCAGCGGGATCGTCGCCAGTGGGGTCCTCCCCGGCGGGATTGTCCCCGGAATCCGTGCGGGACGGTGCGGCGCTGCGGGACTCGTTGCGCGGTGACTGTCACACCCATTCCGACTGGTCCGACGGCGGCTCCCCGATCGAGGAGATGGCGACAACGGCTCACGAGCTGGGCCACGACTACCTGGTGCTCACCGACCACTCGCCGCGGCTCACCGTCGCGAACGGCCTGTCCGCCGAACGGCTGCGCCGCCAGCTCGATGTGGTGGCCGGGCTCAACGAGACGCTGGCGCCGTTCCGGATCCTCACCGGCATCGAGGTCGACATCCTGCTCGACGGAACGCTGGACCAGCAGGAGGAGCTGCTGGCCCAGCTCGACGTCGTGGTGGCGTCGGTGCACTCGAAGTTGCGGATGCCCGAGGAGGAGATGACCGAGCGGATGCTCGCCGCGGTGCGCAACCCGCACGTCGACGTGCTCGGGCACTGCACCGGGCGGCTGCTCACCGGGAAGGGCCGACCGGAGTCGACGTTCGACGCCGGGGCGGTGTTCGCGGCCTGCGCGGAGCACGGCGTCGCGGTGGAGGTGAACTCCCGTCCCGAGCGGCTCGACCCGCCCAAGCGGTTGCTCCGGCTGGCGGTGCAGACCGGTTGCCTCATCTCGATCGACACCGACGCGCACGCCCCGGGCCAGCTCGACTGGCTGCCCTACGGCTGCGAGCGGGCCGCGGTCTGCGGCGTGCCGCCGGCGCAGGTGGTCAACACCTGGGCGCCCCGGCACCTGCTCGCCTGGGCCGGTGACCACACCGCCCGGCCGGGGAGCGCGGGCTGAGGTGCTCCGCGCTCACGCGGGGCGTGCCGGGTGTCAGTGCACCCGAAGGTGGTCCTCGAAGCCGGCCACCAGCGCCCGCCAGGCGGCTACCTCGGCGTCGAACGGCGGGCTGGGCGCGAGCCGGGTCGGGTCGGGCCGCAGCACGAACGAGACCAGCCACCCCAGCGGCTCCGATTGCACCAACGCCGCCTGCGCGGTGTCGCCGCCGGCCCAGGCGTCGGCGTCGGTCAGCAGTTCGACGGCCAGCTCGAGCTGCACCGGGTCCACCGCCTCCGGCCCGGAGGCGAGGTCGTCGGCCAGCCCGGTGAGCACGTAGACGTTGTCGTCATCAACGGCGATCTCGAGCTCCCCGGCATTGGCGCGGTCGGTCACCTGTTCCCAGGTCGCGACGCCCTCCAGGTCGTGGTCGCCGGCACCGTCGGGGCCGGATCCGGCCTCCACCAGGTAGCGGGTCAGCCCGCGGGGCGAGCCGAAGACGTCGATGCGCCCGGTGGCTCCGAGGAAGACCGGTGTGTCGTCGAGGTAGCAGCGCAGCGTGTAGTGCTCCCCGAGCCCGCTGACGATGCGGATCGGGTCGATGCCCACCTCGGCCCAGAACGCCAGCGCCGGGTCGGTGGGGCCCACCTCGTCGTCCACGGCCACCACCTCGACCTCCTCGGCGTCGTCCCCCGCCTCGGCGGCCTCGTACGCTTCGGCCTCGGCGAGTTCGGTCTGCGCAGCGGCCACCGCGGCCGGGTCCACCTGCGGAGTGTTGATCACCGCGTCGAGCGCGTCGAGCACCTCGTCCCAACGCTCGGCGACCGCCGTGGACATCGCTGCCCAGAGCCGGGCGCCCTCCCGGCCGCCGAAGGGCAGCGTCCCGCCGTCCAGCATGGAGAAGCCGGCGGCGGAGTCGAGCACCTCGTGCACCACGTCCAGCTCACACACGTCGGCCAGCGAGCGCGCCATCGACACGATCTCCGCGAGCTCCGCGATGTTCCAGGTGTCCGGGTCCTCGGCGACCAGTTCCGGCACCCCGACCAGGTCGTAGCTCTGTGTCTCCTCCGGCATCAGGTCGGGTGCGGCGAGCTGCGGCACGGCGCTCCACGCGGGATGGTCGGCCAGGTCGTGCTCGCGGGCGGTGCGCACGAAAGCGACCATGGACGCCACGTCCGGGAACGCGAACAGGTCGTCGCCGTCGCCGAGGAATGCCTCCCACTCCTCGCCGTCCTCTCGCCACCGGGGAGCCCACAGGGTGACGAAGTCGCCAGCCGTCAGCCCGAGCTCGATCGGGACGATGTCCTGCGCCATGACGCGGCAGCCTAACGCCGGACACCCGCCCGCTACGCCCGCGGGCGCCGGTGTCACCGGTCGGAACGCAGGGTGGCAGGATCGAAGGAGAAGACGTCGTCCTCGCCGGGGTTTTCCTCGGGCTGGCCGCGATGGCGCGGCGCGGGAGCACGGGTGACCCCCATCCGGGCGTCGCGGCGGTGCTGGAACTCGGCCGGGTCGATGCCCGGCCCGTGCTCGCTGCGGGCCGGCACCGGCGGGCCGATGCCCTCCATCGCTGCGGTGACCGTGTCGCCCAGCAGCGGCGCGAGGGTGTCGTAGGCGCGCTGAGTGGCGTGCTGCGCGGCGGCCTGTGCGGTCTGCACGATCAGCTCGCCGAGCCGTTCCGATCCCCATCCGGCGGCGTCCTCCCGCAGCCACAGATCCAGCAGCTCGCCCCGGGCGCTTACCAGCGCTGCGACGATGCCGTCGGGGTCCTCGGCCTGCCCGGTGACGCGACCCAGCAGCCGCTCGACCCCGTCGATCGCCTCCCGCTGGGCACGGGCAGCGGCGATCAGGGCGCCGGTCTCCCGGTCCAGCGGAACCCGCTCCAGCGGAACGCGCTCCAGTGGCGAGGAGGGGGTCACCACGCCCTCCGCAGCACCGGGGAGTCCTCGTCGGGCTCGGGTCGGCGCTCCGGCGACGGCAGCCCGAGCCGCTCGAGCGATCGGGTGGCCGGTGGGTCCAGCACCCCGGACAGCGCCCGGTGCAGCCGGCCGGATGCCTGGAGGGTGGCCCGCGCGGCCAGCGCGACCACCTCGCGGGAGATCTCCGCGGTGCCGCGACGCAGCGCCGCGGGAGTCAGCCGGACGTCGGTCAGCACGCCGCCGGGGGAGACCACCACCGTGATCGACCCGTCGGCCGAGCGCGCTTGCCCGGTGATCGGGCCGGACGCGGCGAGCTGCGTCGCACCGCGGTCGGCGGCCGCGGTGGCGCGTTCCGCGAGCCGCTGCACCGCGATGACCGTCGAGTCCCTGTGGTGACCCACGCGCTCCCTGTCAGCCCGTCGGCCGGTAGAAGCCGAGGAACGGCATGCCCGAGTTGGTGGTGCGCAGCTCGCCGACCTGCACCGGGTCGCCCGCTTCGACAATCTGACCGTTGCCGATGTACATCGCGACGTGACCGTCCCACACCACCAGGTCCCCGGGTAGCAGCTCCGCCGCTGACGGTACCTCTGCGCCGATCGCCTGCGCGGCAGAGTGCCGCGGGATCTCCAGGCCTGCGTCGGCGTAGGAGCTCATGGTCAGGCCGCTGCAGTCCAGTGCCTCACCCGGGGTCGTGCCACCCCAGACGTAGGGTACGTCGAGGTTGCTCAGCGCGTTGCGCACGGCCTGAGCGGCGATCTCGTTGGGCGCGGCGACGGTGCTGCCGTCGGGCAGGTTGACGTCCACCCCGTCGCCGGGCTGGGGCGGGATCGCGACCGGCAGCTGGGGCTTGGTCGCAGTGTCCCCGCCACCCCCGGAGCCACCTCCGTCGGGCCCGGCACTCCCCCCGGAGCCGGCGCCGTCGCCCGCCACGGTGGTCGGCGCCGTCCCGGCAGGTGTGGTGGACACGGGTCCGGCGTCGTTGCCGAGGGGCACCCCCACCTCGTCGAGCGCGACCTCCGGCGCACTCAGCCGCCCGACCAGGCCCGCCAGTCCGACGCGCACCCGCTCCAGCTCGGTCGCGGACTGCTCGACATAGCCCGAGGCGATGCCCTGCAGCTGGGCGGTGGCCTCGGGCACCGGCCCCGGTGCCCCGGCCCGTTGCGCTGCCAGCGCGGCCTGCACGATCGGTCCGGCCTCGTCGAGGAACCCCTGGATCAGCGCGTCGATGCGGGTGCGGGCCTGGGTGATCAGGCTGACGGCCTCGGCCGCGACCTCCCGAGCCGCGGTCGCGGCGGTGGCCAGCCCGTCCAGGGCGCTGTTGAGGGCACCCAGCCGGTCGGTGTAGGCACCGGCCCGCTCCCCCCACCATCCGCCGAGCAGCGCGTTCGCCGCCGCCCGGTGATCGCCCTGCACAGCCTCGATCGCACCCTGCACTCGGCCGAAGGCATCCCCGGCGGCATCCGCACCGCCGGTGTCCCCGTCCAGCTTCGCCAGGTGGTCCTCCATCGGGGCGACCAGGGCGAGCAACAGCCCCTGCACGCTCATCCGTTCCTTCCCCCTCAGAGCTGCGTGGACCGGTTGACCAGGCGGGCGTGATCCTCTTCGTGCTGCCCGTAGCCGGTGTTGGCGCCGCGCACCGCTGCGGCGAGCGCGTCCAGCGCCGCGGCAGCAGCGGCCAGCCCGTCCACCTCACGCTGGGTCGCCTGCTGGAACGCCGCGGTCAGCCCGACCTCCCGCCCGACCTGGCCGAAGCAGTCCGCGGCGAGCGCGGTCGCCCCGCTCAGTGTCGCGCTGCCGGTCTCGCCGAGCTGTGCCGCGAGACCGGGGACGGCGCGGCCGTAGGAGGCCAGCGTCGCCGGATCGACGTAGTACCCCGCTGGCTGGCTCACTCCGACCTCCCCGGCGCTGTTCGTCCCTGGGACGCCGCAGGCGTCCCCCTGGTTCCGCAGCGTGCCCTACTCACCGGCTTGGCGGAGGAGGGTCAAGGTCCCGCGCTCGGCGGCGCAGCGGGTGCTCGGCGGGTACCTCGACCACCGCGATGCGCACCCCGTCCGGGTCGGCGATCCACATCTCGAGCAGCCCCCACGGCTCGGCCCGCGGCTCCTGTAACACCCTCACACCGCGCTCGGCGAGCTCGCGGTGCGTCGCGGCGAGGTCGCGGACCTGCACCCACAGCGCCACCGCATCTCCCGCCGGCAGGTCGGTGCGTCCGGAGAGCTCCAGCAGCCCACCGCCGCCCAGGAAGAAGACCGTGCCGCGCTCGGGCCCGTCGCCGAACTCCCGGCAGATCCCCAGGCCCAGCACGTCGCGGTAGAAGGCCCGGCTGCGCTCCGGGTCGACGGGGCGAAGCAGCACCCGGCTGCTCAGCACCTCCATACAGCCCGCCTCCTCACTCCGGTTCGGCGAGCACATTATCGCCGCGCTGCATTCTTTCGTCGGCCGTCGTGCACCAGAGTGCCCACACGATGAGCACGATCTGCAACGGCAGGCGCAGCCACGGGTAGTGCCCGTCTGGCAGACCGTCAACATCCACGCCGGCCACCGCGACGTAGACATTGGCCGGGAAGATCGCGACGAAGTACACCGCCACCACCCGACCGACGGCGCGCCGCCACGTCGCCGGTCCCAGCAACGCGGCCCCCAACCCGATCTCGATCACCCCGGTTGCCGCGACCAGAAGCGCCCGTCCCGGCACCACCGGCGGGAGGTGCTGCAGGAACGGCAGCGGGTTCAGCAGGTGTGCCGAGCCGGCTACGACCAGCAGCACCGCCAGGCCCCAGCGGCCGCGGTCGCGCCAGGTTCCGGTGCGCGTGCCGACGCTCCACGCGAGCAGCGCCACCAGCCCGAGTCCGGCGAGAACAGCCATCTTCGTCATGGTCGCCCACGGTGCCAACCTCGCAAGTTCGCCCTGATCGCGGTCTCGAAGACCTCCGCGGGCGCACGTGCCTGCGGGGGGAGCGCGTGCCCCAGCTCCAGGGACACCAGGCCGTGCACGGTGGCCCACATCGCGGTGGCCACCAGAGCGGGGTCCTCGGTGCAGAGCAGCCCGGCGTCGATGGCCCGGCCGACCGCATCGAGCAGCGGTTCGAAGGTGGCGGCGGCCTGCGCCCAGTCCTCGGGTTGCGGCTGGAACCCCGGGATCGGCGAGCCGAACATCACCGCGTACAGATGTGGATCGTCAGTCGCGCTGGCCCGGTACGCGAGGCCGAGCGCGAGGATGTCGGCCAGCGGATCGTCCGACGGCACAACCGCTGCCAGGTGCGCGCCGAAGCGGCTGAAGGCCTCGATGAACAGCGCGCGCAGCAGTCCCGGCTTGCCACCGAACAGCGAGTAGACCGCGGTGGTCGAGGTGGCCACCTCGGTGGCCATCCGGCGCACGCTCAGCGCGTCCGGGCCCTCCGCGGTGAGCAGGGCGCCGGCCGTGTCGAGCAGTCGCATCCGCAGCGCTTCGTCGTGGGTCTTGGGTCGAGGCACTGGACAAAGGTACCGTGACAGTGTTTTATAACAGCGTTACAACAGGAGGTGGTCAGCGATGGCGCAGGTGTTCTCCGGTCGGTACACGGCGGAACCTGGCGAGCCGGGGGTGACGGTGTTCCTCATCGGCATGCGGTTCAACCGCTGGTGGCGGGTGGACAAGTGGTGGCCCGTCTTCGTGGCGATGCCACGGATGCTGCGGCACCTGGGGGCCGATCCGACCTCCGGGCTCCTGGGCTGGCACATGTGGCCGGGTCGCACCGTGCTCGTGGTGCAGTACTGGAGCAGCACCGAAAAGCTGTTCGCGTTCGCCTCGGACTCCACCGCGCCGCACGCGGCGGCCTGGCGCGCGTTCAACCGCAAGATCGGGGCGGACGGCAGTGTCGGCCTCTGGCACGAGACCTACGCCGTCCCGGCGGGCCACGCCGAGGCCATCTACGCCAACATGCCGCCCTTCGGCCTCGCTGCCGCCACCCGGCACGTGCCGGTGGGTCCCGGCCGGGGCAGCGCCCGGGCTCGGCTGCATCGCCACGCCTCCTGAGGCCGGTGCCTCAGGTGCGGCTCACCAGCTCGCGCAGCAGACCGCCCATCCGCACCGAACCGGCCCGGCCGGCGGCCAGCACCTCCAGGTGGTCGAGGGGTTCCCCGGTGACTCCGGCGGCGAGGTTGGTCACCAACGAGAGCCCGAGCACCTCCGCGCCCTCGGCGCGGGCGGCGATCGTCTCCAGCACGGTGGACATGCCGACGAGATCGGCGCCAAGGGTGCGCAGCATCCGGATCTCAGCTGGTGTCTCGAAGTGCGGGCCGGGCAGCCCGGCGTAGACACCCTCGACGAGCGACGGGTCGATCTCCCGGGCGAGCCCGCGAAGCCGCGGGGAGTAGGCGCCGACCAGGTCCAGGAACCGGGCACCGACCAGCGGGGAGGCACCGGTCAGGTTGAGGTGGTCGGAGATCAGTACCAGTTGGCCCACCACCAGCTCCGCACCGATGCCCCCGGCCGCGTTGGTGAGCAGCACGGTCGCAGCGCCCGCCGCGCAGGCGGTGCGCACGGCGTGCACGACCTGGGTGACGCCGCGGCCCTCGTACCCGTGAACGCGTCCCAGCAGCACCAGCACCCGGCGTCCGGCCAGCTCGAGCGAGCGCACCGTCCCGCTGTGTCCGGGCGCTCCCGGTGCCGCGAACCCCGGCAGCTCGACCATCGGGATCTCGATGTGCGGTTTCCCCAGGACGTCGGCGGCCGGGCGCCACCCGGAGCCGAGCACCACGGCGACGTCGTGGGTGTCCGCTCCGGTCCGCTCGGCCAGCGCGGTCGCAGCGGCGCGCGCGACCTCCTCGGGGCCGGCTGTCGGCGAAACGGTGGCGTCGACGGTCACTGAAGCAACCCTAACGGGCGAGCGGTGGGAAGGCCGGGTCCGCGGACCGCAGCGTTGTTCAGCTCTCGCGGTGCACGCGCAGCGTGGAGTGCTGCGCCCGCGGACGGAGCACGATCTGGTCGATGTTGACGTGCGCCGGGCGGCTCACCGCGAACGCGATGGTCTCCGCGACGTCGTCCGCGGACAGCGGGGTGAGCCCCGCGTACACGCTCGCGGCGCGCTCGGCGTCGCCGGAGAACCGGGTGAGCGAGAAGTCGGTCTGCACCATGCCCGGCAGCACCTCGGTGAAGCGCACCGGCGCACCGAGGTGCTCCCCGCGCAGCGTGCGGTGCAGCACCGATTGGGCGTGCTTGGCGGAGGCGTAACCGGAGCCGTTGTCGTATGCCTCCAGCGCCGCGGTGGAGGTGACGGTGACGACGTGCCCGTCCCCGGAGGAGATCAGGCGGGGCAGCAGCGCCCGGGTGATGCGCAGGGTGGCGAGGACGTTCATCTCCCACATCCAGCGCCAGTCCTCGTCGGTGGTCTGCAGCACCGGGTCCAGGCCCTTCGCGCCCCCGGCGTTGTTCACCAGCACCCGCGCGGCGCCCACCCCGTCGGCGAAGGTGGTGATCGAGCCGGCGTCGCGGACGTCCAGCGGCAGCGCGGTGCCGTCGATCTCCTCGGCGATCTGGGTCAATAGCTCCATCCGGCGGGCGCCGAGCACCACGTGGAAGCCCGCGGCGGCCAGGGCGCGGGCGGTGGCGGCGCCGATCCCGGCGCTCGCCCCGGTGACGACGGCGGTGGGTCGCTCCTCGCTCATGGCAGCAGAGTAGGGCGGCAGACGGCAAGATGGGGTCGTGATCGGCTGGATGGGAATGGCGCCGCGACGCGTCGCAGTGTTCTCCGTGCACACCTCGCCGCTGGAGCAGCCAGGCACCGGCGACGCCGGGGGGATGAATGTCTACATCCTGCAGACGGCGACCCGGATGGCACGGCGCGGTGTCGAGGTGGAGGTGTTCACCCGCGCGACGTCGAGCGAGCTGCCGCCGGTGGCCGAGCTCGCCCCGGGGGTGACGGTGCGACACGTCACGGCGGGTCCCTTCGAGGGTCTGGGCAAGCAGGACCTCCCTGCGCAGCTGTGCGCCTTCACCGCGGGGGTGCTGCGCGCGGAGGCCCGCCGCGAGCCCGGGTACTACAGCGTCGTCCACTCGCACTACTGGCTGTCCGGACAGGTCGGGTGGCTGACCCGGGACCGCTGGGGAGTGCCGCTGGTGCACACCGCGCACACCCTGGCGAAGGTCAAGAACGCCGCACTCGCCGAGGGCGACGCCCCTGAGCCGCACACCCGCACGATCGGCGAGCAGCAGGTGGTCGCCGAGGCCGACCGGCTGGTGGCCAACACCGCGGCCGAGGCCGCCCAACTCGTCGAACTCTACGGAGCCGACCCGGCCAGCACCGTCACCATCCCGCCCGGGGTGGACCTGGAGCGGTTCACCCCGGGCTCGCAGCAGGCCGCCCGCACGGCGCTGGGCCTGCCGCTCGACGCGGTGGTGCTGGCCTTCGTCGGCCGCATCCAGCCGCTCAAGGCCCCCGACGTGCTGCTGCGGGCGGCCGCCGAGATGCTGCACCGCGACCCGGCGCTGCGGCCCCGGCTCCGGCTGCTGGTGGTGGGTGGACCCTCGGGCGCCGGGCTGGCCGAGCCCACCGCGCTGCATGAGCTGGCCGTCGCGCTGGGCATCCCGGACGTGGTGCGCTTCGCGCCGCCGCAGGGCGGTACCGACCTGGCGGCGGTGTACCGCGCTGCCGACGTGGTCGCGGTGCCTTCCCACAACGAGTCGTTCGGGCTGGTCGCGCTGGAGGCGCAGGCCTGCGGGACGCCCGTGGTCGCCGCGGAGGTGGGTGGCCTGCCGGTGGCGGTCGCCGACCAGGCATCCGGGTTGCTCGTCGAGGGCCACCGGGCGTCCGACTGGGCCGACGCGCTGTCCGCGGTGGCGCTGCACCCCGCCCGGGCGCGGGCGCTCGCCAGCGGGGCGATCCGGCATGCGCGGCGCTTCTCGTGGGAGCGCACCACGGATGCGCTGTTGCGCACCTACGCTGACGCCGCCAGCGCTTACCGGCTGGACGTGGAGGTGGCGGTGTGAACCCGGTCGCGGACGTCGTCTCGGCGGCTCTGGACGACACGGAACTGGCCTATCAGCGCACGGATTCCGGCAGCTTCTTCGTCACCCTGCCCGGGGAGAGGAAGCTGCGGACGAACTGCTGGCTCGTGGTCGGTGTGCACGGAGTGCTGGTGGAGGCGTTCGTCTGCCGGCGCCCGGACGAGGCGCACGAGCGGGTCTACCGCTGGCTGCTGCGCCGCAACGCCCGGCTCTACGGGGTGCACTACGCCCTGGACAGGGTCGGCGACATCTACCTGGTGGGCCGGTTGGCGCATGCCTCGGTGACCGCCGACGAGCTCGACCGGGTGCTCGGCCAGATCGCCGAGGCGGCCGAGAGCGACTTCGACACCCTGCTGGAGATCGGCTTCGCGTCCTCCATCCGCCGCGAGTGGAGCTGGCGCGTCTCCCGGGGGGAGTCGTTGGCCAACCTGGCCGCGTTCGCGCACCTCATCCGCCCCGAGCAGCGCCCGGACGGCCCTGTCAATGAGTCGTGACCGAGGCGGCAACCGGCGGGGCACGGCTCCGAGCGGGGGTGAGCGCGACGGGACGGTCCGGAGAGGGGGGGAGTCACACACGCGGACCGCCCCGTCGCGATGTCCCGCATGTCGGATCCCTCGGTGGGGGACTCCAGGGATCCTGCGGGCCGCGGTCCGCAGGGGGAGGGCGAACCGCGATCTGGTGCCTCCGCGACCGGCCGAGCCGCTCGGGAGGGTAGAAATACCGTCTCAGGAGCACGAGTCGGGTCGCAAGACTTTCGTGCTACTCCGTTCGTGTGTACTTGGCAGAGCAAGGACCTTGGTCCCCGCCGCTCGTCTCGCGAGGAGCCCGGATGTCGTTCCGCAGCCCGTTTCCCGATGTGGAGATCCCGGAGGTGTCGATCCCCGAGCTCCTCTTCGCTGACATCGCGGAGCGGGCGGACCGGCCGGTGATGGTCGACGGGACGTCCGGGCAGTCGATCACTTAAGGTCAGCTCTCGGTGCTGGTCGACCAGGTCGCCGGAGCGCTCGCCGCGCGCGGCACCGGCAAGGCGACGTGGTGGCCGTGTTCGCGCCCAACACCTCGTACTAAGCAGTGGTGTTCCACGGCATCCTGCGCGCCGGGGCGACGGCGACGACGGTCAACTCCCTCTACACACCCGATGACGTGGCGAAGCAGTTGCGCCACTCCGGCGCCAGGACGCTGTTCACCGTGTCCGCATTCCTGGAGCGAGCCACCGCGGCCACGTCCCAGCATGGCGTGCGCGTCACCGAGACCGTCGTCCTGGACGGCGCCGCCGGCCACCCCGCGCGCGCAGACCTGCTGGCCGAGGACGCCGCGGTACTGGACGTCGGCATCGACCCGGCCGCTGACCTGGCCGTGCTGCCCTACTCGTCGGGGACGACGGGCAACTCGAAGGGTGTGATGCTGACCCACGCAACCTGGTGCTGTCGTTCTTCCACCTCTACGGCTGACCGTGCTGATGAACTACGGGCTCTACACCGGGGCGGGTCGTGACGCTGCCCAGGTTCGACCTCGAGATGTTCCTGACCTGCATCCAGCAGCATCGGCTCAACCGGGTGTACATCGTGCCGCCGGTGGCCGTGGCCCTGGCCAAGCACCCGATGGTCGACTCTTTCGACCTGTCCTGCGTCGACGTGGTCTTCTCCGGCGCCGCGGCGCTGGACGCCGAGCTCGGCGCAGGCGGTGGCGCAGCGGATCGGCTGCCAGGTCAAGCAGGGCTACGGCATGACCGAGATGTGCCCGGTCAGCCAGATCGTTCCCGACCGCCGCACCGACATCCCGCTCGGGTCGGTTGGGCCGACCATCCCGAACATGGAGTGCAAGCTGGTCGATCCGGAGACCGGGGAGGAGGTCGTCGAGCCCAGTGTCGACGGGGCCGACAACGTCACGATCGTGGACCGGGTCAAAAAGCTGATCAAGTACAAGGGTTACCAGGTGCCGCCGGCGGAGCTGGAGGCCCTGCTGCTCTCCCACCCAGAGATCGCCGACGCCGCCGTCATCGGGGTCCGCGACGCCGAGGGCCAGGAGGTCCCAAGGCGTTCGTGGTGAGCCAGGCCGGCGCGGATGCCCTCGACGAGGACGCGGTGATGGCGTTCGTGGCGGAGCAGGTGGCACCGCACAAGAAGGTGCGGGCGGTCCAGTTCGTCGAGACGATCCCGAAGTCTGCGTCGGGCAAGATCCTGCGCAAGGACCTCCGCGCCATCGAGCCACTACTATGACCCGGTGGTGCAGACGCCGCTGCCGGTGGACGATGTGGTGTCACTGGGGCTGGCAGAGGAGATTCACGTCCACCCACGCGCAGACCGACCGTCTGATCAAGTTTTCCCGGACCGGACCGTTCTCCGTCTCCCGGCGGGTCCGCAACAAGGCCTACGACAGTGACCCCGGGCCTGGTCCGCTTGCGCCGCGGACTCGAGGGCAGTCCCGGCACCGCCCGGGCGAACGGGGCAGCGGGCAGCACGACGGAGGCGGCGCCGTCGGGCGCGGCGGACACCACGGCAAGGAAGGCGTGAGCTGATGAACCCGCAGGAAGACCACAACTACCTCTTCACCTCGGAGTCGGTGACCGAGGGTCATCCGGACAAGATGGCCGACCAGATCTCCGACGCCGTGCTCGACGCCGCGCTCGCCGAGGACCCGGGATCCCGGGTGGCATGCGAGACGCTGATCACCACGGGGCTCGTCGTGGTAGCCGGTGAGATCACGACGAAGGCGACGATCGACTTCACCAGCATCGTGCGGGACACGGTCAACGGCATCGGCTACGACAACGGCGACTTCGGCTTCGACGGCCACCACTGTGCGGTGATGATCTGCATGGACAAGCAGTCCGCGGACATCGCCCAGGGCGTGGACCAGGCGCAGGAGCGGCGCGGCAAGCTCTCCGAGGACGAGCTCGACAGTGCGGGCGCCGGTGACCAGGGAATGATGTTCGGCTTCGCGACCAACGAGACCCCCGAGCTGATGCCGATGCCGATCGCGCTCGCGCACCGGCTCTCCAAGCGGCTGTCCGAGGTCCGCAAGGACGGGACGCTGCCCTATCTGCGCCCGGACGGGAAGACGCAGGTCACCGTGCGCTACGTGGGGGGCAGGCCGGTGTCGGTGGAGAAGGTGCTGATCTCCACCCAGCACGCCGAGGGCGTCGAGGCGCAGATCCCAAACGACCTGTGGCGCCACGTGGTCGAGCCCGTGATCCCCGCGGACTTCTACGACGCAGCCGAGCTGAGGAAGAACTTCTTCGTGAACCCGACCGGCCGGTTCGTCATCGGCGGTCCGGTCGGCGATGCGGGCCTCACCGGCCGCAAGATCATCGTGGACACGTACGGCGGGTTCGCCCGGCACGGCGGCGGGGCGTTCTCCGGTAAGGACCCGTCCAAGGTGGACCGATCGGCGGCGTATGTGGCGCGCTACGTCGCGAAGAACGTCGTCGCGGCCGGGCTGGCGGACAAGGTCGAGGTGCAGGTGGCCTACGCCATCGGCGTGGCCCGCCCGCTGTCGGTGATGGTGGAGACCTTCGGCACCGAGAAGGCCGACCGCACGCTCATCGAGAAGCTGGTCGACGAGCACTTCGACCTGCGTCCGGCGGCGTTCCGGGACTACCTGAAGCTGCACCGGCCGATCTTCCAGAAAACCGCGGCGTACGGGCACTTCGGCCGGGACGACGCCGACTTCACCTGGGAGAACACTGACAAGGCCGACGTGCTGCGCGCGGCGGCGGGGCTCTCGTGATGAACATCGTCGTCACGGGGTCGATCGCCACCGACAACCTGATGACCTTTCCCGGGCGCTTCCGCGAGCTGCTGGTGGACGGGGAGCTGGACAACCTCTCGCTGTCGTTCCTGGTCGACGAGCTCGAGATCCGGCGCGGCGGGGTGGCGGCCAACATCGCGTTCGGACTCGGCTGCCTCGGCACCACGCCGGTGCTCGTCGGGGCCGTCGGGAAGGACTTCGCCGAGTACCGCGAGTGGCTGGAGGCCCACCGGGTGGACACTGAGTCGGTGCGGGTCTCCGAGACCCAGCACACCGCCCGCTTCCTGTGCACGACCGACACGGACCAGAACCAGATCGCGTCGTTCTACACCGGCGCGATGGCGGAGGCCCGCGAGATCGAGCTGGCCCCGGTCGCGCAGCGGCTCGGTGGCATCGACATGGTCGTCATCGGGCCCAACGACCCGGACGCCATGACCCGGCACACGAACGAGTGCCGCGAGCGGGGCTACCCGTTCATGGCCGACCCCGGCCAGCAGCTGGCCCGGCTCGACGGTGACCAGATCCGCGGGCTCGTGGACGACGCGACCTATCTGATCACCAACTCCTACGAGCGGAAGCTCCTCGCGCAGAAGACCGGCTGGTCGGACGATGAGATCCTGGGCAAGGTCGACACCTGGATCACCACCCGGGGGCCCGAGGCGGTGACGGTGCACCGTCCCGGCGAGCCCGACATCGCTGTCACGCCCCCGCGCGAGCGGCGCAAGGCCGACCCGACCGGGGTCGGCGACGCCCTGCGGGCGGGGTTCCTCGCCGGGGTCGCCGCGGACTTCGGCCTGGAGCGTTCGGTCCAGCTCGGCTGCATGGTGGCCACGCTGGTGATCGAGACCGTCGGGACGCAGGAGTACCTCGTCGAGCCCGCCGAGTTCGGACAGCGCTTCGCCGAGGCATACGGGGCCGATGCGGCAGCTCAGATCGAACCAATGCTGCTGCCGGTCGGAGGAGCGGGCTAGCCGGGCGGTGAGCAGAGCAGCCTCTCGGCGTCCCGAAGTCGGCCAGCCACACCTGCCATGGCTCGACGGTGGCGGCACGGTTCACTTGTTGTACTCGGGATACTCGTCGCGAGCGTTGCCGAGCCCATCAGCGGCCGTGTTCTCTGCAAGCTGGAGTTCCTGCTGGTAATCGGCCCACTGCTCGGGATCGTTGCGAAGCCGTGCATACGCCAAGTGGACCTGCCGCATCTCGTGCTCATCGATCAGCCGGTTGAGGGCGGCTTCTTGGCTGACCCCGCCCAAGTGCTCACGCGCCACCGACGCGAGCCGGTCCCGGGCGCGGCTGTCCAACAGTAATCTCCTCGCAGCTGTGGCGTTCGGGTGACCATCTGGAGACGGGCCGGCCGCTCGCGGCAGCGGCCGGCCCGTTCCGGCGTGTCGTGAAACCTTCGGCAGCAGCCGGTTCAGGAGACGCCGAGCTTCTCCGCGGCCATCTTGGTCCCTTCAACGCGGTTCTTGATCTTTTGGAACGCCACGTCGCGGGCGTAGTCGGGCGAGCCGTGGTTGGGCTTCTCGTCGATGCTGAACGGCGAGAACCCGCAGTCGTCGGTTGAGCCGAGCTGCTCCTTCGAGATGAAGTTCGCCGCAGCCACCAGCTGGTCGCGGACCTCGTCAGCGCTCTCCACGCGGGGGTTGCCCGGGTTGGTCACCCCGATGTAGGCCATCTGCGTGACACCGTTGGCGTCGCTGCGCAGATTCTCCCCGATGGACTGGTACACGCTGTCCTTGTCGCGCTCGCTCTTGAGCTGGATCAGGAAGTACCCGGCGTTCATCTGGAACATGCTCGGCAGCATGTCGTTGTACGGCACATCGGCGCTGTGCACCGAGTCGCGGTCGCCACCGGGGCAGGTGTGGATGCCGATCTGCGAGCGCTCCTCGGGGGAGAAGCGGTCGAGCACCCGGTTGTTCAGCTCGACGAAGTGCGGCAGCAGGCCGGCTCCGGTCCAGGGGTTACGGGGGTCCTTGCGGCACGCCAAGCGGCCTTCGGTGAAGTCGATGGAGACCCGGGCGGCACCGGCCTCGAAGGCCAAGCGGATGTCCTTCTCGGTCTCGTTGCAGAGGTCCTCCTCGAACTGCTCTCGAGGATAATCGGGCAGCTCATCCTTCAGCGGGTACAGCAGAGCGAGCATGGACGGAGCGATGACGGCCTGCTTCATCGGCTTGTTGGCCATGGCGAGCGACTTCTTCAGCGAGTCCGCCGCGTACGCCTTGTACTTGAAGGGGCCACCGGTCAGGCGGGGCAGCTGCCGGCCGTGACCATCGGCGAAGATCGCGAAGAACTGGCCGTCCCCGGCGAGGTTGTCGGCAAGGCCGGTCCCGGCCAGCGTGTCGGTGATCGGGTAAGTGGCGAAGCTCGACCAGCGCTGCTCGCCGTCGGAGATGATCGGTGATCCGGTGGCCTCATAGCGCTCGATCGAGTCCTTGGCAGCTGCATCCTGTTCGGACTGCAACTGATCGAGGCCGATCTCCCCAGCGTCATAAGCGGCGTATGCCTTCTGAAGCTTGGCTGGCCGAGGTAGGGAACCAACGGGTTCAGTGGGGATGCCTGTGTCTGTCCTCGGATCGTAATCACTCATGACGTACCATTTCCTCCGATTGAATCAGGCGGCCGATCGCTGTCGCTCACTACGCTGCGCTATGCCTCCGCCGAGAGGCCACCCAAAAGAACCCGGCGTCGCCTGTGATGCTGGTTGGCGGCGCCGGGAGCCTTTCCGGCAACCTCGACGGGAAGGCCGAACCGTCTCCTCCCCTGAGCTGAGGTGGAGCGAGGTGACTTGTATGCCTACTTGCCTACGTGTCGGGACACTACCCGCGTGGCTCGAGTCACGCCAACCCGGCGCACGACTCGCACCGGATTCAGGCGCACCCGGACCCTGTGCTTCGATGATCTTGAAGGCCACGTGCGCGACGAGTCGATTGTCGAGATCGGCCAGGTCCAGGCCGGTGAGCTGCTCGATGCGCTGCGCCTGGCAGGCTGGCGGGCTATGAGCATCGGCACTCTCGTGCTGCTCCGCCACGGCGAGAGCGAGTGGAACGCGAAGAACCTCTTCACCGGCTGGGTGGACGTCCCGCTGAGTGCGAAGGGCGAGCGCGAGGCCGTCCGGGGCGGGCTGCTGATGCGGGCGGCGGACCTGCGGCCCGACGTGCTGCACACCTCCCTGCTGCGCCGGGCGATCAACACTGCGAACCTGACGCTGGACGCTGCGGATCGGCACTGGATCCCGGTGCGCCGCGACTGGCGGCTCAACGAGCGGCACTACGGGGCGCTGCAGGGCAAGGACAAGAAGCAGACCCTGCGGACCTACGGCGAGGAGCAGTTCATGCTCTGGCGCCGCTCGTACGCCACCCCGCCGCCGCCGATCGAGCCGGGCAGCGAGTTCGGCCAGGACACCGACCCGCGCTATGCGGCGAGTGGCACGCCGGCCACCGAGTGCCTGGCCGACGTCGTCGAGCGGATGCTGCCGTACTGGGACTCCGCGATCGTGCCGGACCTGCGCGCCGGGCACACCGTCCTCGTTGCGGCGCACGGCAACTCGCTGCGCGCCCTGGTCAAGCATCTCGACGGCATCGACGAGGAGACCATCGTGGGGCTCAACATCCCCACCGGGATCCCGCTCACCTACCAGCTCGACGACACGATGAAGCCGGTCACCCCTGGCGGCACCTATCTGGACCCGGAGGCGGCGGCCGGCGCCATCGCAGCCGTCGCCAACCAGGGCCGCTGAGAGCCGATCGGGTGTCTACCATTCTCTTGTGACACCCGTGGTCGGTGTACTGCTCTCGATCGGCTGCCTCCTGCTCGGGGGCGCGGTCGGTCTCTCGGTCGGCCGGATGCGCACTGCTCGCCCGGGAGCCGGCGAACCGGGCGGCATCACGGTGGCCGACCTGGTCCAGCGCGTGGTGCTCTCCGCACACAGCGGCGTCGTGCTGCTCGACCCGCAGGGGGACGTCCTGCTGCACAACCCGCGCGCAGCCGAGCTCGGACTGGTTCGGGGTCTGCGGCCCGACGAGCGTGCCTGGACAGCTGCCCGGCAGGTGCTGGCCAGCGGCACGGTGGTCCAGGTCGACCTCTCTCCACTGGGCTCGATCCCTGCGGGCACCGGACGCCTTCCTGCGGCGGTGCTCGGCGAGGTCCGCCCGCTCGGGGACGGATACACCGTGGTGGACGCGGACGACGAGTCCGACGCGGTGCGGTTGCAGGCGACCCGGCGTGACTTCGTGGCCAACGTCAGCCACGAGCTCAAGACTCCGGTGGGCGCGGTTGCGCTGCTCGCCGAGGCGGTGCTCGACGCGGCCGACGAACCGCACGAGGTGCGCCGGTTCGGGACCAAGATTCTCAACGAGTCGACCCGGCTGGGGGCACTGGTCACCGAGCTCATCGCCCTGTCCCGCCTGGAGGGGGCGGCGCAGTTGCCCGAGTTGGCGACCGTCGACATCGACGACGTCATCGCCGATGCGCTTGCCCGCTGCCGGCTGGCCGCGGAGGCCGCCGAGATCGAGATCACCGTCGACACGCCGAGCGGGCTGCAGGTCGACGGTGACGCGACACTGCTGGTCACAGCCCTGTCCAACCTGGTGGACAACGCGGTGTCCTACTCCCCGCCGGGCAGCCCGGTCTCGGTGAGCCGCCGGTTGATCGACGGTTTCGTGGAGATCGCGGTGACCGATCGCGGTCTCGGCATCGAAGCGCGGCACCAGGAGCGGGTGTTCGAGCGCTTCTTCCGAGTGGATCCCGCTCGTTCGCGCGCCACCGGGGGCACCGGCCTCGGCCTCGCCATCGTGAAGCACGTCGCGGCCAACCATGGTGGGGACGTCCGGCTGTGGAGCCGCTCCGGCATCGGCTCGACGTTCACCCTTCGGGTACCAGCGTGCCCGACGGGGCTGCCGAGCCCAGTGCCGGCGAGCCCAGTGCCAGGCGCCGACCTGGGAGGAGTGCGGTGACCAGGGTTCTCATCGTGGAGGACGAGGAGTCCTTCGCCGATCCGTTGGCGTTCCTGCTGCGCAAGGAGGGCTTCACCACCGCGGTCGCGATCACCGGCCAGCAGGCCCTCGAGGAGTTCGATCGCAACGGAGCGGACATCGTCCTGCTCGACCTCATGCTGCCGGGAATGGGCGGCACCGACGTCTGCAAGCAGCTGCGGACCCGCTCCGCCGTCCCCGTGATCATGGTGACCGCGCGGGATGGCGAGATTGACAAGGTGGTCGGCCTCGAGCTGGGCGCCGACGACTACGTGACCAAGCCCTACTCGGCGCGCGAGCTCATCGCGCGGATCCGGGCGGTGCTGCGCCGCGGCGGGGACGACGCCGAGGCGGCGCTGGGCGGTCCGGCGGTGCTGGGCGGTCCGGCGGTGCTGGCGGCCGGGCCGGTGCGGATGGACGTGAAGCGGCACACCGTCACCGTCGCGGGCGAGGAGATCCCGCTGCCGCTCAAGGAGTTCGATCTGCTGGAGTACCTGCTGCGCAACGTCGGGCGGGTGCTCACCCGCGGCCAGCTCATCGACCGGGTGTGGGGCGCGGACTACGTCGGTGACACCAAGACCCTCGACGTCCACGTCAAGCGGCTCCGGGCCAAGATCGAGCCCGATCCGTCCACGCCGCAGTACCTGGTGACGGTCCGCGGGCTGGGTTACAAGTACCACGCCTGACCCCGCCCGCGGGGTAGCGTGGCCGCTCGTGCGGCTAGGCGTGCTCGACGTGGGCTCCAACACCGTCCATCTGCTGGTCGTGGACGCCCATCGGGGTGCCCACCCGACGGCGAAGAACTCCGAGAAGACCGTCCTGCGGCTGGCCGAGCAGATCAACTCCCACGGCAAGCTCACCCGGGACGGGGCCGACCGGCTGGTGCGCACCGTTGCCGACGCCGCGGCCACCGCTGCCGTGATGGACTGCGAGGACCTGATGGCGTTCGCCACCTCGGCCGTCCGGGAGGCGTCCAACGTGGATGCGGTGTTGGACCGTGTCCTCGCCGAGACCGGGGTCTCGCTGGAGGTACTCTCCGGGGAGCAGGAGGCCCGGCTGACGTTCCTCGCGGCGCGGCGCTGGTACGGCTGGTCGGCAGGACGGCTGCTGGTCCTCGACATTGGCGGGGGGTCGCTGGAGGTCGCCTCCGGCGTCGACGAGGAACCCGACGTCGCGGTGTCCCTGGCGCTGGGCGCGGGCCGGCTCACCCGGGAGCGTCTGGGCGACGACCCACCCAGCAGGCAGGACCTGGAAGACGTGCGGGCATACCTCGTGGAGCAGCTCGCGGAGCCGGCCCGGACGGTGGCTGCGGCGGGCCAGCCCGACCGGGTGGTGGCCACGTCGAAGACGTTCCGCTCGCTGGCGCGGCTCACCGGTGCTGCCCCGTCGTCGGCTGGGCCACGGGTGCGACGTACCCTAGGCCACGCCGGGCTCCGTCAGGTAATCGCGTTCATCTCCAGGATGTCCACCGCCGACCTGGCCGAACTGGAAGGCGTCAGCGCCAGGCGGGCCCACCAGCTCGTCGCCGGTGCCCTCGTGGCGGACGCGGCGATGCGGGCGCTGTCGATCGAGGAGGTGCAGATCTGTCCGTGGGCACTGCGGGAGGGTGTGATCCTGCGGAGGCTGGACTGGCTGGACGGTATCGACCGGACGGCGCAGCAGGGGTGCCGTCCACCTCGGGGACCTGGACGGACCGCACTGCGGGGGGCACGGTGAGGAACGGTGAGCAACGATGAACCGAACTAGCAAGCGTGATGACGGGACTCCCCGCAGGGAGAGTCAGCGGAGCGTGGCCGAGCTGCTCGCTCGCTACGGCGAGGCCCCCTCGGGGAGTCGTCGGCACCGTCGGCGCACAGCCGAGACCGAGGGCGGTCGCAGCGAGTCCGGCAGTGTGGCGCGGCACCGCCCGCCCCCGCCGGGCTCCCGTCGAGGGGCCGATCCCGCCCGGGCAGCCCGCCTCTCCCCGGCGCCCACCGAGGACTCCCGCCTCGACCCGTCGCTGCGCGATCCTGCCCTGGCCCCGACGCCGTTACCCGGGGCCGGACGACCGCGGGGGGGCGAGCCGCCCGCCGGCCTCGCCCCCCGCCCCGGTGGCTCCGTGATCGCGCTCACACCCGGCGCGGAAACGCCAGGATTCGTGCGGGAGCCCGCCGCTCCGGCTCCCGGGGATCCCGGCTTCGACGACCTGCGCGCCGTTCGCGAACCGCACCGGGACGAGGGCCACCACCAGCAGGTCGGCTACCACGGCGAGGAACCCGAGGACGAGTTGTCGTCGGCCCGCGAGTGGGCGGTGGTAGCCGGTCAGGTGGGTCTCGGGGTGGTTGGTGGCGCCGCGCTCTGGCTGGTCTGCGAGTGGCTGTGGCAGAGCATCCCGGTGCTGGCGCTGGTCGTCGCCCTGCTCGTGATCACCAGCTTGGTCTGGGTGGTCCGCTATGTCCGCAAGACCGAGGACCTGCAGACCACGGTGATCGCCGTCCTGGTCGGGCTGTTCGTCACGGTGTCGCCGGCGGCGCTGCTGCTGGTCGGGCGATAGGTGAGCACGCGCTAGCGTGCGCATGTGTTGCGCTCGCTGATCCTGGCTGCGGCCGGGAACCACACCCTGCGGACCGTGCTCACCTCCCTCCCGGGCAGCCGTGGCGTGGTGCGCCGGTTCGTCGCCGGGGACACCATCGACGACGCGGTGAGGACCGCCGCCGCGTTGGCGGCTGACGGGATGGCCGTGACGCTCGACCACCTCGGTGAGAACGTCACCGACGCCGACGGCGCGGAGGCCACCGTGCAGGCGTACCTGGGTCTGCTGCACCGGTTGCACGTCGACGGGCTCGCCCGTCGCGCCGAGGTGAGCGTGAAGCTCTCCGCGACCGGGCAGTCGGTGCACGAGGCGCTGGCCCTGGAGAACGTCTCCCGGATCTGCGCAGCCGCCGAGCAGGCCGGCACCACGGTGACGCTGGATGCCGAGGACCACACCACCACCGACTCCAGACTGCGGGTGCTCGCGGAGCTGCGCCGCAGCTGGCCGTCGACCGGGGCGGTGCTGCAGTCCTACCTGCGTCGCACCGAGCAGGATTGCCATGGGCTGGCCGTCCAGGGTTCCCGGGTACGGTTGTGCAAGGGCGCCTACGCCGCACCACCCGACGTCGCGTTCACCGACCCGCAGGACGTCGCCCTGAGCTTCGTGCGGTGCGCGAACGTGCTCCTCGCCGGTCCCGGTTTCCCGATGTTCGCGACCCACGACCCGCGGCTGGTCGACGTCGTGACGGAGCGGGCCCAGTGGTTCGACCGGGAGCCGGGCAGCTTCGAGTACCAGATGCTCTACGGGGTGCGTCCCGCCGAGCAGCGACGGCTCGTCGCCGGCGGGGCGACCGTCCGGATCTACCTGCCCTACGGGTCGGACTGGTACGGGTACCTGCTGCGCCGGCTCGCCGAGCGACCCGCGAACCTCGCCTTCCTCCTGCGTTCCCTGGTGTCCACCCGGTGATCGACCCGTCAGCCGTGAGACGCTGCCGGCCATGACCACCATTGCTGTGCTGGGTGCCGGGAAGATCGGCGAGGCGCTGCTGGTCGGGCTGCTCGCGGCCGGGCGCAGCCCCGCACAGCTGATGTTCACCGAGCGTCACCCGGAGCGCGCCGCGCATCTGGAGCAGACCTACGGTGTGCGCGCAGTGCGCGTCGTGGTCGCGGCTCGCGAGGCCGACGTGCTGGTTGTCGCGGTCAAGCCGCAGGACATCGACCCGCTGCTGGTCGAGCTGGCGGAGGCGATCGTCCCGAGCGTGAAGCCGCCCCTCGTGATGAGCCTGTGTGCCGGCCTGCCCACCGCGCTTTACCAGCGTTGGCTGCCCGAGGGCGCGCCCGTGGTGCGGGTGATGCCGAACACCCCGATGCTCGTCGGCGAGGCGATGAGTGCGATCTCGCCCGGCAGCTACGCGACCGAGGCCGACCTGGTGCTGGCCGAGGAGCTGTTGGGCTGCGTCGGCAAGGTGCTGCGGGTGCCCGAGTCGCAGCAGGACGCCGTCACTGCGCTGTCCGGGTCCGGCCCGGCGTACTTCTTCTACCTCGTCGAGGCGATGATCGACGCCGGGATCCTGCTCGGGTTGCCGCGGCCGATGGTCACCGAGTTGATCACCCAGTCGGCCGTGGGGGCAGCACGGATGCTACGCGAGTCCGGTGAGCACCCCGTGTCGCTGCGGGAAGCGGTCACCTCCCCGGCCGGGACGACGATCATGGCGATCCGGGAGCTGGAGAACCACGGCGTGCGGGCGGCGCTGCTCGCGGCGATCGAGGCTGCCCGGGACCGCTCGGTGCAGCTGGGTCGGACCTACAGCGACTGAACCCAGTCTGATCTCCTGGGCTTGATCTCTTGGGCCGGCAGTCGCACGAGTCACGTCCGTCCCGCTACCCTCACCCGTACATGAGCGCGTCAGCTCCGCAGGGTGGGGAAGCCCGGCGGCACAGCGCGTGGTGAGGACGATGACCTATGCCGATGAACGAGGAAGCCGGGCCTCCCGCAATGCAGTTCCTCACGGTCGCCGAGGTGGCCGCGATGATGCGAGTGTCCAAGATGACGGTTTATCGACTGGTACACGCGGGTGAGCTGCCCGCGGTGCGCGTCGGCCGTTCCTTCCGGGTACCGGAGAAGGCGGTGCATGGCTACCTGGAGAACGCCTACTTCGATGCGGGCTGACAGCACCGGTCACCGGGTCCACAACGAGCTCCCGTACCGTGGGGGCCTGCGGGTGCACTGACGGGGCGTGCCCGGCGACCACGTCGAGATGTTTCCGAGAACGCGAGGAGGCCGGGCATGGGCTCGGTGATCAAGAAGCGCCGCAAGCGCATGTCCAAGAAGAAGCACCGCAAGCTGCTGCGCAAGACACGCGTGCAGCGTCGTAAGCTCGGAAAGTGACGCTCGCCGGTCAGGCGCGCTCGCGGTGGCGGTAGGCCGTTCCCGCTGCGACCGCACCCAATCCCCGTACGGACCGGCACTCCGATCCGGAGGGTCACCAGCCACACCCGCCGGCCGGCGTCGAGATGCATCTGGGCGAGCGCGGGAGTACCGACCCGGATCCGTCAGCCATGAGCTCGGTGAAGATGTCCTCGCCGAGTTCCACCAGTTCCTCGATGGGCTGGCCGGTGACGAAGGACAGCGCTCGTTGAGGGGTGGCACCCATCCAGTCGAGGCCGGGTTCGCGACCGCCCGACCCGGAACCTGAGCTGTTGCCAGACGAACGTGGCCAGGTGGGCCGGAAGGGCGCCGGCTGACCGAATCAGCGACCCCCGAGGCCCGCCTCACCCAGCAGCGGGGGCAGCGAGACGTCGGGCAGGAGCATCGGCGGGAGCACGAGCCGCGGCGGCGGCGTCGGGATCCCGTCCTCCGGTAGCGGCGCGCCCTCGGAAGGGTCCGGAGGACGCAGCAGGTCGCTCAGGCGTGGGGGACCCGGGTTTGCCTCGCCCTCGAGCTCCTCGGCTGGGAGCTGCTCGCCGGGGACAGGGGTCGCAGGCGCTGCCGGAGCGCTGCCCACCGGTGCTCCGGCGATCCCGGGTACCTCCGGCAACGAGATGGCCGAGGTCGCTTCGTCGAGCGGACGGCGAGCGCACGGGTCGTCGTCGGGCAGCGGACCGAGGTCGTCGCTCACTTCAGAGGCCACGTTCTCGCATCCGGCACGCTGGTCGAGGGCCTCGACCCGATCCTGCACGCGGGCCAGCAGATCAAGCGAGCCGCTGAGGCGAGAGCTGGCCTCCGGTGGCAGCGCTGCCCGCAGTTCGCCGAGCCGCTCCTGCTGCTGCGAGACCCAACCGAGCAGTGCGGGCAGCACGTCCTGATCACCGTCGGCAGCCGTCGACGTGAACAACCGGGAACCGGCCGCCGCGTCGGCGTCGAAGTCGTCGAGCAGGTCGAGGAACCGCGCGGTGGTTCCGCCCGTGGTGCCAACCTCGGCCGCCAGTGCTTCGATCTCGTCCACCCGGGCGGTGGCGAACTCGAGGTGCTTGAACGCGCGCGACTCCTCGCCGAACGTCATGCCCAGTTCGGCGGACTCGACACTGCGCTTGACGCGGTAGAGCGCATCGCCGGGCAGCGCGTCCTGGGAGAGCAGCAGGCTAGTCCCGGACAGCGACAGGAACAGGCACAGGGAGGCTGCGGCTACTACCGTCCGGTTGCGAGCCTCGACGCCCACCGACGCGCGGTGCCGGCCCCGATGCCGTCGGGCGGACGTCCCCGGTGTCACCGATCCGCCAGGCGCGAACAGTGCCACTCGCGACCCTGACTCCTCGGCGACCCGGCCGGCATGGGCTGGCTCGGCACCTGGATTCGTTACGGCGGCATTCTCGCCGTCGGCCGCCCCGCCGGCAGCGAGCCCGGCCATGACACGCTGGCGGATCCGGTCCACTTCGTCGGGCCGGGGCCCGGCCACTGCCCCGGCCCGACGCAATGCAGCGACGACGGCCAGTTCACGCTCCAGGGCGTGGTCGTTCAGTTCGCGCACCCCGCGATCCACGGCACGAGCGAAATGTTCCTGCCGCGATCCCGGCCCGTCGGGCCACCGACGTGCGGTCCTGCGCGTCGTCCTCACCGCCTTTGGCCCCCTCGGTCGCCCTGATTCGAGCAACGAATGGCAGGGGGGGCGGTTACGTCACCCGGATTGGTGACTCTCATCGCAGGCCCTCTGGCAGGAGCTGGGCGAGCCGACGGACGGCCCGGTGCTGCAGGGCCTTGATCGCGCCCTCGTTGCGATCCATCAGAGCGGCCGTCTCGGCGACCGATCGCCCTTGCATGAACCGGAGGGTGATGCACTGTTGTTGGTCGTCGCCGAGTTGGGCGACGCACCGCAGCAGTTCGGCATACGTCGCCTCCGTCACCACGTGGTGTTCTGGCCCGCGGTCGGTGTGCCCCGGATCAGTGATCTCGGCGGTGGTCACCTCGAGGCGGTACCGGCTCGACTTGACGTGGTCGAGTACCAGGTTACGCGCGATGGTGACGAACCAGGCGCCGACGTCGCGACCCTGGTAGCTCACCGACGAGATCCGCCGCAGTGCCCGCAGGAACGTCTCGCTGGTCAGGTCCTCGGCGAGTGCGCGGTCGCCGACGCGGTAGAGGACGTAGCGGAAGACGACGTCGACGTAGTGGTCGTAGAGCTGACCGAAGGCGTGCTGGTCGCCGGTTTGCGCAGCCTGGACCAGCTCCCAGGTGCTGTCCGGCGCTCCGGTGCCGGCGCTGCCCCCGCCGTCCGGCGCGGCGCCGTCCGGCGCGCCGCCATCCGGTGCGCGCGGATGGGACAACGGGTGCGAGCCGGGGCGGATGGTGGCGCTCACCGAGCAGGGGCACCTGCAGGACCGTCACAACGGTCCCGACTCGGTGGTCGCCCGCGTCTGCAGCGCAGGCA
>DASQWR010000091.1:0-3311 GCA_035640155.1 Pseudonocardiaceae bacterium
TCGGCGACAGCCTGCGCGGCCGCCGCCACCACCCTGGCCGCGTCGCGGTCCTGCAGCGCTCGGGTGGCGCTTTCGAAGGTCCGCGCCAGCTCGACCTGCGCCGCGTCGAGCTCAGCACCGGCCGCCACGACGCGGTTCGCGAGGACGCCGACCTCGCGGGCCGCGCCCTGCACACCGGCACGGCCGGCATCGAGCTCGTCGTCGCTGGGGTTCGGCGGCGGCGGGGGTGCGGCGGCGCCGGTAGGGGGCGCACCGGTGAGCACCAGCGCCGCGATCACCACCGCGAGCGCCGACCGCGCAAGCGAACCTGGAGGCCTCATGTCCTCTCCTCCCCCGGCCTCGAACTGACCCGTGCGATGGCCGGCGGCGCACACGACAAGCACACGACGCATTACCCAGAGCTGATAGTAGCCACAAGTCACACCAGAAACACAGACCAGTAAGCGCAACACCTGCCACACCAGTGGCCCCGCGCCCTGATCGGGCTGGTGCAAGTGGTACTGCGCATGCGGGGGCGGGTTACTACCCTGCCTCCTTGATGCGCCTGTCCCCGTCCCGCGCTGCGGCCGCTCTCGCGGTGGCGGTGGTCGAGGTGGCGCTGACCGTCGCGGCGGGAGCCGGTCCCGCGCTCGCGCAGCCCGCTCTCCCGCCACCTCCGGTGACGAGTCCCGTGATGGGCTCCGTGACGAGTCCCGGCACCTCCGGCTGCCGGTACCAGGCCATGCCACCCCCGCCGCTGGGCCTCTCCGAGGTGCCGGCTCCCGGCACTGCGGCTCCGAAGCCCCTGCCCCGCCCGGACCAGCCGCTAGGCGGCGCCCGGATGGGCGAGTGCGGAACGGTGCTGCCACCCGGTGCCCCGCCACTGCCCGACGGCATCACGGCCACCTCCTGGCTCGTAGCGGATCTCGACAGCGGCGAGGTGCTGGCTGCGGAGAACCCGCACGCCCGGCACCGCCCGGCGTCGACGATCAAACTGCTCACCGCCCTGGTCGCCGCTGATCGGCTGCCGCCGGACCGCATCGTCACCGGCACCCAGGCCGATGCGGATGCCGAGGGCAGCCGCGCCGGCATCGGACCGGCGGGCCGGTACACGGTCACCCAGCTGCTGGCCGGCCTGCTGCTCTCCTCGGGCAACGACTCCGCCCAGGCGCTGGCCCGCGAGCTGGGCGGGGTGCCCGCGACGCTGGCGGCGATGAACGCGAAGGCCCGGGTGCTCGGTGCGCTGGACACCCGCGCGGCGTCGGTGTCCGGGCTCGACGCGCCCGGCATGAGCAGCTCGGCCTACGACCTCGCGCTGGTGCTGCGCGAGGTGCTCGAGCGACCGAGACTGGCCGAGCTGCTGCACACCCCGGAGGTCCGGTTCCCCGGATTCGGCGACCGCCCGGACTTCGTGCTGGCCAACGACAACCGGCTGCTCACCCGCTACCCGGGGGCACTTGGCGGCAAGACCGGGTTCACCAACGACGCCCGGCACACCTACCTCGGTGCGGCCGAGCGCGACGGCCAGCGGCTGGTGGCCGTGCTGATGCGCGCCGAGCAGCGCCCGGTGCGGACCTCGGAGCAGGCGGCGCGGCTGCTGGACTACGGCTTCGCCCTCCCCGCGGACCGCCCGGTCGGCCGCCTGGTGGACGGGCCCCCGGCCAGCCCAGCGCTGTCGGAGACCACAGCGCCGTCGCAGACCACGGGGCCGCCCGCACCGATGATCAACCCGACCGGGGCCGCACCGATCACCAGACCGCCCGCGGCTGCCCCGGGAACCGCGATCAGCGCGTCGGCACCGGAGCGCGATCCCGACGGCGCAGCAGTGCTGGGCTGGCAGCTGGCGGGCATCGGGGTGATCGCTGCACTCGTCGCGCTGCTGCACCGCCACGGTCGTCGCGACCTGCCGGACTGAGCCTCGATCCAGCGCCCATACCGTAGCCGGTAAGAGGTGAGTCTTTGAACCGAGGCGAGGGGCCACGATAGGCGACAGGCGTTAGTGAGCACGCCGACACCACGTCAGGTCCAGCCTCATCTCGGGCTGCACCTGCCCGACCACGTTCAAGCCGACACTCCTGAGCCGATCTTCCAACTCTGTTGCGCTGGGCGTCCATTCTGCAAGCCGCGCTCGATCCCCCTGCCGGTAGATCCCAAGCATGTTGCGGTTCTTGCATGCGTACTCCGACCACGTCCCCAAAAACAGCAACCCCTCGCCACTAAGTAACGAGGCCATCCGAGCCAATGCTCTCTGAATAGAGTCGTCGTAGGTTCGCGAGCGATCCCATCCAAAATGCGACAACGTCCCCAGCATACAGGTGATAAGGTCAAACTCTCCCTTGATACCCACCTCGCGGGCAACGAAATCACGTTGGGAGATTTCAATCCTCTCCTCGTCGGGACACTTCTGTTCAATGTTCGCCTGTGCGAACCGCACACAGTCATAATCTTCGTCCACACCGAGGATTTTCCCTGTTTGCGTCACCCACGACCGTAGCTCGATGGGGTAACGACCGGTACACGTACCCACATCCAAGTACCGCGCTATAGCAAGATTTCGGCCCCTTACCTCCTCTCGCAGGACCTCCTCCACCCTCGCAAGTTCTATGGTCTTCATCCCTTCGTCTTCTTTGGCGAGGGCATACTCGTAAATGGCGAGCCAGTTTGACTCATAGTCAACCTTTGCTCTGGCGAAGTCGACAGCGTCCTGCAGATCTTCGATAAACAATGCCATCGACTCGGCCTTTTCCCACAGCTCCTCGAAATAGCTGGTGACCGCCCTCAGATACGTCGGGAAGTATCGGAAGAGGGGAGAATGACTCTTGACAGTGTGAATGACACCATGTTGACCTCCTTCGAACACATCGATTCGAAAGTTGTCGTAAATCCCCAGCTCCGAATCTTTCGGGTCGGACAGCATGCCATTAGGCAACCTGCTGTACACCTTGGTCTCGTCGAAGACTACCTTCACATCGAAGCCCTGCTGTAGCAGAGTTCTCATATTGCTCTTCAGATTCTCATGTTGATCCTGAAGCCGCTCCAGCTCCTCGTACTTCTGGAGCTGTCGCTGCAGGATGCGGTGGTCTCTATAAGCCTGCACAACGAGGTTTGGAGGTTGGTCAAGAAGGAACAGGCGTCGCGCTTGGCCTCCACTCTTCTTGATCCGCTTCAGCATCTCCTCGTTAGCGGCAAGAACCTTTCCCTGAGGGCCCGTCCAGAAGCCGGACGTCAGGAAGGTAGTAGTCCAGAACCGTTGTCCTACCCGGCCCAGTGCTTCAGTGTACGTGGATACGGGTGCCGACGCAGACCCAAACTCGATTGGGCCGTGAGCGATT
>DASQWR010000092.1:0-43244 GCA_035640155.1 Pseudonocardiaceae bacterium
TGCGCCTGATTGAGCACCGCGCGCCGTCAGTCATGCCACGCCTTCCGCACTGCTGCCGGTGGCGGCCCACCGCGCCGCGGCGACCGGATCAACGGTGTGCGCCATCGGCCCCAACTCAGCGCGACGGCGCTCAAGGGCAGCGTGCGAGGGTCCGTGGCCGACCCAGCGTCCGCCCTCCGTGACAGCGACGGAAGCGGCCTTCATGCGCTCGGCGACGGCCCGATCGAGGTCATCCTCGCGGAGCATCCACATTTCGCCATAGACGGCGAGCGTGGCGGCCTGGACGACCTACCCTCCGGTCATCCACTCAGGATCACCGACCCTCGGCAGGTGGCCGTGGAGGCGGCGCGCAGCCCGGAGCAGTCGGCTCACGGCCTGGTGCGCCACACGCAGCACGTCGGGGTCCAGCCGGCCCGGAGCGGTATTCTCGGCGCTGGACTCCCCGTCCATCTCGCCGCCCTGGTGCTTCCCACTGGGGCGGCGATCTGTGTCAGTCATGCTGCCGGCTCCCCCTGGTCCTTCGCGCGCTGCTTGTCGAGCCATTCCAAGACGTCTGCTTCGTCGTAGACGACGGCGCGCCCGAGCTTGAACGACCTCGGACCCTCGCCTCGGTGGCGCCAGTAGCGGAGCGTCGCGACCGGCCGCCGGGTCAGCTCCGCCACCTCGGGCAGGGTCAAGATCGTGCGTCCCATCGGGTCCCTCCGCATCTGAAGCGGTCATCTTTGTGACCGTATGAAGATGGTCTACCAGTGACGGCGCCGTGCGGTCAAGCGGTGAAGTCGTTGACCGCGTGTGGCGGTTTGCGGTAGCGTCTGGCGCGTGGCAGACAGCGCTCAACCGCTACGAGCGGTCGTCGGCGACCGAGTGCGTGCGGTCCGAGAGACGGCCAACGTCCGGCAGCAGGTGCTGTCCGATGCGGCGAGAGCACTGGGATTGACGACCTGGACGAGGACCCGAATCGCTGCGCTTGAGCGCGGAGACAAGGCGATCAGCGCGGAGGACTTAGTGCGCTTGCTCGCCGTGCTGACCCTCGGACTGCGGCGCACCGTGGACCTAACCGAGCTCTTCGACAGTCCGCGCCGGATCGGACTCTCTGATGTCGCCTCGATTGAGGCGCGTCGGGTCGTTGACGTCTTCCGTGGCGGCAACGCGGCTAAGTACGTGGCCGTGAGCCGTCGGACGCCACCGCTCGACACGCCAGAGCGTGCGGCGGCGGCGGCCCGAGCGGGAGTAATCCTGCACGCGGCGGGACGCAAGCGGCTCCTCACAGTCGGGGAGCAGCGTGCAGTGACTGTCGGACTCGGTGAGGCTGACGAGCGTGCGGCGCGAAAGCTGGGAGAGGCGCCCTATCCGTTCGAAACGCTGTGCGCAGTGCTGTGGGGACGCTCTCTGTCGGAGGAGCGTGACGCGCGGCTCGCTGCGGCCGGAGCCGATCTGGGCACAACGGCTGCGAGCCTGGCCGCGCGTCGAGGTCGTGTAACTCGCGAGCTGCTCGCGGAGGCGGCAGCCCTCCTGGCGCGCGCCGACGAGCTACAGGGGGGTGATGACGGTGACGAGCATCGCGAGACGACCTAACGGCCGCTACCGCGCCCGCTACCGCGACCCCTCCGGTATCGAGCACGCCAAACACTTTGCCCGCAAGGTCGATGCACAGCGCTGGGTGGACGAGCGGACCGCGGCAATGGTGACCGGTCAGTACGTCGACCCGACGGCCGGCCGGGTGAAGCTCCGGGCCTACGCCGAGCAGCTGCGCGCCACAATGGCACACGGCCCGACGACCCGGAACCTAGTCGAGCGGACCCTGCGGCGGCACGTGTACCCGACGCTCGGGGAGCTGCCGATGGCCACGATCCGCACCAGCACCCTGCAAGGGCTGATGACGGAGCTAGCCGGACGGTTGGCTCCGTCCACGCTCAAGCTGGTGCACGGCTACGTGGTCGCGGTGTTCCGCGCCGCAGTGCGCGACAAGGTGATCGCCACGTCCCCGTGCGACGGTGTCGGGCTGCCCTCGGCCAGGCGCCGTCAGGTCGAGGTGTTGCCCCTTGAGGTGGTCGACGTGCTCGCGGCGAACCTGCCGCCGCGGTTCCGCGTAGTGCCCGCGCTGGTCGCCGGCTGCGGTCTGCGGCAAGGGGAGCTGTTCGGCCTCGAGCTCGGCCGAGTTGAGTTCCTGGGGCGCCGAACGGTGGACGTGGCGCAGCAGCTCGTGACGCTGACACCGGACCCGCCGTACCTGGGGAAGGTCAAGACCCCGGAGTCGGAGCGCGTGGTGCCGCTGGCTCCGGTCACCCTGGACGTGCTGGCGGCGCACCTGGCGGCGCACCCGCCCGGCGAGGTGGAGCTGTCGGACCGCACCGACCCGAACCGCCCTACGACCCGGACGGCGCGGCTGCTATTCACTGTGGACGGTGGCGCGGCGGTGAGCCGGTACCGCTGGTCGGCGATCTGGCGCCCGGCGGCCCGAGCCGCGGGCCTGCCGCCGCGGACCGGACTGCACGCGCTGCGGCACTTGTACGCCTCGCTGCTGATCCGGCACGGGGAGTCAGTCAAGGTCGTCCAGCGCCGGCTCGGACACAGCTCCGCGGCGATCACGCTCGACACCTACGCGCACCTGTGGCCGGACTCCGATGACCGGACCCGGGAGGCCGTCCAGACGGCTCTCGTTGACCGTTCTGCGGACACTGTGCGGACCGTGGGGAGATCATCATGAGGTCTGCGCAGGTCACACTAGGTGCCCGGGTTGCTGGCAGCAGTACGCCAGCTATTGGCCGCAGTCGGGACCTCGCGTCATAATCGAACCTATGTTCGAGACACGCCCATACCCAGTGCATCCACCGGGTCCTCAACCCGAGCACTACCATGAGTCCGTGACCCTGTCAGCTCACGACGTAGCCGCCGTCCTCCGTGACCGGCTGCCCGGGCTGCCGAAGAAGAAGCTGCACAAGCTCCTCTACTACTGCCAGGGCCACCACTTGGCCGCCTTCGACGAGCCGCTGTTCAACGAGACGATCTCTGCCTGGGACATGGGGCCTGTCGTGGGCACACTGTGGCATGCGGAGAAGGAGAGCGACGTGCCGAAGGTTCACCGCGAGATGAACGAGGCTCAGCTGAACACCATCGGCTACGTGCTCAGCCGCTACGGCGCACTGACCGGACAAGACCTCGAGAACCTGACGCACAGCGAAGAGCCCTGGCAGCTGGCCGACAGTGGACGTCGGCCCGGCGAGAGCGTCCGCATCGAGCCTGAGTCGATCAAGCACTACTTCATGACCAGCGGCAGGGCTGATGTCGACGAGGATGAGGTGCTGCTCGACTCGACAGCTGTCACGCAGTGGTTGCGCGGCGCCGAGAAGCGGCTCGAAGATCCCGCTGTGGTGGACAGTCCCGAAGAGATCGCGGCCAGGCTTGAAGGGCTCCGGGCGAGACTGACCCCTCGTGCCTAGCGGGGCGCATCCCTGGACGCTGGAGAACTTCCTTGAGCGTTTCGACGCCTGGGTAGATCTCGAGTCCCCGGAAGACGATCTGCGCTGTATTGTGATGGCCTGGATCCTGACGCGCTACGACGACCCCTATCAGGGAGTCCGGCGGGAGTCGGGCTTCGAGAATCTGTGGTTCGGTGCAGTACCGGAGTCCGGCCACGAGCCGGGGAATGTCGTCACCTGCGCGTACTGGATCAAGGAGTCCAGCCGCACTGTGCGCTGCGACAACTTCGGCACGCTGAGCCTGCCGCTCTAGGCGGGAAAGCCGGTGCAGTCGAGCAGGGGGCTGCGCGGCTGGCTTGCCCCGCCCCGTCCCACCGAGCCCGCGGTGATCACCGATCCCACCGAACGCCGCGGCGTCGGCATCGAGCTGCTGCTGGTGCTCGCCGTCACCCTGGGCCTCGCCGGGGTGCGAAGCCTGCTCTCGCTCGTCGACTCGCTGCTCGCCGCGGCACCGCTCGCGGCCCAGACCGCGGTGATCAACGCCCCGGTACGGCGCGCGGAGCTACTGGACCTCGCCTACCAGCTCACCAGCATCGCGCAGCTGCTCGCCTGGGGTGGGTTGGGTGCCTACCTGCTCTGGCGCGCGGGGATCGGGCTGGCGCGCATCGGCCTGGACCGGCGGTCGCCCGGGCGGGACGCGGCGCTGGGTGCCGGCCTCGCCGCGCTGGTCGGCATCCCCGGGCTCGGCTTCTACCTGGCCACCCGGGCGCTCGGGGCGAACCTCACGGTCGTGCCGTCTGCGCTGGACGACACCTGGTGGCGGATCCCGGTTCTGCTCGCTGCCGCGGCAGGCAACTCGTGGGCCGAGGAGATGCTGGTCGTCGGCTACCTGTTGACCCGGCTGCGCCAGCTCGGGTACTCGGAGAACTCCTCCTTGCTGGCGAGTGCGCTGCTGCGCGGCACGTATCACCTCTACCAGGGGTTCGGAGGTTTCGCGGGCAACCTGGTGATGGGGCTGGTCTTCGGGCGGGTGTGGCAGCGCAGCTCCCGGTTGTGGCCGCTCGTGGTGGCGCACACCCTGCTCGACGTGGTCGCGTTCGCAGGCTACGCGCTGCTCCGGGGCAGGGTCGGCTGGCTGCCCTGAGCGCGAAGCTGAGCGGCCGCACCACCTGACGCGCACGCCGCCGCGCGGCTCAGGCGGCTGCGCTGATTCCCAGGCCCTCGGCGAGGAGCCGGGTCAGCTCCGCGCCGCGGCCGCTGTCGGGCAGCACCTCCCCGTCGAGGGTGTGCACCCGGGTGAGCAGCCGGACGCTGGACGCGAGCCACACCCCGTCCGCGCCGCGCAGCTCGTCCACCCCGATCCGCTCCATCCGGGTGTCCCAGCCCGCCGCCGCGGCGGCACGGAACAGCGCGCCCTGGGTGGTTCCGGGCAGGATCCCGCTCTCCCGCGGCGGCGTGCGCAGCGTGCGGTCCTGCGCGATCACCACGGTCGCTGTCGGACCCTCCAGCACGGTCCCGCCCGGCGCGGTGAACACCACGTCGTCCGCACCCACCGCCGCGGCGTGGCGCAGCGCCGCCATGTTCACCGCATAGGACAGGGTCTTCGCGCCGACCAGCAGCCACGGCGCCTCGGCCACCAGCTCCGGCACGATCCCGCGGGTCAGGGTCACCACCGACACCCCACCGTGCCGCTGCGCCGCCAGCACCGGCGGCACCGGGGACCCGGTGGCGAATCCGGTGACCCGGCCGGTGCCCTCGACCCCGCGGGTGAGGACGAGCTTGAGGACCATCTCCCGCTCACCGGTCCAGGCGTCGATCACCGCGCCCAGGCAGGCCCGCCAGGCGTCCGGGGCCGGTTCGGGTAGGTCCAGCATCTGCGCCGAGCGGGCCAGCCGGGCCAGGTGCGCTTCCAGCTCGCACGCCGCGCCGTCAACCACGAGCACCGTCTCGAAGACCCCGTCACCGCGCATCACGCCGAGGTCGTCGGCCCGCAGCAGCGGGGCGTCGGGATCGGCGAGACCGCCGTCCAGCAGGGCCAGCACGCGGGGGGTCACGAGCCGGCACCTTACGCGGAGGTCCTCAGCTGCCGCCGGTCACGAGCAGGAAGGGCACGAGCTGCTCGGCGTCGGTCAGTGCGCCGTGGTGCCCGACCATCGCGGACTCCCGGGGCTCGGCGACCCGCCGGAGCACTCCCGCGCCCCCGCGCGCGGCCACCACCACGTCCCCGATCCGCTCGCGCACCCCGTCGGCCACCCTCGGCCCGAACCAACCGGCCGCAACCGCCTCCTCACGGGCCAGCACCTGCGCCCGCGGGCCCAGCGCCTCCTGCCACGTCGCGAGGACATCGGCCGCCGCCCCGGGCACGGCGTGCACATGCCGGGCGCGGACGTCGCCGGCGAGCACCATGACGCCGGCGCTCAGCCGCTCGTCGGCGTCCGCGTCGACCGGGTCGGTGAGCTCGACCATGCCGTGGTCGGCAACCACTGCCAGCAGCGCTCCGGCAGGAAGCCGCTCGGCGATCATGGCGACCAGCCGATCGACCAGCTGCAGCTGCAGCCGCCACGGCAGCGACCCGGGACCGTGCAGGTGCCCCACGAGGTCGAGGTCGCCGTGGTAGGCGTAGCAGAGGCCGCGGCCGGTGACCCCACTGAGCACGCCGGCGGCGAGGTCGCCCAGCGCGTGTGCTGGGTGAAACTCTCCGCCGCGCAGCGCCGCCCGGCTCAGCCCCGAGTCCTGCTGCAGCGGTGGCGCGACCACGCGGACGTCCAACCCGGCCGCAGCGGCCCGCTGCAGCGCGGTGTCGTGCGGCTGCACCCGTTCGGGGACGGCGCTCTCGCGCAGGTCCACTCCCGGCTGCGAACACCAGGTCAGGGCGTTCAGCACGGCTCCAGATGGAGCGAGGAAGGTGTGGCCGGTGACGCCGTGCTCTCCGGACGCCCGCCCGGTGCCGAGGGAGGTGATGCTCGTGGCGGTGGTGGCCGGAAAGCCCACGGACAGCGGCTCGGTGCCCTCGGCCAGGGCGGCCAGGAAGGGCGCGTCGGCGACATGGTCGCGGAGCAGCTGCCAGCCCAGCCCGTCGACCAGCAGCAGGCAGGCGGACCGGGCTTCGGGCACGCCCCGCACCCCCGGCACGGTCCGCTCCCTCGACGCGTCCAGCTGTGCCGGAACGCCCAGCGCCGCGAGCAACGCGGGCAGCACCTCGTGGAGGCAGCGCACCCCGCCACGGTATCCCGCGTTCCGGACATCGCCGCCCGGGGAGATCCGTAGGCTGGTGATCCGTGCAGAGCCTCAGGGTGGACAGCGAGGTGGGCCGGTTGCGCTCGGTGCTGCTGCACCGGCCCGGCCCTGAGCTCAGACGGCTGACCCCGCGCAACAACGGCCAGCTGCTCTTCGACGCCGTCCCGTGGGTCGATCGGGCACAGGACGAGCACGACGCGTTCGCCGGGGTGCTGCGCGGGCGGGGCGTCGAGGTGCTGCTGCTGGCCGACCTGCTCACCGAGGCACTCCAGGACGCGGACGCCCGGGCCGCCGGGGTTCGCGCCGCCGTGGACGAGCTGCACCTCGGGACCGAGCTGGCCGACGCGCTGCAGGTGCACCTGTCCGGGGTGGGCGCCACCGCACTGGCGGGCGTGCTCACCGCGGGGATGACGTTCGAGGAGCTGCCCGCGGTCGGAGACCCCACGCTGGTGGAGCGGATGCATCGCCCGCACGACTTCGCGGTCGACCCGCTGCCCAACCTGCTGTTCACCCGGGACTCCTCGGTGTGGATCGGCGACCGGGTGACGATCACGTCGTTGGCGATGCCGGCCCGCCAGCGCGAGACCTCGCTCACCGACCTGATCTACGCCCACCTCCCGCGGTTCACCGGGACCGGGCGGGCCTACGGCGCACACTCTGCACCGGTGGAGGGCGGCGACGTGCTGCTGCTCGGGCCCGGAGTGGTGGCGGTCGGCGTCGGCGAGCGGACCACCCCGGCGGGCGCGGAGTCCCTCGCCCGCTCGGTGTTCGCCGACGGGCTGGCACACACCGTTCTCGCGGTGCCGATCGCGCAGAACCGGGCGTCGATGCACCTGGACACCGTGTGCACCATGGTCGATGCCGACGCGGTGCTGATGTATCCCGCGATCCGGGACACGCTGCAGGCCTATCCGCTGACCCCCGGGCGCTCCGGCGGCGTCCGGGTGGCCGGGCCGGTGCCGTTCCTGCACGCCGCTGCCGAGGCGATGGGTATCGGGAAGCTCCGCGTGATCGACACCGGGCTGGACCCCGTCACCGCCGAGCGCGAGCAGTGGGACGACGGCAACAACACCCTCGCCATCGCGCCCGGGGTGGTCGTCGCCTACGAACGCAACGTGGAGACCAACGCCCGGCTCGCCGACGCCGGCATCGAGGTGCTCGCGATCTCGGGCTCGGAGCTGGGCTCGGGACGCGGCGGGCCCCGGTGCCTGTCCTGCCCGCTGCACCGCGACCCGCTGGCCAGGTAGGCGCTTCGCCGACTACTGGCGCTACAACCTGGACACGCTGCGGCCACTCACCTGATCAAGCGCGGACAAGAACCCGCCGAGAACCATTGTCCCCGCCCGAGCCGGAGGGGATTATCGGGGGCACTGCTACCAGAGGGAGACGCCGATGAAGGTCTATGAGATTCTGAAGGCGAAGGGCCACTCGGTCGAGACGATCGACCCTGGAGCAAGCGTCACGGAGGCCGTCCGGCGATTGGTGGGGCCACCCCAGATCGGAGCTCTCGTCGTCTGCACACCTGGCGGCAGGAAGGTCTCCGGAATGATTAACGAGCGGGACGTGCTACGGGGCCTCGGCCGGCACGGTACGAAACTGCTGGAGCTGACGGTCGCGGAGGTGATGTCGCGGCGGGTACCGGTGTGCTCCCCGCAAGACAGCGTCGCGTACGTTATGCGAGAGATGACCCGGCTGCGGCACCGCCACCTTCCCGTGATCGACGGCGGTGAGCTCGTCGGCGTCGTAAGCATCGGCGACGTGGTCAAGAACCGGCTCGCGGAGATCGAACTTGAGACGGGCGTCCTGCGCGACGCCTACATCGGCCGCCGCGTCTGAATGCCGCGCAGGTGGTCGCTGAGGCTTGTACATGTCTGGCAGTGACCTTCGGCCGTCCCGGGTCCCGCCGCTCACGTCCCGCGGCAGAGGATCTACCGTCTGCACCTGGACGCACGGAATCCGAGGGGGCACGTGGTTACGGGTGCGTGGAGCTGGCCGTTCCGGGCGCTGCTGCGGACGCCACCGTGGGCGCAGCAGGAACCGACCTGGCGGGACGCGAAGCCGGCACTGATCGAGGCGGCGCTGCAGCGCGCCAAGGCCCGCCCGTCCGGCAACTGGTACCTGCTCGCGGCCAGCGACGAGGTGCGCACCGGTCGCCCGTTCGGTCGGGTCGTCGCCGGCGACGAGGTGGTGGCCTGGCGCGGGCGTGACGGGGCGCTGCACGCCGGGCCCGGCGCCTGCCCCCACCTGGGCGCGCGGTTGTGCGAGGGCGCGGTGCACCGCGGCCTCGTGGTCTGCCGCTGGCACGGGCTCGCGCTGGGCTCCGAGGGTGGCCCGGGCTGGCAGCCCTACCCGGCGCACGACGACGGCGTACTCGCCTGGGTGCGCCTGGACGACGTGGGTGGTGAGCAGCCGCTGCCCGCGCCAGTCCTGCCGCAGCGACCTCCGCAGCACGCGAGCGTCGCCGCCGTCGCCACGATGATCGGGCGCTGCGAACCCGACGACGTGATAGCCAACCGGCTCGACCCCTGGCACGGCTCGTGGTTCCACCCGTACTCGTTCGCCGACCTCCGCGTCACCAGCACCCCGGACGACGGCGAGGACCGCTTCGGGGTGGAGGTCACCTTCCGGGTCGGGCCGAGGCTCGGTGTGCCGGTGCTCGCCGAGTTCCGCTGCCCCGAGCCGCGCACGATCGTCATGCACATCCTGCAGGGCGAGGGCGCGGGCAGCGTGGTGGAGACCCACGCCACGCCGCTCGAGCCCGGCGCCGACGGAGCGCCGCGCACCGCGGTGATCGAGGCGGTGATCGCCCACTCGGAGCGGCCGGGGTTCGCCCACGCGCGCCGGATCGCTCCGCTGCTGCGCCCGCCGATCCGGTGGGCGGCCCGCCGGCTCTGGCGTGACGACCTGGCCTACGCGGAGCGCCGCTACGCCCTGCGGGAGCACAAGCGCCCCGACTAAACCGGGCGGTGACCCAGGAACGTGTGCACGATGTCGGCCTGCCAGCCGGGGACTGTCTCCGCGCGGACCTGCTCGAACCCCGCCCGGTGCATCCGGTTCTGGAAGGCCACCGCGCCGTCGAAGCGCTGCACGCTGCGCCACAGGTAGCGGTAGAGCGCGGCGCTGCCGGTGCGCAACCGTCCGGAGGGGATGATGATCGTCCAGCACACCGCGGTCCAGGTGGCCCTGGCGCGCGGTGAGTCGGCCACCGAGTACTCGTGCACGGCGAGCGGTGCTCCGGGGCGCAGCAGGTCGCGGATCGCCGCCAACCCGCCGTCCGGGTCGGGCAGGTTGCGCACCAGATACGCGGCCAGGACGGCGTCGAACGGCCCGCTCACCCCCGCGCCGGCGAGCTCCTCGGCGCGGGCGTGCACGAACCGCACCGTGTCCGGCCACGGTTTGGTCCGGGCCTGCGCGAGCATCTCTGCCGAGGCGTCCACGCCCACGATCTCCGCCCGGGGTGCGGCGTCGAGCAGGGCTGCGGTGGACGCGCCGGTGCCACACCCGAGGTCGAGCAGGCGAAGCCCGGCTCCGTCGCCGGGCAGCTCCAGCCGGCTCGCGGACAGGAGCAGGTGCTCATGATAGCCGGGGTTGGCGTCGACCAGCCGGTCGTAGGCGGGTGCGGCGGCGTCGAACGCACCCGGGACGGCGACCTTGCGCAGGGACATCCCCATATCCTGCCAGGGCTCGTGACGATGACCCGCAACGCTATCCACGACTCGCTACTACCCTGGGTGCATGACCTCGAGCACCGGCAGCGCCTTCGTCAACCTCCTGCACGACCAGGTCCGCAACGAGTTCACCGCCGCCCAGCAGTACACCGCGCTGGCGGTGTGGCTCGATGACCAGGACCTCCCGCAGCTGGCCGCGCACTTCTACGCCCAGGCGCTCGAGGAGCGACAGCACGCGATGATGATGGTGCAGTACCTGCTGGACAACGACCTGCCGGTGGGGATCCCCGGGGTCGACGAGGTGCGCAACGACTTCACCAGCGTGCGGGAGCTCGTCGAGCTGTCTCTCAAGCAGGAGCGGGCCGTGACCGACCAGATCGCCCGGCTGGCCCGCACCGCCCACGACGAAGGCGACTACGTCGGCGAGCAGTTCATGCAGTGGTTCCTCAAGGAGCAAGTCGAGGAGGTCTCCACGGTCTCCACGCTGCTCACCGTGGTCGAGCGCGCCGGGGACAACCTGTTCCACGTCGAGGACTTCGTGGCCCGGGAGATGGCCCGGCCAGCAGGCGCCGACCCCACCGCCCCCAAGGCAGCCGGCGGCGGGGCGTGACCGCGGGGTACTGGCAACTCACTCATCGAGCGTGTCCCCGGGGCGACTATTGGCCATGTCAGCCGAACACCATGCATCGTTCGGGGACGCCCTCGGCGCGCTCTAGCTACGGTAGCAATCCGCGATAGCCTCAGCTCGGGCGTTCACCCACGTCGGCCACCCCCGCCATGGCTGCGGCGACGGCTCAGAATGGCGGTCTGATAGTCCGTCCCAGGCATTCGGGTCAGGGCAGGGCGAGCACGACGCGGAGCACATCGTTGACTGCTCGCAGCGTCGCCGGGGTTAGCGAGCCCAGTAGGACGTCGAGTTCATCACGGTGAAGTTGCTGTAGGTCATCAGTGTTGATATGGCCGACAAGCGGGTCTGCAGGGCCTAGCTGGACCCAGGTGGGCAGGTTAGTGTGCCGGTCGGTGGTGGTGATCCGGACTGCGAGTAAGTCGGAGAGTGCCCGGTTGCGGTGGTTGTTGCTCACGACGAGCCAGGGCTTAGCGCCGAACCCAATATCAGCGCGATACACCTGACCGCGCAGTGGAGCGCTCATGCGTCCATGACGCGGTCAACCCGCTCGGCGTAGCGTCGGCGGCGCTCGTGAGTCTCCTCGGCGTCGTGCACCTCGGGCCATATCTCGGCGAGTTCTGTGTACCCGCGCTCAAGGGCGCGCTCGCGCAGCGCATCAGCGCCGGCATGCACGAGTACGCGGATGACCGTCGCCTCGGAGGCACCTGGTCGCACAATGATGCCCTTGTCGGCGGCGGCCTCCACGAGGGCCGCCCACTCAGCGCGGCCCGGGTCGCTGACAGAGGCGATGGCCCCTTGATCGTGGTCATCGAACGTCACCGTGGTCCGCTTCGTCATGCATCAATTCTAGCATCACTCTGTGGTGCAGCAGCACTGCGGACCGACGGCTCGTCGCAGTGCTGCGGAAGGCCGAAGGTGTCGTGCAGACCCCGCTGCCCGTGGCTGGTGGGCCGCACGGCTCGCCGCTGGGGTGTTGTGGCCGATCCCAGTCGAGCTCGAACAGTCGTACGCTTCGTCTCGTCGCCGTTCGGGCAGTCCATCACGACCTCCGGGGTAGTTCCGCCGCCGCGGTTCGGTGATCATTCTGCGATGGCCTGGATCAGCGACTCCTGGACCCAGGTGAGCCAGTGGTACACCGGCAGGTGCGACGCGCGCGGATCCTCGGGCGGGAGCTCATCGGGCATGTCCTCGCTGACCTCGAGGGTAGTGCCCAGCGCGAGCCGGACGTCGTTGAGCGCGGAGAGCCACGCCGCGGCCTGTTCCGGGGTGAGCCGCACCCGCCCGCCGGAGACCGGGCAGGTCTCCAGCACCACGCCCGCCACACCGTCCTTCGCGGCCAGCAGCTCAGGCTCGTGCAGCGAGCGCATGCCACCGGACAGGCCCTCGTCCTCGCGGGAGAAATCGGGCAGCAGCCGGGCGAGCACCCGGTCCTCCGGCGGCGTGGCGGGGCCGGTGGTCATCCCGGTGAGCTCGGCCAGCTCGTCGCTCGGCGACTCCGCTGCGCGCGCGCCGAGCATGTCGCGCACCTGCCCGACGAGCCCCCGCAGCAGCGCCGCCTCCGACGGGTCGAGCTCGGTCACCACGTACCCACGGCGCCGGTCCCAACCCTTCATGTGTCGCGGCCCTTCATGTGTCGCGGCCCTTCATGCGTCGCGCTGCATGGTCGCCCACAGGCCGGCTGCGTGCAGCTTCGCCACGTCGGCCTCCACCTTGTCCTTCGACCCGCTGGTCACCACGGCGCGGCCCTTGTGGTGCACGTCGAGCATCAGCGCCGTCGCCTTGTCCCGGCTGTAGCCAAAGAGCTTCTGGAACACGTAGGTCACGTACGACATCAGGTTGACCGGGTCGTTCCAGACGATCGTCAGCCACGGGCGGTCCTCGACGCCGAGCTCGTCCACCACCGGGTCGACCTGGGTCTGCTCCAGCTCGGCGGGTGTGGTCATGGCACCCATGGTCCCAGACGTGCTGACAGAACCCACGCATCGACCCTGCCCGCAGGTCTCACCGATCCCGGGTACCCGGACCATAGGCTTGCCGCCATGCTCGAGAGCACCGCCCTGCTCACCGACCAGTACGAGCTGACCATGCTGGCCGGCGCCCTGGCGGACGGCTCGGCCCAGCGGCGGTGCAGCTTCGAGGTGTTCGCCCGGCGGCTGCCCGAGGGCCGGCGCTACGGGGTGGTGGCGGGAACCGCTCGGGTCCTCGAGGCGATCTCCTGCTTCCGATTCGGCAAGGCCCAGCTCGCCGCACTGGAACCAGTGCTCGACGGGCGGACACTCGACCATCTGGCCGGCTACCGGTTCAGCGGCGACGTCGAAGGGTACCCGGAGGGCGAGCTGTACTTCTCCGGCTCCCCGGTGCTCACCGTCACGGGAACGTTCGCGGAGACGGTGGTGCTCGAGACGGTGGTGCTCTCGATCCTCAACCACGACTGCGCAGTCGCCTCCGCCGCGGCGCGGATGGTGACCGCGGCCGCGGGACGCTCGCTGGTGGAGATGGGAGGACGCCGCACCCACGAGCGGGCCGCGGTGGACGCCGCCCGCGCCGCCTACCTCGCCGGCTTCACCGCGACCTCCAACCTGGAGGCGGGTGCGTGCTACGGCGTCCCGACCACCGGCACCGCCGCGCACGCGTTCACCCTGCTGCACGACACCGAGGCGGACGCCTTCCGGGCGCAGGTCGCGGCGCTGGGCACCGGCACCACGCTGCTGGTCGACACCTACGACATCACGGCTGGGATCGCGACCGCGATCGAGGTGGCAGGGCCCTCTCTCGGCGCGGTCCGGATCGACTCCGGTGACCTCGGGGAGCTGGCCCGGCAGGCCCGCGAGCAGCTCGACGCGCTGGGCGCCCGCGACACGAAGATCGTGCTGTCCGGGGACCTCGACGAGCACGCCATCGCGGCGCTGCGCGCCGAACCCGTCGACGGCTACGGGGTGGGGACCTCGCTGGTGACCGGCTCCGGCGCGCCGACCGCTGGCATGATCTACAAGCTGGTCGAGGTGGACGGGCGGCCGGTGGCCAAGCGCAGCTCGGCCAAGGAGTCCCGCGGCGGGCACAAGGCCGCGCTGCGCCGGCACAAGCCGAGCGGCACCGCCGTCGAGGAAGTGGTGTACCGCACCGCACCAGAGCCCGGCGAGCACGACCGGATGCTGACCGTGTCGCTGCTGCGGAGCGGGGAACCAGTCGCCACGGCGGCGACCCTGGAGCAGGGCCGGCAGCGGCTGCGCGACGGGCTGCGCAGCGTGCCCTGGGAGGGCCTGAAGCTCTCCCGCGGCGAGCCGGCCATTCCCACGGTCTTCCTGAGCTGAAGGGTTCCTTGAACTGAGGAGGCGTGATGGTGCGGTACACCCCGGTGGTGGCGTTGCTCGTCGTCGACGTGCAGAACGACTTCGCCGACCCCGCCGGCGGGCTGTACGTGCCCGGCGGGGAGCAGGTGGTGCCCGTGGTGTCCGACGAGGTGCACGCGGCGTGGGAGTCCGGGTCGCCGGTGTTCTACACCCAGGACTGGCACCCGCCGTCCACCCCGCACTTCGTCACCGAGGGCGGGGTGTGGCCGGTGCACTGCGTGCGCGACACCTGGGGCGCGCAGCTGCATCCCGACCTTCCGGTCGCGGGGCCGGTGGTGCGCAAGGGCACCGGCGGGGAGGACGGCTACTCGGGCTTCTCGGTGCGGGATCCAGTATCGGGGGCCACGTCGGCAACCCTGCTCGCCACGCTGCTCGAGGAGGCGCGGGTGCGGCGGGTGGTGGTGACCGGCCTCGCGGGTGACGTGTGCGTGAAGGAGACCGCGCTGGACGCGGTCCGGCTCGGGTACGAGGTGATGGTGCCGCTGGCGGCCACCCGCTTCGTCAACCTGCATCCTGGCGACGAGGCTGCGGCGATCGCGGAGCTGGAGCACAGCGGCGTCGTCGTGGAGCCAGAGCCCGGCTGAGCCACAGTCGTCGCACAACAGCTACCCCTGGGAAGTGACCGAGATCCCCCTGCGGGAGATTCCGCTGCGGGAGCTGCGCAACGAGACCAGTGCCGTGCTCCGTCGCGTCGAGGAGGGCGAGCGGCTTCCCGTGACGGTCAGCGGCCGTCCGGTGGCCCAGCTGGTGCCGTTCCCGCGTCGGCGGCCTTACCTCACCTGGGAGGAGCTCGTGGCCGTGCAAGCCGACTGTGGGCTGCTCGACGACCTCCGCGAGATGCTTCCGGAGACCACGGACGACGTGCCCGGCCTCGACGTCGTGAAGCTGTAGCCTCAGCGGCCGTGCCCGCTCGCACTACCACACCCGCCCGCTCCCTCGCTCGCTCCACCGCGCTGCCGGACGTCGCGGCCCTGCTGTCCGAGGCGGTGACCGCGCTGGGCGGCACCGAGCGCGCGGGACAGGTCCGGATGGCCGAGGCGGTGCAGCGCGCGATCCGCACCGGCGAGCACCTGGCCGTGCAGGCGGGCACCGGCACCGGCAAGTCACTGGCCTACCTGGTGCCCGCAATCAGGCACGCGGTCGATCGCGAGCAGACCGTGGTGGTGGCGACTGCGACGATCGCCCTGCAACGCCAGCTCGTCGATCGGGACCTGCCACGGCTGGCCACCGCGCTGGAGCCCCGTCTCGGCCGCGCGCCGACGTTCGCGATCCTCAAGGGACGCCGTAACTACCTGTGCCTGCACCGGATTCGCAACGGGGCCCCCGACGAGGACGGCGAGGACCTCTTCGAGGCGGCGTCGATGGCGTCACCTACCTCCATGCTCGGCAAGCAGGTCGCGCGGCTGCACGAGTGGTCGGGTCAGACCGAGACCGGGGACCGCGACGAGCTGGTGCCCGGGGTCGCCGACCGGGCCTGGCGACAGGTGTCGGTCAGTGCCCGGGAATGTCTGGGGGCGCACCGCTGTCCTGCCGGCGTGGAGTGCTTCGCCGAGCTAGCCCGCGCCGAGGCCGGCCGGGCCGATGTGGTGGTGACCAACCACGCGCTGCTCGCGATCGATGCGATGGGCGAGCACCCGGTGCTGCCCGAGCACCACGTGGTGATCGTCGACGAGGCGCACGACCTGGTGGACCGGGTCACCGGTGCGGCCACGGAGGAGCTCACGTCGGCGATGGTCGCCGTCGCGGCCCGGCGCTGCGGCAGGCTGGTGGACCAGCGGGTTGCGGACCGGCTCGCCGAGACCGGAGACGGCCTCGCGCTACTGCTGGCCGATGCCGCCCCCGGCCGGTGGGACACCCTGGGTCGCGGTGTCGCCGGCGGGTTCGCCGCGGTGCGCGACGCCGTGCACGACTGCATCAGTGCGCTGGGCAGCGAGCGGCGGGAGGACTCCGACGCGGCCGCTGGCCGGCGGCTGGCGCTGGCCCTGCTGGACCAGGTGCACTCCGTCACGGAGCGGGTGCTCGCCGCATTCCCCGACGACGAGGCGGAGCGCCGCGACGTGGTGTGGCTCGGTGACGAGACCGTCCGGGGCCGGGTGCTGCGGGTCGCACCGCTGGCCGTCGGCGCCCTGCTGCGGGCCAGGCTGTTCGCCGAGCGCACGGTGGTGCTGACCTCGGCCACCCTCGCCCTGGGCGGGACGTTCGACGCGCTGGCCCGGCAGTGGGGCCTGCCGGCGCAGGCACCCGCCGACGCGCCGGCGCGGGGCACGGTCACCGAGAAACTGGCAACCGAGAAACCACCGCCGGGCGAGGACGGGCCCCGCTGGACCGGGCTGGACGCCGGCTCGCCGTTCGAGCACCGCCGGGCCGGGATCCTCTACACCGCCGCGCACCTGCCCCCGCCGGGTCGCGACGGGCTCGCCGACGCCTACCTCGACGAGCTCACCGAGCTGGTCAGCGCGGCGGGCGGGCGGACGCTGGGGCTGTTCTCCTCGATGCGCGCGGCCAAGCAGGCCACCGAGGTGCTGCGGGATCGCGTCGAGGTGCCCATCCTGTGCCAGGGCGACGACGCCACCGGGCTGCTCGTCCAGCAGTTCGCCGCGGACGAGGCGAGCTGCCTGTTCGGCACGCTCTCGCTGTGGCAGGGGGTGGACGTGCCGGGGCCCTCGCTGTCGCTGGTGGTGGTGGACCGGATCCCGTTCCCGCGGCCGGACGACCCGCTCACCTCGGCCCGCCAGCGCGCCGTCGCCGCCCGCGGCGGCAACGGGTTCCTCGCCGTCGCGGCGACCCATGCGGCTCTGTTGCTTGCCCAGGGCACCGGCCGGCTGCTCCGGTCCACCGAGGACCGCGGCGTGGTGGCGATCCTCGACCCGCGGCTGGTCACCGCCCGCTACGCCAGCTTCCTGCGCGCCTCACTGGCGCCGTTCTGGCCCACCACCGACCCCGAGGTGGTGCGAGCGGCGCTGCGTCGTCTCCGGTCCTGAGCCGGCTGCAGTCGCGAGACGATTGCCCGGAGGGTCCGCTGCGGCGCGGCGCTCACGGGATGGGCACCCGGCGCAGCACTCCGTCCGCGGCGTCCGCGGCCTCCACCTCGTCGCGGGTGATCCCGAGCACGAACAGCACCACGTCCAGGAACGGGTGCGTGATCGCGGTGTCGGCGACCTTCCGCAGCGCCGGCTTGGCGTTGAAGGCGATCCCGAGCCCGGCGGTGGTGAGCATATCGATGTCGTTCGCCCCGTCTCCCACCGCGACGCACTGGGCCAGCGGCACCTCGAACCGGTCGGCGGCCCGGCGCAGCGCCGCGGCCTTCTCGGCGCGGTCCACCACCGGGCCGAGCACCCGGCCGGTGAGCACGCCGCCGACCACCTCGAGCTCGTTGGCGATGCAGAAGTCCAGCCCCAGCTCCTCGGCGAGGGGTTGCACCACGCGGGTGAAGCCGCCGGAGACGACGCCGCAGGTGAACCCGAGGCGCCTGAGCGTCCGGATCGTCGTGCGCGCACCGGGCATCAGCTCCAGCTCCCCCGCCACCTCGTCCAGCACCGTGGTGGGCAGCCCCGCCAACAGCGCGACGCGGGCATGCAGCGCCTCCGCGAAGCCCAGCTCACCGCGCATCGCGGCCTCGGTGATCGCCCGCACCTGTTCCGCGCACCCGGCATGCTCAGCGAGCACCTCGATCACCTCGCCCTGCACGAGCGTCGAGTCGACGTCGAACACCACGAGCCGCTTGGCACGTCGGGCGATGCCCGCCCGCTCCACGGCGATGTCGACCCCTCCCCGGGCCGCCACCTCGACCAGGGTGGCGCGCAGTGCGGCGTCGGTGGCGGCGTCGTCCCGGGCAACGGACACCTGCAGCTCCAGGCAGGTGACCGGGTAGTCTGCCACCCGCCGGATGTTGTCGATGTTGATGTTCATCGCGGCCAGCGCCCGGGCGGTCTCGGTGAACGCCCGGGCGGTGACCGGCCGGCCGAGCACCAGCACCACGTGGCTGGACCCGCGCCGCGACAACCCCAGGGTCCGCGCTCCGATCTCGACCTCGACCTGCATCCCGATGCCGGCCATCGCCTGCTCGATCGACTCCCGCAGTTCCTCCGGATCCGCCCCGGTCGTCACCAGCACCGCGAGCACGAGCCGGCCGTGGATCACCACCTGCTCGACGTCGAGTAAATGGTGATCCACGGCGTGCCGGGTCAGGGCGGCGAACAACACGGAGCTGACGCCGGGCTTGTCCGGCCCGGTGATGGTGACGAGGACCGAAGTGGGGATCCCGCGGCTCACTTGCTGCGTGGGTCGTCGCCGCCGGACGGTTGGTCCTCGACGGCCTGCGCGACGACCTCCGAAGGGGCCGCGGGATCCTCCTTCTTGGCCCCGACGTGCGCCTCGTCGCGGAAGCGCTCCACCATGTGCGGGTAGTGCAGCTCGAACGCGGGCCGCTCGGAGCGGATCCGGGGCAGCTCGGTGAAGTTGTGCCGCGGCGGCGGGCACGACGTGGCCCACTCCAGCGAGTTTCCGTATCCCCACGGGTCGTCCACGGTCACCACCGCGCCATAGCGGTAGCTCTTGAAGACGTTCCAGATGAAAGGCAGCGTCGACGCGCCGAGCACGAACGCCCCGATCGACGACACCGTGTTCAGCGTGGTGAACCCGTCGCTGGGCAGGTAGTCCGCGAAGCGGCGCGGCATGCCCTCGTTGCCCACCCAGTGCTGCACCAGGAAGGTGAGGTGGAACCCGACGAAGGTGGCCCAGAAGTGCAGCTTGCCCCACGCCTCGTCGAGCATCCGACCGGTGATCTTCGGGAACCAGAAGTAGATGCCAGCGAAGGTGGCGAACACGATCGTGCCGTAGAGCACGTAGTGGAAGTGGGCCACCACGAAGTAGGTGTCCGCCACGTGGAAGTCGATCGGCGGTGAGGCCAGCAGCACGCCGGTGAGCCCGCCGAGCAGGAACGTGACGAGGAAGCCGATGGAGAACAGCATCGGCGTCTCGAAGGTGAGCTGCCCGCGCCACATGGTGCCGATCCAGGTGAAGAACTTGATCCCGGTCGGCACCGCGATCAGGAACGTGGTGAACGCGAAGAATGGCAGCAGCACCGCGCCGGTGGCGTACATGTGGTGCGCCCACACCACCATCGACAGCGTCGCGATCGAGATCGTCGCGAAGACCATGCCCTTGTAGCCGAACAGCGGCTTGCGGCTGAACACCGGGATGACCTCGGTGATGATCCCGAAGAACGGCAGCGCGACAATGTAGACCTCGGGGTGGCCGAAGAACCAGAACAGGTGCTGCCAGAGGATCGCCCCGCCGTTGGCCGGGTCGAACACGTGCGCCCCGAGGTGCCGGTCGGCCGCCAGGCCGAGCAATGCGGCAGTGAGGATCGGGAACGCCAGCAGCACCAGCAGCGAGGTGATGAGGATGTTCCAGGTGAAGATCGGCATCCGGAACATGGTCATCCCCGGCGCGCGCAGGCACACGATCGTGGTGACCATGTTGACGCCGCCGAGGATGGTGCCCAAACCGGCCAGCACCAGACCGAAGATCCACAGGTCCGCACCGGCGCCCGGAGAGTGGATGGCATCGGAGAGCGGGGTGTAGGCGAACCAGCCGAAGTCCGCGGCACCACCCGGGGTGAGGAACCCGGACAGCACCATGACCCCACCGAAGGCGAACAGCCAGAAGGACAACGCGTTCAACCGGGGGAAGGCCACGTCCGGCGAGCCGATCTGCAGCGGCATGATGGCGTTCGCGAACCCGAACAGGATCGGGGTGGCGTAGAGCAGCAGCATGATCGTGCCGTGCATGGTGAACATCTGGTTGTACTGCTCTTCCGACAGCACCTGCAGCCCCGGGCGCGCCAGCTCGGCGCGGATGAACATGGCCATCGCGCCGCCGATCATGAAGAAGGCGAACGACGTGACCAGGTACAGGTTTCCGATCACCTTGTGGTCGGTGGTGGCGAACATCCGCAGCAGGAACGACCCCTTGACCGGGACACGTGCCGGGTAGGGACGCGTAGCGACCGGCGGGGGCGCGACAGCCGTCACAACTACCTCCTGGCTGACTCGAGGTGCTCGTCCGGGCTGAAGGGCACGCTGCGCGGGCAGCGCCGAGTGCGTCGATACTGATGGTAGACGGCACGTCGCCACCGGGCCTGCGCGGCGGCCCCTGACCGCTGTCTGTTACTGGCCGCTGCCGTACGCGCGAGTCAGGATCTCGAGGTTGTGGCCGTCCGGGTCGTCGAAGTACAAGCCACGCCCACCGTCCCGGGTGTTGATCTCCCCGGGCTCACGATGGTAGGGATCGGCCCAGTACGAGAGCCCGCGCTCGCGGATCCGGGCGAAGATCTCGTCGAACTCGCTCTCGCTGACCAGGAAGGCGTAGTGCTGCGGAACGATCTCTCCCCCGGAGTCGATGAAGTCGAGGGTGACCTCGTTGTCCGCCTGGACCATCATGAACGGGCCGAACGGTGCTGGGGTCGAGAGGCCGAGGATCTCGGCCATGAAATCCGCCGACACCTGCTTGTCGTGTGCCGAGACGATGGTGTGGTTCAGCTGGACGGGCATGCCTGCTCCTCTCCTTCGGGCTCGGCGCACCACCAGCTCGAGCTGCTGCCGAGGGTAGAACCTCCAGTTGAGTAGAGGTCAACAGAACGGTGCCGTTGGAGTTGTCGTCGTTGGAGCTATCGCAGCTCGGCGAGGAGCGCGGCGAGCCGCTCAGGCTCGGCGACGGTCACCGTCACCGCTGGGTGTCGCAGCAAGCCGAACGGTGCGATGCCGCTGACCGGCTCCGCGAAGCGGACGCACAGGCCGCGCTCACCGTTGGTGGCGCAGGTGAGCCCGAGGTCGGCGATCGACAGGTGCGCCGGCCCGGCAGTCCGCAGGAAGCCGAAGGGTCCGGTGACGACGGTCCCGACGATGTTGGCCACCGGCGTGCGCAGCCGCCACCAGCCGAAACGGATGGCGAACTCCCCGGCGTCCACCTGCACCCTTGCGGTCCGCGGTGTGATGCCGAACGGGAGGCCCGCCAGCAGGTAAGCCGGGGAGAAGCGGAACGAGAACAGTGCCGGTGCCATCGTCGCAACAGGCTACCCGCGGACGCGGGGAGTGGCATGCGGAAGCGCCATCACCCAGCCGAAGCGGACTTCCATCTACCAGCACGCCGACGAGCTGAGGGCGGGTGATCCGAAGACCACCCGCCCTCAGCTGCCTCGGGCGATTAGCGGAAGTCGCGACCGAAGTCGTAGTCGTCCAGCGGGACGGCTGCCCCGGTCCCGGTGCCGAACACGTCCGGCGAGTAATAGCCGTCGTCGTAGGACGGGATCGCGTACGCCGCGGCCCGTGCCTCCTCGGTCGGCTGCACCTGGATGTTGCGGTACCGGTTGATCCCGGTGCCGGCCGGGATCAGCTTGCCGATGATCACGTTCTCCTTCAGGCCGACGAGCTTGTCGCTCTTGCCGTTGATCGCGGCGTCGGTGAGGATCTTCGTCGTCTCCTGGAACGAGGCCGCGGACAGCCACGACTCTGTCGCGAGCGACGCCTTGGTGATTCCCATCAGCACCGGACGGCCGGCGGCCGGCTCGCCGCCCTCGGACACGAGACGCTTGTTCTCCGACTCGAACTCGCTGCGCTGCACCAGCGCCCCGGGCAGGAACTCGGTGGCGCCCGAGTCGATGATCGTCACCCGGCGGAGCATCTGCCGGACGATCGTCTCGATGTGCTTGTCGTGAATCTTGACACCCTGGGAGCGGTACACCTCCTGGACCTCGCGGACCAGGTGCAGCTGCACCTCCCGGGGACCCATCACGCGCAGCACCTCGTGCGGGTCCACCACGCCCTCGAGCAGCATCTGCCCGACCGTGACGCGGTCACCGTCGGCGAGCTGGCGCTCCGAACCGCCCTCGGCGTGCACCGCGAGCCGCTGCCGCTTGGACAGCTTGTCGTAGACGATCTCCTCGCCGCCGTCGTCCGGAGTGATGGTGATCTTCCAGAACTTCTCACCATCCTCGATGGACACCCGGCCGTCGGCGTCCGCGATCGGAGCCATGCCCTTGGGCACCCGCGCCTCGAACAGCTCCTGCACCCGGGGCAGGCCGGTGGTGATGTCGTCCCCGGCCACGCCACCGGTGTGGAACGTCCGCATGGTCAGCTGCGTACCGGGCTCACCGATCGACTGGGCGGCCACGATACCCACCGCTTCGCCGACGTCGACGAGCTTGCCGGTGGCCAGTGAGCGGCCGTAGCAGACCGCGCACACCCCCTCGGCCGACTCGCAGGTGAGCACCGAGCGCACCTTCACCTTCAGCACTCCCGCGGCGACCAGCGCCTCGATCGCCGGATCGCCCAGGTCCGCACCCCGCGGCAGCACCACCGAGCCCGCCGCGTCCAGTGCGTCTTCGGCGGTGCTCCGAGCATAGAGGCTGGTCTCCACGAACTGGTCACGCTGGAGCGTCCCGTCGAGACCGGGAACGGCCACCGTCATCTGGATGCCCCGGTCGGTGCCGCAGTCGGTCTCCCGCACGATGACGTCCTGCGAGACGTCCACCAGCCGCCGGGTCAGGTAACCGGAGTCGGCCGTCCGCAGCGCGGTGTCTGCCAGCCCCTTGCGGGCGCCGTGCGTGGCGATGAAGTACTCCAGCACGGACAGACCCTCGCGGAAGTTGGCCTTGATCGGCCGCGGGATGAAGTCGCCCTTCGGGTTGGAGACCAGCCCCCGCATGCCGGCGAGACTGCGGATCTGGGTCATGCTGCCCGCCGCCCCCGCCTTCACCAGCATGAAGATCGGGTTGTCCTCCTTGAAGTTCTCCTCCATCGCCTGGGCGACCTCCTCGGTCGCCTGGGTCCAGATCTTCACCAGCTCGACGTTGCGCTCGGCGTGGGAGAGCACGCCGCGCTGGTAGCGCTTCTCCACCTGGTCCGCCTTGGCCTCGTAGCTGTCCAGGATGGCCTGCTTGGACTCGGGAACCACGACGTCGTCGATGGCCACGGTGACCCCGGAGCGGGTCGCCCAGTGGAAACCGGCTTCCTTGAGCCGGTCCAGGGTCCGCGCCACGGCCACCATGGGGTACCGCTCGGCGAGGTCGTTGACGATCGCGGCCTGCCGGGCCTTCGGCATCGGCTCGTTGACGAACGGGTAGTCCTCGGGCAGCAGGTCGTTGAACAGCACCCGCCCGATCGTCGTCTCGGCGATCCACGGCTTGCCCGGCTCCCAGCCCTGTGTCTCCCGCAGGCGGGTCTCCTCGTTCTGGGGTGGGACGCCGTCGGGCATCTTGATCCGCACCACGGCCTGCAGCGCGATGGTGCCGCGATCCAGCGCCATGATCGCCTCGGCCGGCGAGGAGAAGGACTTGCCCTCGCCAGTGGAGCCTTCGACCACCCGGCACAGGTGGTACAGGCCGGTGACCAGGTCGAGGCTCGGCATGGCCAGCGGCCGGCCCGACGCCGGGGACAGGATGTTGTTGGACGAGAGCATCAGCACCCGGGCCTCGGCCTGCGCCTCGGCGGACAGCGGCAGGTGCACCGCCATCTGGTCACCGTCGAAGTCCGCGTTGAACGCGGTGCAGACGAGCGGGTGGATCTGGATGGCCTTGCCCTCGACCAGCTGCGGCTCGAAGGCCTGGATGCCGAGGCGGTGCAGCGTCGGCGCCCGGTTCAGCAGCACCGGGTGCTCGGCGATGACCTCTTCGAGGACGTCCCACACCTGGCCGCGCTGCCGCTCGACCATCCGCTTGGCGGACTTGATGTTCTGGGCGTGGTTGAGGTCCACCAGCCGCTTCATCACGAACGGCTTGAACAGCTCCAGTGCCATCTGCTTGGGCAGCCCGCACTGGTGCAGCTCGAGTTGTGGGCCGACCACGATGACCGACCGGCCCGAGTAGTCGACGCGCTTGCCGAGCAGGTTCTGGCGGAACCGGCCCTGCTTGCCCTTGAGCAGGTCGGACAGCGACTTGAGCGGGCGGTTGCCCGGCCCGGTCACCGGCCGGCCGCGACGGCCGTTGTCGAACAGCGCGTCGACGGCCTCCTGCAGCATCCGCTTCTCGTTGTTCACGATGATCTCGGGCGCGCCGAGGTCGATGAGCCGCTTCAGCCGGTTGTTCCGGTTGATCACCCGGCGGTACAGGTCGTTGAGGTCCGAGGTGGCGAAGCGGCCACCGTCGAGCTGCACCATCGGACGCAGGTCCGGCGGGATCACCGGCACGCAGTCCAGCACCATCCCGTGCGGGTTGTTGCGGGTGGCCTGGAACGCCGCGACGACCTTGAGCCGCTTGAGCGCACGGAGCTTCTTCTGCCCCTTGCCCGAGCGGATCGTCTCGCGCAGGTTGTCGGCCTCGGCGTCGATGTCGAAGGTGCTGACCAGCTTCTGGATCGCCTCGGCACCCATGGAACCGGAGAAGTAGTCACCGTAGCGGTCGTAGAGCTCGCGGTAGAGCAGCTCGTCGACGACCAGCTGGCCGACGTCGAGCTTGGTGAAGGTGTCCCAGATCTCGCCGAGGCGGTCCAGCTCGCGCTGCGCGCGGTCGCGCAGCTGGCGCATCTCCCGCTCGCCGCCCTCCTTCACCTTGCGGCGGACGTCGCTCTTCGCGCCCTCGGCCTCCAGCTCGGCGAGGTCGGTCTCCAGCTTCTGGGCGCGTGCCTCGATGTCGGCGTCCCGGAGGTCCTCGACCCGCTTGCGCTCGACGCCCATCTCGCTCTCGAGGGTGGGCTGGTCGTTGTGCCGGGCCTCGCTGTCCACCGAGGTGATCGCGTAGGCCGCGAAGTAGATGATCTTTTCGAGATCCTTGGGCGCCAGGTCGAGCAGGTAACCCAACCGGCTCGGCACCCCCTTGAAGTACCAGATGTGGGTGACCGGCGCGGCCAGCTCGATGTGCCCCATCCGCTCCCGCCGGACCTTCGCGCGGGTGACCTCCACCCCGCAGCGCTCGCAGATGATGCCCTTGAAACGGACCCTCTTGTACTTGCCGCAGTAGCACTCCCAGTCCCGGGTCGGGCCGAAGATCTTCTCGCAGAAGAGGCCGTCCTTCTCCGGCTTGAGAGTGCGGTAGTTGATGGTTTCGGGCTTCTTCACTTCGCCGAAGGACCACTGGCGGATGTCGTCCGCGGTGGCCAGGCCGATGCGGAGCTCATCGAAGAAATTGACGTCGAGCACGTCGGTTTCCTTCTCCCCTGGGGTCGAGGGTGGAACTGGTTCTGGGGCTTCGACCCTGCACGCAGGTCTCAGATCTGATGCTTCGACCCTGCAAGCAGGTCTCAGTGGGGGTCAGGTCGCTCCTACTGGACGACGTCGTCCACGGAGGGCGCCTCGGGGCGGTTCAGGTTGATGCCGAGGTTGGCGGCCGCCCGCTCCAGGTCCTCGTCGTCGGAGTCCCGCATCTCGATCGCCGCACCGTCGCTGGAGAGCACCTCGACGTTGAGGCACAGCGACTGCAGCTCCTTGAGCAGGACCTTGAACGACTCGGGGATCCCCGGCTCGGGGATGTTCTCGCCCTTGACGATCGCTTCGTACACCTTCACCCGCCCGAGCACGTCGTCGGACTTGATCGTCAGCAGCTCCTGCAGCGTGTACGCCGCGCCGTAGGCCTGCATCGCCCAGCACTCCATCTCGCCGAAGCGCTGGCCACCGAACTGCGCCTTGCCGCCCAGCGGCTGCTGAGTGATCATCGAGTACGGGCCGGTGGACCGGGCGTGGATCTTGTCGTCGACCAGGTGCAGCAGCTTGATGATGTACATGTAGCCGACCGCGATGGGGTACGGGTAGGGCTCGCCGGAGCGCCCGTCGAACAGCTGCGCCTTGCCGTCGGATCCGACGAGCTGGTCGCCGTCCCGGTTGGGCAGCGTCGAGGAGAGCAGGCCGGTGATCTCGTGCTCGCGGGCACCGTCGAACACCGGCGTCGCCGTCCGGGTGCCCGGCGCAACCTCACGGACCTCCTCGGCCATCCGGTTCGCCCACTGAGGCAGCTCCCCGCCCGGCCCGCACTCAACCTTCCACCCCTGCGAGGCGAGCCAGCCGAGGTGCAGCTCGAGCACCTGCCCGACGTTCATCCGGCGCGGCACCCCGTGGGTGTTGAGGATGATGTCGACCGGGGTGCCGTCGGCCAGGAAGGGCATGTCCTCGACGGGGAGGATCTTGCCGATGACGCCCTTGTTACCGTGGCGACCGGCCAGCTTGTCCCCGTCCTGGATCTTGCGCTTCTGCGCGACGTAGACCCGGACCAGCTCGTTCACGCCGGGGGGCAGCTCGTCCTCGTCCTCGCGGGAGAACACCCGGATGCCGATGACCTTGCCGGTCTCCCCGTGCGGGACCTTCAGCGAGGTGTCCCGCACCTCGCGGGCCTTCTCACCGAAGATCGCGCGCAGCAACCGCTCCTCCGGCGTCAGCTCGGTCTCCCCCTTCGGGGTCACCTTGCCAACCAGGATGTCACCGGCCTGCACCTCGGCACCGATCCGGATGATGCCGCGCTCGTCGAGGTCCGCCAGCACTTCCTCGGAGACGTTCGGGATGTCCCGGGTGATCTCCTCGGCACCGAGCTTGGTGTCCCGGGCGTCGATCTCGTGCTCTTCGATGTGGATCGAGGTGAGCACGTCGTCCTGCACCAGGCGCTGGGACAGGATGATCGCATCCTCGTAGTTGTGTCCCTCCCACGGCATGACTGCCACCATCAGGTTCTTGCCCAGGGCCATCTCGCCGTCCTCGGTGCACGGCCCGTCGGCGATCACCTGACCGACCTCGACCCGAGCCCCCTCGGCCACGACCGGACGCTGGTTGGTGCAGGTGCCCTGGTTGGAACGGTGGAACTTGTGCATCCGGTACGTCCGGCGGGTGCCGTCGTCGGCCATCACCGTGACGTAGTCGGCGCACAGCTCCTCGACCACGCCCGCCTTGTCCGCCACCACCACGTCCCCGGCGTCCACCGCCGCCCGCAGCTCCATGCCGGTGCCGACCAGCGGGGACGAGCTGCGCAGCAGCGGCACCGCCTGGCGCTGCATGTTGGCGCCCATCAACGCGCGGTTGGCGTCGTCGTGCTCGACGAACGGGATCATCGCGGTCGCGACCGACACCATCTGCCGGGGCGAGACGTCCATGTAGTCGACGCCGTGCGGGTCGATGTAGTCGACCTCGCCACCCTTGCGCCGGACCAGCACCCGCTCCTCGACGAAGTGCCCGTCGTCGTCGATCGGGGCGTTCGCCTGCGCCTTGACGTGCCGGTCCTCCTCGTCCGCGGTCAGGTAGTCGATCTGCTCGGTGACCCGGCCCTCGACGACCTTGCGGTAGGGCGTCTCGATGAAGCCGAACGGGTTGACCCGAGCGTAGGAGGACAGCGACCCGATCAGGCCGATGTTCGGGCCCTCCGGGGTCTCGATCGGGCACATCCGGCCGTAGTGCGACGGGTGCACGTCACGGACCTCGAACCCGGCTCGCTCCCGGGACAGCCCGCCCGGTCCCAGCGCCGAGAGCCGGCGCTTGTGGGTCAGACCGGCGAGCGGGTTGGTCTGGTCCATGAACTGGGACAGCTGCGAGGTCCCGAAGAACTCCTTGATCGCCGCCACCACCGGGCGGATGTTGATCAGAGTCTGCGGCGTGATCGCCTCGACGTCCTGGGTGGTCATCCGCTCGCGCACGACCCGCTCCATGCGGGACAGGCCGACCCGGATCTGGTTCTGGATCAGCTCACCCACGGTGCGCAACCGGCGGTTGCCGAAGTGGTCGATGTCGTCGGTCTCGACGGGGACCACCGCACCCTCTGGCCCGGCCGCCGCCGGCATCGAGTCCTCGCCCGCGTGCAGCCGCACCAGGTAGTCAATCGTCGTGACGATGTCCTCCTCGGTGAGGACACCAGACGTGTGCGGCGTGGCCAGGCCCAGCTTCTTGTTGACCTTGTAGCGGCCGACCTTCGCGAGGTCGTAGCGCTTCACCTTGAAGAACAGGTTCTCCAGCAGGGTCTGCGCGCTCTCCCGGGTCGGCGGCTCGCCCGGGCGCAGCTTCCGGTAGATGTCCAGCAGCGCCTCGTCCGGGCCCCCGGTGTGGTCCTTCTCCAGGGTCGAGAGCAGCGTCTCGGAGTGCGCGAAGCGCTCCGCGATCTGCTCGGTGGTCCAGCCGAGCGCCTTGAGCAGCACGGTGACGGGCTGCCGGCGCTTGCGGTCGATTCGCACGCCGACGGTGTCCCGCTTGTCGACGTCGAACTCCAGCCAGGCACCCCGACTCGGGATGATCTTGACGCTGTAGACGTCCTTGTCGGTCGCCTTGTCGACGCCGTGGTCGAAGTAGACGCCGGGGGACCGCACCAGCTGCGAGACGACCACGCGCTCGGTGCCGTTGATGATGAAGGTGCCCTTCCCCGTCATGACGGGGAAGTCACCCATGAACACCGTCTGTGACTTGATCTCGCCGGTGTTGTTGTTGGTGAACTCCGCGGTGACGAACAACGGCGCCGCGTAGGTCATGTCCTTGTCCTTGCACTCCTCCACGGAGGCCTTGACCTCGTCGAAGCGTGGGTCGGAGAAGGACAGCGACATCGAGCCGGAGAAGTCCTCGATCGGGGAGATCTCCTCGAGGATCTCCGCCAGACCGCCCTTCGGATCCACGTCACCCGCCTCGGTGCGACGTCGCGTCCACTCCTCGGCACCCACCAGCCACTGGAACGACTGGGTCTGCAGATCGAGCAGGTCGGGTACCTCGAGCGGCTCGCGGATCTTTGCGAAGGAGACCCGGGTGGGAGCTCCCGGGAGATGCCCGTTGGTCTTGTTGCTTACAGGGGAGTTGTTCGCAGCAGGGGTCTTGGTCGCGCGGGAGACTGCCAAGATGCGTCCTTCCGAACACTAGCGCTGCCGAGCGCTGCGAGCCGTGCTCGTCCGTGCGTGTCCACTGAGCAGACGACCCGCGGCGCTGTCGATACTGTTGTGGTATGCCTGTTGTGTATGCGCAGCCCGACAGAACCCTGGCCTGAGGGTAGGCAGAGAGAGGACAGCGCAAAGAAGCAGTCTAGCCGGAAGGACGGCGACTGTCCAACGCCAGCTGGGGGACCTGGCGCGAGCGTGTCTCTAGAGTGACCTGCGGTGGCGCTTCCGTCAAGAGGGTGCGCTCGATCAGTGGTCGGGTGGGCGCGGCCAGCGGGTCCGCTGCCGATCGGCTCGACCGATCGGCAGCCCGACGCACCCGCTGGAGCGTACCTGCCGGGAAGCAGGTCAGACGACGTCGATCGCAGCGATCATCCATCGATCACCGACCCGTTCCGCGGTGACGGTGAGCCGCGCCGGCACGGCGAACTGCTCGGCGTTCACGCCACCGGTGACTCGCTGGTTGATGAAGGCGACCACGATCGCCCGATCCCCGTCGAGCAACCTCACCGCTGAGCTCGCCACGACGGCGGAGACCGCCGCCGGTTGGTCCGGCGCGGGCTGGCGCACCTCGTCGACGAGCAACCGGTAGTCGTCCGAGAAGTCCTTGGTGATCAACTCGCGGGTTGTCCGCTCGTTCTCGTCGAGGTGGGCGACATCGTAGGAGTACACCGCTTCCAGAGCCTCGTCGACGTCGTTCACGACCTGTGCGGTGGTGGCGACATCCACCAGGGCGTCGTTTCCCGCCCGGTTCCACAGCTGCTCCGCCTCGCCACGGAACCATACCGCCAGCCCGGTGGCGATGATCACAACCGCGAGCAGGGCGACGAGAGCGGCGGTCGCCGGTGGACGCCCCGCCAGCCGCGACGTGCGGGCGGCGGTGGCGCGGCTGGCAGCTGACACGGCTGGTGGCCCTCTCCTGAGCGGTCCGGGCTACGGTCCAACCGGGTTGATGCCGCTGGCCTTCCAGCCGGCGTCGGACCGGGTCATCTGCAGCTGCAGTCGCTGCTGGGACAAAGCGCGTTCCCCCTGCTCAGGAGTGATCGTGACGTCCAGGCCGACGAGCACCTGCGCCGTCCCCTGCCGGACATCCAGCTCCGCGACCGCAGCATCGATCACCTTCGACTCGCTCCGGCTCCTGCGCTCACTGATCATGCGAGCGTAGTTCTCCCGGTTGCTGCCGACCTCCTCGGCGAGCGGACCCGTCACCGATCCCTGCCACAGGCTCAGGCTCTCCTCGATCCGGACTGGATCGAGGGTGGTCAGGTTGATCGCGGCCTGCCGGGCATCGCGCAGCACGGTGTCCCGCTCGACCGCGAGCTCGATCGACTCGCTGTGCGCCGCCCGGAACCACGAGGCCCCGAACCAGCCCGCCGTGCCACCGGCGAGGACCGCGAGCACTGTGACGACCACGAGTGCGAATCGCAGCGGCCTCCCGTTCGCCGAGCACGGGTGACGGACTGTCGACTTCGGGACGGTCGACTTCAGGGCGATCGACGTCAGCATGATGCAGCCAGACTAGCTGAGGCTGACCTTCGCGCCGGCCTCCTCGAGCTTGGCCTTGGCCGAGTCGGCCTGGTCCTTGGGGACACTCTCCAGGATCGGCTTGGGGGCGCTCTCCACCAGGTCCTTGGCCTCCTTGAGGCCGAGACCCGACACGACCTCGCGCACCACCTTGATGACCTGGATCTTCTTGTCGCCCGCGGCGTCGAGGACGACGGTGAACTCGTCCTTCTCCTCGGCCGCCGGCACTGCGCCGTCCCCGCCGCCGGCACCACCGGCGGCCGCCACGGCAACCGGCGCGGCGGCAGTGACCTCGAAGGTCTCCTCGAACTGCTTCACGAACTCCGACAGCTCAAGCAGCGTCATCTCCTTGAACGCGTCGAGCAGCTCGTCGGTGGACAGCTTCGCCATGGTGGCGGTTCTCCTTCTCTTCTGCGATGATATTCGCCGGTGCCGGTCGGGCCGGCACGAGCGGGGGTCAGCCGGTGGCGGCCGAACCGGACTCGGCGGCGGCCTTCTTCTCCTGCAGCGCGGCAGCCAGCCGGGCCACCTGCGAGGCGGGCGCGTTGAACAGACCGGCGGCCTTCGCGAGGTTGCCCTTCATGGCACCCGCCAGCTTGGCGAGCAGCACCTCGCGGGAGTCGAGGTCCGCGATCTGGTTGACCTCGGCGACGGACAGCGGACGGCCGTCCATGTAGCCGCCCTTGATGACCAGCGCCCGATGGTCGCGGGCGAAGTCCCGCAGGGCCTTGGCCGCGTCGACCGCTTCACCCTCGACGAACGCGATCGCGGTCGGGCCGACGAACAGCTCGTCCAGGCCGTCGAGACCCGCGTCCTGCGCAGCGCGGGTGACGAGGGTGTTCTTGGCGACCCGGTAGGTGGCGCTCTCTCCCAGTGCCCGGCGCAGCTGGGTCAGCTGGGTCATGGAGAGCCCGCGGTACTCGGTCACGACCGCAGCCGAGGCTGCGCGGAACCGGCTCGCGATCTCGGCGACGGTGTCGACCTTGTCGGTCCTGGCCATGGGTCGCCTCCTGTCTGGGGTAGATATCGCGTGCACCGGCACCGGCGCACGTGCCGACCGGGACGACGATCCCGCGGAGACCATGAGCCACCCAGCACACGAGGCACGGGCGGGGCGAACGGACGGCGCACGGCGCAGCCCGGAAGATGCCTCGTCCTCCTGCGCGGGTCGCCCGCATCTCACGGGGCCTTCGGTTCGTGCACTCCGATGCCATCGCAATCGGATGACGTCAAGATCAGATGACATCGGGGAGCACGGACGGCCAGCGGTCTTCGGTGGAACTGGTTCCAGGATAGAACAGCACCGCGGCGCGGTGCACACCGCGTCCCCCAGGGCCGGATCAGGCCGTGGCCGCCGCCGCCTGGTCGTCTACGAGCAGGTTGCGGACACGGTTGGGGTCGACCGGGATGCCGGGCCCCATCGTGGTGGACACGGTGATCTTCTTCAGGTAGCGACCCTTGGCGGCCGACGGTTTGGCGCGCAGGACCTCGTCCAGCGCGGCCGCGTAGTTCTCCACCAGCTTCTCGGTCGCGAACGACGCCTTGCCGATGACCAGGTGCAGGTTGGCCTGCTTGTCCACCCGAAAGTTGATCTTTCCGCCTTTGATGTCCGAGACCGCCTTGGTGACATCGGGTGTCACGGTGCCGGTCTTGGGATTCGGCATCAGGCCCCGCGGCCCGAGGATCCGCGCGATCCGGCCGACCTTTGCCATCTGGTCCGGGGTGGCGATGGCGGCATCGAAGTCCAGCCACCCGCCCTGGATACGCTCGATGAGCTCGTCAGACCCTACGGCGTCGGCACCGGTGGCCTCGGCGTCGGCCGCCTTGTCACCGGTGGCAAACACGATCACCCGGGCGGTCTTGCCGGTACCGTGCGGCAGGTTCACCGTGCCGCGCACCATCTGGTCGGCCTTGCGAGGATCGACGCCGAGGCGCATCGCGACCTCGACGGTGGCGTCCATCTTCGTGACCGATGTCTCCTTGGCCAGGGCTGCCGCTTCCAGCGGGTTGTACACCCGGCTGGCGTCGATCCGCTCCGCGGCTTGACGGTAGGCCTTGCTGCGCTTCATGTCACTGTCCTTCTCGCTGTCTCACGGGGTTCAGCTGTGGTCGCGGGCCAGCGCGGGCCCTCCCACGGATCCGGATAGCAGGTCTCAGTATCACTGCTTCGACCCTGCAAGCGGGTCTCAGTGTCAATGCTTCGACCCTGCAAGCAGGTCTCAGTCGACCACGGTGATGCCCATCGAGCGCGCCGTGCCTGCGATGATCTTGACGGCGGCGTCGACGTCGTTGGCGTTGAGGTCCTCCTGCTTGCGCTCGGCGATCGCGCGGAGCTGCTCGCGGTTGACCTTGGCGACCTTGGTCTTGTGTGGCTCGGCCGAGCCCTTGGCCACCGAAGCGGCCTTGAGCAGCAGCACCGACGCGGGCGGAGACTTCAGCACGAAGTCGAACGACCGGTCCTCGTAAACCGAGATCACGGCGGGCACGACCTCACCGCGGTTGTTCTGCGTCTCGGCGTTGTACGCCTTGCAGAACTCCATGATGTTGAGGCCGTGCGGACCGAGCGCCTGACCGACCGACGCCGGGTTCGCGGTGCCGGCCTCCAGCGCGAGCTTCACGGTGGCCGCGAGCTTCCTCTTTTTCTTGGGGGGCATGGTTCCTTCCTCAGATCTTGGCGACCTGGCTGAACGAGAGCTCGACCGGCGTCTCCCGGCCGAAGATCGACACCAGTACCTTGAGCTTCTGCGCGTCGGCGTTGACCTCGCTGATCGTGGCCGGCAGGGTGGCGAACGGGCCGTCCATCACGGTCACCGACTCGCCGACCTCAAAGTCGACCTCGATCGCGTGAGTCGGGTCGCCGGACTGCGCCGCCTGCCTCCCCCCGCCGGCGGTCTTGGGTTGCTCGGCACGCGGCGCGAGGAACTTGAACACCTCGTCCAGGGTCAACGGCGACGGGCGCGACGTCGCCCCGACGAAGCCCGTGACGCCCGGCGTGTTGCGCACGGCGCTCCACGACGCGTCGTTGAGATCCATCCGGACCAGGATGTAGCCGGGCAGTACCTTGCGCTGCACCTGCTTGCGCTGGCCGTTCTTGATCTCCGTGACCTCTTCGGTGGGCACCTCGACCTGGAAGATGAACTCCTCGACGTCCAGCGTCTGCACCCGGGTCTCGAGGTTGGCCTTCACCTTGTTCTCGTAGCCCGCGTAGGAGTGCACGACGTACCACTCGCCCGGCGCCGCCGACAGCGCCGACCGTAGCTCCTCGACGGGGTCGGCCTGTTCTTCGACGGCATCGGCCGTGTCACCCACCGCCGGTGAGCCGCCATCCTGTGCTGCCTCGGACACCTCGGCGTCGGACAGGCCGGTCAGCTCCTGGCCACCTTCCAGGGAGGTCCCTTCCGGGGAGGTCACTGTCGGTCTCGCTTCCTCTCGTGCATCCAAACGTCGTGCGACATGTAGGTGTTCCGGGGTCCGGATCGGTCACCGGACGGCGTCGTTCGGTGACCGACGCGGGCCGTTCAGCCGAACACGTAGAAGACGACCCGCTGGAACCCGAGGTCCACCAGCGCCACGAACGCCACGACGAACACGACGAACACCAACACCACCGCGGTGTAGGTCACCAGTTGCTTGCGCGTCGGCCAGATGACCTTGCGGAGCTCGGCGATCACCTCACGGAGGAACCGCACCAGCCGGGCTGGGGGCGAACCGGCCCGTTCCCTGTCTGGCGTGGCCGGCCGCTCCCGCCGCACGGCCGACGGACCGGTCCGCTCAGCCCGACCCGCAGGACGGGCGAAGTCGCTGCGGCGCTCGCGCCGTGCCGCGGCCGATGCCGGCTGCCGAGCATCCGAGCCGGCTGGGCCGCCTTCGGGTCGCTCCTGCCGGTCCGCCGCGTCGTCGGCGCTGCGATCGTCACTCACACCCAATCCTTCCGCTCGCCGTCCGTTCGGTTACGACGTCGACGCAGGGGTGACAGGACTTGAACCTGCAACCTGCGGTTTTGGAGACCGCTGCTCTGCCAGTTGAGCTACACCCCTCCGGCGCCGGGTGGCGCCCCGACGTGGGTACCGGCGACCTACCCGGGGACCGGTTCGCCGGGCACGGGAGATTCGCTGGTGAACCCAGCCTTCAAAGTGTAGGGCACGGCGGGACCTCGACTCCAACTCCCCCGCCCGGGTGAGGGTGCCCGGGCGGGTAGCGACCCGGATTTGAGACGATGCCGGTCATGGCAGCCGCGGCACGCACCGCCACTCCGAGAAGCTCGGGCACGTCCAGGATCTCTGCCCGCGTCGATGGTATCGCCGAGTCGGCCACCCTCGCCGTCGACGCCAAGGCCAAGGCGTTGAAGTCGCAGGGACGCCCGGTGATCGGGTTCGGCGCGGGCGAGCCGGACTTCTCGACTCCTCAGGCCATCGTGGATGCCGCGGTGGCGGCGTGCTCGGACCCACGTAACCACCACTACACCGCCACCGCCGGGCTCCCCGAGCTCCGCGAGGCGGTCGCCGCCAAGACCGCCCGCGACTCCGGCTTCCAGGTGCAGCCGAGTCAGGTGCTGGTGACCAACGGCGGCAAGCAGGCCGTCTACCAGGCTTTCGCTACCGTGGTCGACCCCGGCGACGACGTGCTGTTGCCCGCGCCGTACTGGACCACCTATCCAGAGGCGATCTCGCTGGCCGGCGGCTCGCCGGTGGTGGTGCACACCGACGAGGCCACCGGTTACCTGCCCAGCGTGGACCAGCTTGAGGCTGCCCGAACCGAGGCCACCACGGTGCTCCTGTGGTGCTCCCCGTCGAACCCGAGCGGCGCGGTGGCCCCGCCGGAGCTCGTCGCCGAGATCGGCCGGTGGGCCGCCGAGCACGACATCTGGGTGATCACCGACGAGATCTACGAGCACCTGGTCTACGACGGCGCCGAGCACGTCTCGATGCCGGTGGTCGCGCCCGAGATCGCCGACCGCTGTGTGGTGCTGAACGGCGTCGCCAAGACCTACGCGATGACCGGCTGGCGGGTCGGCTGGATGGTCGGTCCGATCGACGTGGTCGAGGCGGCCGCGAACCTGCAGTCGCACCTGTCCTCCAACGTGTGCAACGTGGCCCAGCGCGCGGCGATCGAGGCGGTGTCGGGACCGCTGGACGCGGTCGCCGAGATGCGGGCGGCGTTCGACCAGCGCCGGCGGACCATGGTGACGCTGCTCTCCGGTATCGACGGGGTGACCTGCCCGGTGCCCCGCGGCGCCTTCTACACCTACCCGTCGGTGAAGAACCTGCTCGGGCGGTCGGTGCGCGGGACGGCGGTGCAGACGAGCGTGGACCTGGCGGCGGCCGTGCTCGAGCACGCCGAGGTGGCCGTGGTGCCGGGTGAGGCGTTCGGGACACCGGGTTACTTCCGGCTCTCCTATGCGTTGGGTGACGACGACCTGCGTACTGGAGTGACGCGGATGGCCGAGCTGCTCGCCGAGGTCAACTGACCCGACGTCAGCCAGGGCTCAGTCAGCCCCGCGCCCAGTCAGCCCAGGGCCACGGTCGCGGTCGCCTTGCCGAGCACCGTCTTGCCGCCGGAGCGCGCCACGATCGCGACCACCGCAGTCCCGTCGTCCCGGATCTCCTTGACCGTGCCGCCCAGCTCGACCAGCGCGCCCGTCCCGTCGTCGGGCACCACCACGGGACGGGTGAAGCGTGCCCCGCACTCGACGACCGCGGCCGGGTCGCCGGCCCAGCGGGCGACCAGCCGGGTGGCCAGCGCCATCGTCAGCATCCCGTGCGCGATGACGTCGGGAAGGCCCACCTCCCGGGCGAACCGCTCGTTCCAGTGGATCGGGTTGAAGTCCCCGGACGCGCCGGCGTAGCGCACCAGGTCGGTTCGGGTGAGGGGCACTTGCAGCGGCGGCAGCTCCTCGCCCGCGGTCACCGCGGAGCGGTCCCGCAGCGTCACCAGGCATCATCTCCCCGCACCACGAGCAGGGACCGGGCGGTGGTCACCGGCGTTCCCCCGGCGTCGGTGATCTCGCAGCGGATCTCCAGCAGGTCGTTGCCCGCAGCGCAGCGGATGCCGTCGACGTGCAGGGTGGCCGACAGCTCGTCCCCGGCATGCACCGGCCGGTGGTGGACGAACGACTGGTCACCGTGGACCACCCGGGAGTAGTCGAGACCGAACTCGGGGTCCTCGACCAGCGCGGCCTGCGAACGCATCGACAGCACGATGGCGAAGGTCGGCGGTGCGATGACGTCGGGATGCCCGGCTGCCCGCGCGGCACCCGGATCGTGGTAGACCGGGTCGTCGTCCCCGATGGCCTCGGCGAACTCGCGGATCTTCTCCCGCGCCGCCACGTAGGTCGCCGCGTGCGGATAGGACCGCCCGACGAACGAGGGGTCGGGTCGGGACCTCAGCGGGTCTCCTTGTGCGCACGGTGCGTGCGGCAGTTCGGGCAGAACTTCTTGATCTCGAGGCGATCGGGATCGTTGCGCCGGTTCTTCTTGGTGATGTAGTTGCGGTGCTTGCACTCCTCGCACGCCAGGGTGATCTTCGGTCGGACGTCGGTGGCGGCCACGGATCCTCTCCCTCACGATTCCTCACCCGGCCGGCACGGGCTGCGCCGGATCCGGTTCGTCCCGGCGTCGATTGGTGGCGCCGATTGGTAGCGGTGGCCGGACTTGAACCGGCGACACAGCGATTATGAGCCGCTTGCTCTACCTCCTGAGCTACACCGCTTGGAGGAGCACCTCCCGCGCGACCGACCGCGACGCCATGCACAGCTCACCACGGTCGACACGCCTGAGCCCCAATACGGAATCGAACCGTAGACCTTCTCCTTACCATGGAGACGCTCTGCCGACTGAGCTATTGGGGCGGTAGGTCACTCATGAAGCTCACTCACGAACCCAGACAACTCTACACAACCGCCTGCACCGAGGCTGAGCCGCCCGCAGGCTCATCGCACCAGGGTGAGAACGGTCTCGTCCCGCTGCCCGCGAGCACGCTGGGTGCGGGCCTGCAGCCAGGCCTCGAACCGCTCGCTACCCAGCGGGCGGGAGATCAGGTATCCCTGCGCGATGTCACAGCCCATCTCGAGGAGCTGGTCGCGCGCGGCATCCTCCTCGACCCCCTCGGCCACCACCGTCAACCCGAGCGAGTGGCCGAGGTGGACGATCGCCCGGACCACCGCGAGGTCCGAGAGATCGCTGCCCATGCCGAACACAAAGCTCTTGTCGATCTTGACCTCGTCCACCGGCAGCCGGCGCAGATAGGCCAGCGACGAGTATCCGGTTCCGAAGTCGTCGACCGCGATCCGCACGCCCAGCGCGTGCAGCCGGCGCAGCACCGGCAGGGCGTGCTCGGGGTCACTCATCACCGCCGACTCGGTGAGCTCGAACGCCAGCAACGAGGACGGCACGTCGTGGCGGGCCAGCGCCGCGGCAACCCGGTCCGGGAACTCGACGTCTGCGAGGTTGCGTACCGAGAGGTTCACCGCCACGGACAGCCCCAGACCGCGGTCCCGCCAGGCGCGGCACTGCTCAAGGGCGCGGTCGAGGACGAAGCCGGTCAGCGCGTCGATGAGCCCGGTGGCCTCGACGATGGCGACCCACTCCTCCGGATCCAGCATCCCGAACTCCGGGTGCCGCCAGCGCACCAGCGCCTCGACCCCGATCACCTGCCGGGTCGCCAGCGCGAGCTTGGGCTGGAAGTGCACGTCGACCTGACCGGTGTCCAGCGCGAAGCGGAACTGGGTGACCAGCTGGAAGCGGCGCAGGAAAACCTGCCCCATGCTGCCCGCATAGGCGCGCACGGTCTCGCCGGTCGACCGCGCCGCCTGCAGGGCGACGTCGGCGCGTTGCAGCAACGCGTCGACGTCCCGGGTGGGTTCCACGCCGGTGAGCGCGACGCCCACCCGCGCCGAGGTCTCGACCTCGAGCTTGTCCACCGGGTATGGCTCGCACAGCGCCGTCCGGATCTGTTCGGCGCCGTGCAGCGCGGTCTCCTCGTCCGGGACGACGAGCAGGGCCGCGAACGTGTCCCCCTCCAGCCGTGCGGTGACCACCTCGGGGGGCACCGCAGCCAGCAACCGCTCTCCGGCCACGATGACGACCCGGTCGCCCCAGGCGTGGCCGAGGGCGTCGTTGACCGAGGGCAGCAGGTCGAGGTCGACGACCACGACCGCGCACTGCTCGTCACCGCGCAGTACCTCCGCCGCTGCCTCCCGGAAGCCGAGGCGGTTGCGCAGGTCGGTGAGGGTGTCGTGATAGGCCTCGTGGCGCAGCTGCGCCAGCAGACGCCGGTTGTCCATCGCGGTGGTGAGGTGGCTGGCGAGCGTCCCCACCAGGCGCAGGTCCGCCGCCCCGAAGCCACGGAACCGGCTCTGCCGATCGTGCACCTCGACCACGCCGAGCAGCTGCTCCGCGCCGCGCAGGGGCGCCAGCAGCACCTCGGAGGCCCCGCGGGCATCGACCGCGTCGGTGGGGTGGAGCCCGCCGAGCCGCTGGACTCCGTCCGCGTCCTGGCCCGCGCGGACCCGCAGGGTCGAGGTGATCTCCTGCGCACTCAGCGTCCGCGGCAACGGCCGGCCTGCCACGACGGTCTGGAATCGCCCGTCGGGCAGCCACCGGTGCAGGACGATGCGGGTGGCGTTGAGCTGGTCCCGGAAGAGCTCCATGGCAATGGTGAGGTCACCCCCGGCCGGCAGCTCCGACGGGTGGCCGCCCTCGGCGGAGCGGCCCGCGCCGGCCACCTCCAGGCTCACCTTGTTGAGCAACTCCAGGTCCCGTTGCTCGTGCAGCAGGCCGTAGTAGGCCCAATACACGATGAAGAGCATCACGGCGACCAGCGTCACCAGCGCGGGGCCCCACCGCACGGCGGTCAGCATCTCGACGGCGGCCACCCCCGCGACGGCGTTGAGCAGGTTCACCACGTAGATGTTGACGCCGAGTCGCACGGTGGCACTGACCCGCCGGGAACCGGGCAGCAGCACCATGCCCCCCACCAGCAGCGCCATCCCGAGTCCGTGCCCGACAGACACGGCGACCAGGATCTCGAACCAGTCCGGCGTCCCAGGCGCCAACCGTTCGACGAGGCCGACGACGAGCACGGCAGTGGCGGCCGAGACGATGCTCACCGACACGTTCAGGGCAAGCTTCGAGGGCGCGTCCCTGCGGAGCAGTCCGGCCGTGGCAGTCACTGCGGTGAAGGCGAGGACCACCAGCGGACCCGGTAGCAGGGCCAGGCCGACGACCAGCGGGATCTCGGTGAGGGTGACCCGGACCGAGTCCCGCCGGAGGTCCACCTCGATGGCCAGCTGGCGGGCGACGGCGAACCCGGCGGCGAGCAGCAGCCCGGCCAGGGCGTCGTCTCTTGTCGGAGACCAGGACGACATCGCCAGCACCAGCGCCCCGAGCGCGGCGGCGGATGCCAGCACGACCACGGCGTAGAGACCGAACGACCACGCCAGGCCGGATGGACGGGTGCCGCCCCTCGCGGACGCTGACAATCGGGCCTCCCCATCCCGGGACACCGTGCGTGACAATCGGTGCCACCTGAGCCCCGGAGGCTAACGCATCGGTAGGGGCCGAGGGGAGATCCGAACGCTCTGCGCACCAGGAAGCCCACTCACCCGGGCGCAGGCGTCCGATCGAGCGACCGCTCAGAGATGTCGAGGCAGCTCAGTGGACCTCGGCGCCGAACCGGTGGACCTCGGCGCCGCACCGGTGAACCTCGGCTCCGTTGCGGGTGGTGGGGGTGGTCGATGCGGCTGACGAAATGATCATGATGCACCTTCTCTCGAAGTGGCCCGTCCAGGGACAGCGGACGACTGCGTGACAGCAGCCCCGCGGGTACAGCAACCACCGGAAGACAGGCGTGGTTATGTGCGGCTCAGCCGCACGCCCCGCTGTGATCGGTCTCGGGAGAGTACTGTGCTCGGTCGACTACGGTGAGCAGCCACGAAGACGAGAAGCGGGGGATGAGATGACGAGCGGCTCCGGGTCCGGCGCTGCGGCGGTGACGGGAGTGCGCAGTCCGGCGTTTCGCCGGTTGTGGTGGGCGTGGACCGTCTCGCTGTGCGGGGACGGCGTGCGGATCCTGGCGTTGCCGCTCTACGTCGCGGTGCAGACGCGAGATGCCCTGGCGGCGTCAGCCGTGGCGGCGGCCGGGACGCTCCCCTGGTTGCTCGCCGCCCTCCCAGCCGGTGCCCTCGTCGACCGGCTTCCACCGCGAACCGTGCTGCTCACCGCCCATGTGGTGCGGGCGGCACTCACCGCCGTGCTGGTCGGCGCCCTGGCTACCGGCGCGGCCACTGTGCCGGTGCTGTGTGCGTTCGCCTTCCTGCTGACCACGGCCGAGACGTTCGCCTACCCCGCGTCCCAGGTGATGCTCGTCGAGCTCGCGGACGGGGAGCTCGACCGGGCGAACGCCCGCTTCTTCGCCGTCAACACCATCGGGCTCCACTTCGTCGGACCCCTCGCTGCCGGTGCGGTGTTCCTGGTGGCTCCGGCGCTGGCGTTCGCGATCGACGGTGCGACGTTCGTGGTGGCCGCCGTGCTGGTGGCCACCCTGCCGGCGGTGGCCCGCCCCGAACGCAGGCACGAGGTGCGGCCGCTGTGGGCAGAGGTCGGGGAGGGTTTGCGGACGCTCTATGCCGTCCCCGGTCTGCGCACGCTGGTGGGCATGGTCGCGATCGGCACGCTCGCGATCGCGGCGTTCAACACGTTGTTGCCCCTGTACGCGGTCGAGGTTCTCTCGATGGGGTCGGTCGAGGTGTCGACGCTGCTCGTGGTGTTCGCCTCGGGGACCCTGCTCGGCACCTGGATCGCTCCGCGCGCGAGTCCGCGGTGGGGGGACGGACCGGTCATGGTCGCGGGCATGGGCATCAACGGTGCCGGAATCGCGTTGATCGGCCTGATTCCCACCGCCACCGCCGCATGGGCGGGGAATGCGCTGATCGGGATCGGGCTCGGACTGTGGAACGTGCTTTCCGCAGCACGTCGGCAACGGCTCACCCCGGTATCGGCGATGGGACGGGTGTCGGGTGCGTACCGGGTCGTCGCATGGGGTCTGATGCCTGTCGGTGCGGCCGCCGCCGGATCGATCGCGGCAGTGACGTCGCTCGGCTCGCCACTGGTCCTCGCCGGTGCCGTGACCCTGATGGCGGTGACCGCACTGGCCGTGCCGCTGCTGCGGACCAGCACCGGGGTGCCGCGGCAACAGGGAGGTCAGCGGACCGCCGCCAGGCGGACCAAAGAGATGACATCGTGACGGGACATCAGGAGGCACCAGTCTGTTCAGCGTCGTCATCCGGACCGCCCTCCATCGCGAGCACGAAGTTTCGGACCGCCATCAACGCCAGCTCACGGCGGCCCGCCGGTTCCTGATGCCAGAGCAGAGCCTCCTCGGCGAGGGCGAGATGCTCGTCGTCGCCGAGCCGTTCGACGATTCGCTCCGCGATCTCCTCCGTATCGGCGGTCGGGCGGGCACGGCGGGCCAGCGCGTACTGAACCGCCAGCTCTTCGTTGATGTCGGTCATGGTCACCTCCCGGGTCGGCTCGCGCGGATACTCACAGCGCCGTCAGCGCGCAGAGGGGTGTCCCGAGGCCGGTGAGTAACGCCCGCCCGCCGCCCGCGGTGTCCTCCACGAGACACGCGACGCCTACGACGTCCGCCCCCGCCGCCGTCAGCACCTCGGTGAGGTTGGCCACCGTCCGTCCGGTGGTCACTTCGTCGTCGACGATCAGCACCCGCCTGCCCTGGAAGGAGCCGTAGACGAACAGCTCCGGCAACGCGGTGTGCGGCTCCAGGAACATGTGCTTGTCCGGCAGGTCGAGGTCGAAGCGCCAGGACAGGCGGCGGGACCTCCTGGTCGATGCCGTCGAGGGCATGCAGGACGCGGACCGGCCGGACACCCTTCCCCAGCCTGCCCGCGTGACGAGCGTGATGGAGATCGACTGCGGACACGTCCGGCTGCCCACGCGTCACTGTCCGGTCACGCTCCCTCGCACCTCGTCGGCCAGCCGGGATCCTGCGACTGACGGGAAGGCTAACCCGCATGCGCGTGGCCGACGACTTTTCTGGTCCCCGCGCCCGGGATGCCGCCCGTGGGCCTTTCCCGAGCTGTGTCCCGGTTCACGTGCCCAGAGCAAGATCGGAGGACGGGCGTGATGTGGAGGCAACGCGGCGCAACATAGCTCCTGAACCGTGGAGGTGTGGATCCCACCGTCACCGGCGCTGTCACCACTGGGCTGGCGTGCGACGTCTGCGGCCGGCTGCCCCACCCCCGCAGGTTCCGCCTCACGCTGGCCAAGCTGGCAGCAGTGTTCCCCGTCGAGCTTCTCCTGCACGCGGTCGTCGTCTACTACCACCTGTCGTACGCCATGACGGTTGCGCTGCTCACCGTCACGACGACGATCCTGGTCATCTGGGTCGTGGAGCCCTCGGCGATGAGGCTGCTGCGGGTCTGGCTACACGCGCCAGCGGTCCGCGCTCGAGCGCATCTGGACGGGGCAGCAGCTTTGTGGCGCATCCGCGTCACAGTCGACGACAAGCCCGGCGCTCTGGAGCTTCTCACCCACAATCTGGCGCGATTGGACGCGAACATCCTCACCTTGCGCGTGCACCCG
>DASQWR010000093.1:0-4691 GCA_035640155.1 Pseudonocardiaceae bacterium
CATAGTGGATGTATCCACGATTCGAGGGGAAGCTCAGGGCCTTCTCGGCGCCGAGCTGATCGACCGCGTGGGTGTAGAGCTCGGTGATGCGTTGCTCGCTGGTATCGCGCTCAGTGTGAGCCTGGCGCCGGGCAGCTAGCAGTAGCGTGGCTGCACCACCAGCAGCGACCGTGATAGCGCTGGCGGTGCGTATAACGGGCTCTCCGTCATGAAGCTGGGAGGTGAGCGGGCGACACGCGCTGTCAAGCTCCGCTGAAGTCGGGCCTGGGGCCTTCACGATCTGTGATCACCACGAAGAGACCACGAGGATCGAGGAGGGCCCCAGGTGGTCACGGATGCTACCGAGTCGGTGACGACTGAGCTGTTCGGGTTGGACGGGTTCGAGGTCCTCGCTGGGGCCGACGCCGGCGGTGAGCTTGAGCTGATGATCGAGACCACGGCGGATCTGGTGCCGTGCCCGGGGTGTGGGGCGGTCGCGACGGCGAAGGACCGGCGCCCGAGCTGGGTGGCCGATCCGCCGATCGCCGGACGGGGTGGTGGTGCTGTGCTGGGTCAAGCGGGTCTGGACCTGCAAACATCCGCTGTGCGAGGTCAAGACCTGGACCGAGCAGCACGAGGCAATCGCGCCGCGGGCGCTGCTCACCGCCCGGGCAGCCGCGGCTGGGGTCACCGCCGTGGGGAGCGGGTCGACGGTGACCGGGTCGGCTCGCGGGTTCGGGGTGTCCTGGCACACGATCATGCGGCAGGTCCAGGCGCTGGGCCGCCCCCAGGTCCAGGACCCGGATCGCCTCGGCGGGGTCACCGCGATCGGCGTGGACGAGCACGCCTGGCAGCGTGGTCGTCCTCGGCGGGGTCACCCAGTACGCCACCGGCATCGTCGATCTCACCCCGGGCCGCCCCGCCCGGCTGCTCGACCTCATCGAGGGCCGATCCGGCACCGCCCTGCGAACCTGGCTGGCCACCCGCCCCGACGCGTGGAAGAGGCAGATCACTACCGCGGCGCTGGACCCGCTTGCGCGGGTACGCCACCGCGCTGGGCGACCAGCTACCCGCAGCGACTCGGGTCCTCGACCCGTTCCATGTACGCAAGCTCGCCCTGACCGCCCTCGACGACGTCCGTCGCCGCGTCCAACACGACACCCTGAACCGCCGCGGCCACAAGCAAGATCCGCTCTACCGCGCCCGGCGGCTGCCGCGCCGCCGCGCCGACCGCCTCGGCGACCGGGCCTGGGCGCGGCTTGAGGCCCGCCTCACCAACGCCCGACCCGAACGGTGAGGTCACCGCCGCCTGGAGCATGCCGCACCCCGCGCGCCTGGCGCCCCGAGCTGCTCGCCTACTTCACCACCAACCGCGCCACCTCCAACGGTCCCACCGAAGCGATCAACCTGCTCATCGAGACCAGCCGCCGCGCCGGACACGGATTCCGCAACTTCAACAACTACCGACTGCGACTCTTGCTTGCCCATGGAGCCACGACTTGCGATCATGGCGCCCCACGGATCGGCGGCGTGCGCGACGTGGTCGAGCTGCTCCACGGCTTTCTGTCTGGCACTCTCGATGCGGAGCGTCCCGTACGCTGCGTTGCGTCTAGCTAGCCGGCGCAGGGCCGGCCCGACCCCTGGCGATGACGCCACGGTGGCCAGATGCCGGGATGCCTGACGTGGGCTCGGATCGTGCAGGGTGAGCGGGCACTGTCGCGCGAGGGGCGTGGTGGTCCAGACGAACCGGGGCCGTGCGGAATCCGTGGACAACATGCTCAACCAGTACCGGGCGCACTACCGGTTCCTTGATCGGTGAGCTTGGCACGGAGCAGTGCCGCCGAATGGTTGGTCGGGTTCCAAGGTCGCGGGGGGTGCCGACCTTGATCTACCGGCTCCACCACTGAAGAGCCACCACTGCTCGGGGGGCGGCCGGGAAACTCGGCGTCACCGTATGCACACTCGCGGCAACCTTCTCACCCAGATGTATCAGCGAGCCGCGTGCCGTTCTCCGCAAGAAAAGACTTGAGCCGATTCCATCCAAGGGAGGCCTGTCATGCAGCTCTACTTCCCCAAGCGGAACCTCACGGCCCTCTCACCGCGGCGGCGCCACCCGCTAGCGCGGCGCCACACCAAGATGCTTGAACGCATGCACCAGGAGGCCACGCAGCGACTCGTCTTGCGCGTGGAGGACATCCTCGTCGGAGTTGGGTTGACACAGCCTGGCAACAGCGTCGCGGGTGGGCGCACCACGATCATTCCCGAGGTGGTCTCGGTGGCCGAGGAGCCCATGACGTTTACGGTCCGCACTCTGCCGGGCCAGATACCCGATGATTTCGTCGCAAGAGCCGAGCGGATCGCCTACAACCTCGATGTGGCCGAGGTCCAGGTGGTCCCGCTCGGGCCTTCCCTGATCCAGCTGATCCTGGTGCCGAGGGAATCAGTTGATCTGATGGGTACGTGACAGCGCGACCTGATAGGGATGATGAAGAAGCAGCGACTCCTGCTCGTGACCCACTACGCGGCTTTGGTAGCGGGGTGGGGGGCCACGTCGGCGACCTCCCACCCCGCGCAGCCTCTCCCACCACGAAGAGCCTGCCGTGCACGAGTGAAACAGGAGTCTTACTGCGCATCCGAGTGCACGCGACTGCTGAGTCAATGACGTGTCATAGCAGTTACAGCTCTGTGTCCGGCCCGGAGGTATCACCACCAGCCGGCCCACTCGCCAATCCACATGAGCCACATGAGGGCGGCGAAGACGCCGAACCCGATGGCGGCGGCGGTGGAGCCGATCAGGTAGCCGATGCCGGCGAAGCCGGTCAGCAGGACTGCCCAGTCGCGGTCGGGTCCCCGGTGATTGTGGGTCTGCGGTCGTTCATAGTGGTGTGCCTTTCTGGCGTAGTGCGGCGATGACGGTGGCGGCGTCGTGCTCGGAGAGGTCGCGGACCGCCCGCAGGTCGCGGTGCAGGACTTCCGCGGCGGCGCGGTGGCGGTCGGGGTAGCCGCGGATACGGGCGAGGTGCTCGAGGTCGACGCGCTGCCGGGGGGTCATCGGTGTGGGCATGGTCATGGCGGTCACCGGCTGGCGACGTCGCGCCCGGCGGACCAGATGCGGCGCCCGGCTCGCAGTGCCCGGCCGCTGTCGGCGCATCGGGGGCAGGCCCGCCACGCCTTCCCGCCGGGGCTGCGGCGCTTTCCGCGCCGTGACAGCGCCGGCACGCCCGGTAGGGCCATATCCAGCAGGCGACCAGGTAACCGAGCGTCCACACCAGGGCCAGCACGGCCACGGTGCCGGTCGGGAAGGGTGTAGCGGTAGCGGCGGCGAGGGGGGTCACGGTCGCCTCCCGGCCGGAATCCCGGGGTGTAGCGCCGGGCCCGCTACACCGCTATACCCCAGGTCACGGGCACCTTGAGCCGCTAGCGGGCCTGCTACATGTAGCGGGCCGGGTGCTACCAGCGCGATCTTGCTCATGGGTTGATTCCCTTCCGCTGGGCGTGCGCCATGACCGCGGTTTCGAGCTGTTCTCGGCGCACCCCACGGCGGTTGAACCGGGTGCCGTGGGCGTCGGGCATATTGAGCTGCCCGGTCTCGATCCCGAGGGGCTTGACCGCCGCGGCGAGCACGTCCGGGGTCCAGGCGCGGTACAGCTCCGGGCGTAGCTCGGCGAGCCCCGCGCACAGCTCCTCGGACCACACGCCGGGCCGGTCGGCCCGCTCGGCGGTGGCGTAGACGGTGCGCAGGTCATCGAGCAGCGACACCACGGGCAGCCGCTCGTCGGCCTCCCCCGTGGCGTGGCCGGTGAGGGTTCCGGCGGTCTCCCGCAACGCCCGGGCCCGCAGCGCGACCCGCTCACTGGCGACCGCGTCGAGTCCGGCCACGGTGCGCACAATGAGCGCGTCCGCGCCTTCCCCGACCAAATAGCCGATGCCCTTGTCCGCCCAGGCGAATGTGGTGGCCCGGGTGCCCTGTTTGTATCTGCTGGTGCCGAGGACCATGTCGTTCTCGGTTTGGCCCATGACCTTGAGGCAGAACCGGGTCGCCGCGTTCGCGCTGATCCCGGTCGGGAGGCTCTTGGCGTCGGGGCGCTGGGTGGCCAGGAAGATGCTGATCCCCACTGCGGGGCCGCGTTTCACGAGGTCGGTGCAGATGTCGTTCAGCTCCGCGCCGTGCTCCGGGTGCTCGAACCACACCTGGCATTCGTCCACTCCGATCACGATGGGATGCAGCCCGAGCGCTTTCTTCCCGGCCAGTTCGGGGGTGACTTTCGACTCCGGGCACAGATCACGCGGCAGGCCGCGGATCACCTTCGTGCGCCGCCGCAGATCGGCCCGCAACGCCCGCAGGTCCGCGACCGCGTACTCGATGTCCTCCGGCTCGTCCCCCGCCGCGTAGCGGTGCGCCACGCATTCCAGCGCCGCCAGGTCCCCAGTGCCCTTGTTGTCGAAGGCATGCAGTTCGGCCCGCGGATCGAGCGCGGCGATCAGCAGCAGCTCGCGGAGCGCGAAGGTCTTACCCATCCGCGGGATCGCGCCGATCACCACCGAGTTGAACATCACCCGCACCGGCACCCACCGGCCACGCTGATCGGTGCCAAACGGTTGGGCACGAACAGGTCAACCTGCCCGGACCGTGCCAGGGGCCAGGCAGGTTGTTTCGCCTGGGACATGTCCTGATCCCCGCACCACAACACGACCCGCCCGGGATGCTCCGG
>DASQWR010000094.1:0-4779 GCA_035640155.1 Pseudonocardiaceae bacterium
CTCCGCTCGGGCTGGCAACGTACCTGGGGTTCGTCGCGCTGCGGACCGGCGAGTGGGACGGCTGGTTCACGCTGCAGCGGCGTGGGTGGGACCTGGCATTCGACGGTGGGGCCTCGACGCTGCGTTTCACCAGCGATGTACTGGTGACCGCGCCGTCGGTGCTCGAGGTGGTCACCGTGGCGGTGCTCGCTGGCGCGGTGGCGCTGCACGGTCGGAGTGCTCGTGATGGACCTGGGGACGGGCGGGTTGATGAACACCAAGGCCCGGCTGCTGCTGCCGGCGTTCGTGCTGCTGGTGCCGGTAGCGATCGGGTTGGCCCGCCGGAAAGCGCACACCGCGTTCGTCGTGCTCGGTGCCGTGGTCACGGCGAGCAGCTGGTTCGGCGCCTACTCGCTCACCATCTGGCCGTACGCGATCTGATGACGCGGGCGCGGGACGGGTGGTGCGGGAACAAGCACTGGCTCGGGCTCGTCCCGCTTCCGCTGTCAGCACGCGGCACGGCACGGCCCCGCATCCCGGTGTCATACGCTCGACATCGGAATGCGGGGCCGACCGCCACTACAGGGTCCCCGAACTGCGTATCCTCAGACTCTGGCGCCGTAGTCGTCCACCGGCTCCCGGTCGCTCGACCCGAGAACGCCGGCAAAGAGCAGCGACACCACGCCAGTGATGAGGTGGAGGTAAAAGTCCGGATCGCCGAAGCCGGGTTCAATGGCCAGCAGATCAAGGAACCCGAGATACCCCAGCACGGCGGCAAGCACGTAGAACCCGCCAATCGCGAGGTTCGTACCCTCCGCGGCGGGACGGGTGAGCACGAAAGCCGCCAGCAGCCACAACGCACCCACGCCGATGTGCACGATGTTGTGCATCGGGGTGATGGCGAAGATTCCTAACAGCCTCTCGTTGGTGTCCACGGTCCAATCATTGAAACCCGTCGGGAAGAATCCGATCACCCCGATCGCCACGTAGACGAGCCCTGCGACGAGCGCGAACTGCTGCGGGAGCACACCGACGCCGGTCCTCTCCTTGATACCCCACACCACGTCCGGTCCGGGCGGCTCGTCCAACGCGACCGGCCCCGTCCTGGACTGCACCGCCCCGGTACTGCGAGACGGCGACGGCGTCCGAGTCTGGGGCGCAGAACTCGACTTGGGGGCGACCACCCACGACGAAGGCAACGGCGAGCGCTCTTTAGTGAGCACGCCCTGCAAGGCGTTGTCCACCCCGGCCAGGTCGTTGTTGATTTCCCCGACGACCGAAGCGATCGGCTGGGTCTTGTGCACGACCGCCCCGAGGCCGCCGATGACGGATCCGAGCTTACGGTCGACGCGGCGGAGAATCAGTGCCACGCGGATCAGGTAAGCGGCCAGTACGATCACGGTGAGCAGCGCGCCGATGATCGTGACCACAGCAGCAAACGGCACAGTAATCGCTCCTCACAAGATCCGGTCGACCGCGGTGACGTATCGGGTGAGGCCGCCTCCAACCCGCTTCACGAGGTCGCGAGTGGTGACCAGCCCCTGCACGCCGTCGAGTGCGGTGACGATACGTCCGGCATCCTGATGGATGCCGTCGACGTGTTTCTCGATGGCGACGACAGGCTTCACCAGTCGCGCCAGGAGCACCACCACGACGGGAATGACCACCAGAACGAAGATCGCATTGCCGATCCACCACAGTGTCACTGTCGCCTCCTTGTCTCACCTGGGCTTGCGAGCTTGCGAGTTTCGTCAACCGCGCTGCGCGGCGAGGGCCTCGGCCTTTTCGGCGATAGGCGGCAGCGCGTTCGCGATCGTTTCCAGCTTCCGGTTCAGGATTGCGGCGCCGGCGCCGACCAGGGCCACGTCCCCCTGGACCGCGCTCACCCCCCCGACCACCTGTCCGAGGACAGCGGCGACGGCGTGCAGCCGTTGAGTGATCACGATGAGATACAACGCCAGTACAGCGACCAGGGCCACGATCTCGACGAGGGTGAGGATCACCAGCAGTTCCGTGCTCATCGCGCACCCACCCCGAGCAGTCGAGCGTGACGGCCTGCCTCTTCCACGACCTCGTCCAGGCTGGACGCGACCTCAAGGGCGACCTTGATGTTTCCGGTGTTGCCGGCGACTCCCCCCGCCACGCCCAGCAGTTGCTGCGCACCAGCCCGGATGGAGTTGACGAAGTAGAGGAGCAACGTGAGCAGGGCGATCACGACAATGATCACGACCGCCCCGATGGCGAGGGCAACCTGCCAGAACGTGGTCGTCCCGCTAGCCAGCGCGAGGGTGGTGGTGGTCATCCTTATCCTCCCAATGCTTGTCGAGCGCTCCGAGCACCCCGAAGGATGCTCTGCAGCGTGGAATTGGTGCGCCTCAGTTCCTCGATCGACTGCGTGTTCGACCGAGCCACCTCGAGCGCCTGAACTGATTCGCGTGCCCGCCCGCCGATTCGGGACGCCAGCGCCAGGAGCGCGCCCACGACCACCACGACGGCGACGACCACTATGAAACCGATGATCATGCCCGTCCACCAACCACTGAGGTCGGCTTCGCCGAACGTGTTCACGGCCGCTGTCATACTGCCCTCCATGCCTCCGGTTCCCCCGTGGGAGGATCCAGCAACTCGATAGGCTATCCGGGGGAGACTTTACACTCGATCACGAGCCAAGGGAAGCGGGAAAATGGCCGATGCACCGTCGGGAAGCGTCCGAAATCTGTTCAGCACGAGGAGGAGACGGGTAGTCGCCATCGTCGTCGTGGTGCTGGTGGCCGCTGGGCTGGCCACGCTCGCATCGGGACTCGGGCAACGACTGTTGGGCTCGGAGGGAGAACCGGGTCCCGGCCTGCCCCCCGGCTTCACCGAGTTCCGCAGCCCGCAGGGCGGCTTCGCGGTCTCCTACCCGGAAGGCTGGACGCGGGAGCAGACCGCAGATCCTCAGGTCGTACTGGTCGCGACACAGGGCTCGGCGGTCTCCCTCCAAATCCGCGTCGTGGAACTCGACGTCGCGATAGGTCCTCGGGAGCTTCCGGCGGTCAGGCAAGCGTTGACCGACCAGATCGCGATGTCGAACGAGTCGCTGGAGTTGCTCGTCGGACCGCAGCAGATCGAGCTGGCGGGGCTGCCGGGTTACTACTACTTCTACACCTTCCAGGATTCCGGCTCCGGGCTGCGCGGGGCACACTCCCACTTCTTCGTGTTCAATGGACAGCGGCTGATCACTCTCGTCTTCCAGACACTGCCCACCGAGCAGTTCCCCGCCGCCGCTCCCACCTTCGACCAGATCACCGCTTCGTTCCGGAGACTGGAAGAATGAAAATCCGGGGGCGGCGGGCTTAGCCCGCCGCCCCCGGATCAATCCCCGGATGTGGCCCCAGTCCGAACCTCGGGTCCGGACTCTCCTCGAGGCGCTACCCCAATGCCCCCAGCAGGTTGCCGCTGTCGGAACCCGACGACCCGAGCAGGCCGGTCTCCGGAAGCAGCTTGGGAGCATCCGGCACCGGCAGTGCCGGCGCCGGCTGGCCGGGAACGATCTCCGGCAGCAGCGATGCCGGCGGCTCGGGAGCATCCGTCGATGGCTGCTGGTCGTCGGTTCCGGGCGCCCCCCCGGGTGCAAGTGGCACCGGTACCGGCAGCGTGCCGGCCGCCCGCTGGTTGAGGTCGAGGATGCCGTTCCCGTTCCCTCCGATGATCAGCGGACTTTCCGTGATCGCCTCCGCGTTCTCGTTGATGAGGACCGCCTGCTCCAGGATCTCCGCAGTGTTGGCCTTGATCGCCTGGCCGACGCCGATAATGGTATCGGCTCGGAGGTTGATCCCGGCGACCTCGCCGTCGATCGAGCGCACCTCGCCGATGATCCCGTCGAAACTTCCGTTGATCTGGTCCACGGAAACGTTGACGGACTGGACGCCACGGTTGACCGAGCTGATCCCCGAGCCGATCGAATCCACGCTGGAGTTGATCTGGCCCACGGTCGAGTTGATCTCGTTCGCAGTGGAGTTGATCGCCTTCACCTTGCCGTTGATCTCCCCGGCCCGCTGCGCGACCGACGCGGCGCTGACTTCGATCCCGTCACCGAAGGTGACGACCTGGGCGAGCTGGTCGTCCAGCGGTTTGGCGGCCTTGTTGATCTCAGTGGCGATCCGGCCGGTCTCGACGGCGAGCCGGACCGAGTCGGTGTCCTTATCGATCGGGTTGACCTGGGCATTGACGTACCCCACCCGGTTGTTGATCTTGCCGGCGGTGAGCAGGGTGCCGGTGAGCAGGGCCACCGCCGTCAGCGCCCAGGCGACGACCACCACGAGCATGATGACGGGAAGGGTACCTCGCTTCAATCGCATCGCTCACCTCCTAGCAATCGCCCTCACCGGCGAGGAGGCCGGTGAGTTGCAGTACGAGCGACTCGCAGATCTCGGTGAGGTTGTCGTTGATCCCCACCAGCTGGTCGGTGATGTTGCTGGTGTCACCCTGCACCGGTCCGAGGACATCGTTGGCGACTCCCACCCGCACCGGGATGCCGGCGGTGCCGAGGCTGTCGATGTTCTGCGTCGCCTCGAGAACGCCCTCGACCTGGGTAGCCGTGCTCAGCACCCTCATGAGGACGTTGTCGGTGTCGGCCACCGAGGCCTGGATCTGCTGCGCAGCACGGGAGACATTCACCAACGTCCCGGAGGTGTCCACCAGCGAACCGGAGGTGTCCACCAGCGAGCCGGAGGTGTCCTTCAGCGACGCGTCGGTGTCCTTCAACGACGCGTCGATCTGCTGGAGCGAGTTGGTGATCTGCTCCAGCCCCGCGCCGAT
>DASQWR010000095.1:0-20208 GCA_035640155.1 Pseudonocardiaceae bacterium
GCCGCGCGGGCGTCGGCCAGCTCCTGCGCCAACCGCTGCCGAGCGCCGTCCTCCGTGCGCTTCGATGCCGACTCGGCGCCAGCCGGGCGCGGCGCGGTGCCGGTACCGGCACCGGTGAACCAGCCCTCACGGGGGGAGAGCGCGGTCGCGAGCCGTCCCGTGGCGAGCGCGCGGGCCGCGTCCGGGTCGGACAGCGCCGCGGTGACGGTCTCCTCCACCTCGCGGGCGACGGCCTCGCTCACCGGCGTGCCGGCGTCGCGGCCGAGCGCCCCGGCCTGCTGGACCAGCGCGTGCACCACCTGGTGGCGCTGCCGGGAGAGTTCCTGGAGCGTCGCTCCGTCCAGGGTCGCCTGGGCCTCGCGCAGCGCGGTACCGAGCTCGATCAGGTCACCAACCTCGCCGGGGTACTCCCGGGCGAGGAGGTTTGTCACCCACGCGGCCGATGTCGGCTTGCGCAGCTTGCCGATGGCAGCGGCGAGGTCGCGGTCACCGGCGGCACGGGCGGCCTTGACCCGAGCGTCGCGCGCGGCGGTGAACTCCTCGCGCGGCAGCGCGTAGAGCTCGTCGGCGACGGCATCAACGTCCACGCAGCCATGATGCTGCGGATTCGGGCTCGTCACCAGCGCCGGCCCATCGCTTTCCGGAGCGGAAGATGTAGCGAATCGCCCGCCACACAGGGCACAATGGTGCTCAGATGCACCTCCTGGTCATCTCCTGGGCGGATCACGAGGACGTTGGGGAAGACGCTCCTCGTCGATCAGCGGAGGTCAGGGATGAGCACCGGTGGGACGATCTACGTCCACTCGTCGCCGGCGGCGATCTGCCCGCACGTCGAGTGGGCGATCGCGGGCGCTCTGCAGGCGAGAGCAGACCTGCAGTGGACAGCACAGCCGGCGGCACCCGGACAGCTGCGGTCGGAGTGCGATTGGACCGGGGACCCCGGAACCGGTGCCGTTCTCGTCGTCGCACTGCGGGCCTGGCCGATGCTGCGCTTCGAGGTGACCGAGGAGCCCAGCCCCGGCGTGGACGGGGAGCGGTTCTGCTCGGTGCCGGGGCTCGGCCTGTGGCGCGCGCGCACCAGCGCCAACGGCGACATCGTGGTGGGGGAGGACCAGTTGCGGACGCTCGCGGCCACCGTCCGCGGGCCGGACGGTTTCGCGCACCAGCTCGACCAGCTACTGGGCACCGCCTGGGACGACGCGCTCGAGCCGTTTCGCCGCGCTGGTGACGGGGCCCCCGTCACCTTGCTGCACCGGGTGGGTTAGCGGAACCTAGAGCGGGATGTTGCCATGCGCTCCGCGACCCGCGGGGGCCGCGGCCAGCGATTCGGCGAGCCGCCGACGGGTCTGGGCGGGAGCGACTATCTCGTCGACCACACCCATGGCCACCGCCCGGTGCACCCCACCCGCGAGGCGCTCGTGCTGCTCGGCGAGCTGGTTGTGCAGCGCCTCGCGCTCCTCCTCCGCCGCGGCGGCGAGGGCCTTGCGATGCAGGATGCCGACCGCTGCCTTGGCGCCCATCACTGCGACCTCGGCGTCGGGCCAGGCGAACACATGCGTCGCGCCGAGGCACCGCGCGTTCATCGCGATGTACGCGCCACCGTAGGCCTTGCGGGTCACCAAGGTCACCCGCGGCACGATGGCCTCGGCGAAGGCGTGCAGCAGCTTCGCGCCGCGGCGCACCACGCCGTCCCACTCCTGTCCCACGCCGGGCAGGTAGCCGGGCACGTCGACGACCACCAGCAGCGGCACGCCGAACGCGTCGCACATCCGCACGAACCGGGATGCCTTCTCGGCCGACGGGGAGTCCAGGCACCCGCCGAGGCGCAGCGGGTTGTTCGCGACCACCCCGACAGTGCGCCCGGCGAGGCGGCCCAGCCCGATGATGATGTTGGGCGCCCACTTGGGTTGCAGCTCCTCGAAGTGGCTCACCCGCTCGGCCGCGTCCGGGCTCGAGCCGTCCGGGCTCGAGTCGTCCAGGATGGCCCGCAGCAGCGGGTGGACGTCGTAGGCGCGCTTCTTCTGCTCGGGCAGCAGCGCGGCGAGGTCGACCTCCTCGCCCACGGAGTGCAGGTCGCACATGCCCGGGCGCGCGAACAGGCCGGTGATCCGGCGGGCACGGGCCAGCGCGTCGGACTCGGAGTCGGCCACCACGTGCACCACGCCGGACTTCCTGCCGTGCGCGCCCGGCCCGCCGAGGGACTCCATGTCGATCTGCTCGCCGGTCACGCTGCGCACCACGTCGGGCCCGGTGACGAACACCCGCCCTTCCGGCGCCATGATCACGACGTCGGTGAGCGCGGGTCCGTACGCCGCGCCGCCTGCCGCCGCGCCGAGCACCACGGAGATCTGCGGCACCCGGCCCGAGGCGCGCACCATCGCGGCGAACACCTGGCCCACCGCGTCGAGCGCCTCGACGCCCTCCGCCAGCCGCGCGCCCCCGGAGTGCCACAGGCCGATCACCGGGCAACGCTCGCGCGCGGCGGTGTCGATCGCCTCCACGATGTGCCGGCATCCCTCCGACCCCATCGCCCCGCCCATCACGGTGGCGTCGGTGCAGTAGGCGACGACCTTCGCCCGGTCGATACGGCCGCGGGCGGTACACACCCCGCTGGCGTCGCGAGGGCGCAGCGGTACCAGGGTGCCGGCGTCGAGGAGCGCCGCCAGCCGCAGCTCGGGATCGCGCGGGTCGGGCGGTGCCGCGTCGGCGGGGGTCCCGGCGGGGCTGGCCAGAGCGGTCATCGTGGTCTCCTCGGGTGGGGGAGGGTGCGGTGCCCAGCCGGTCAGGCTCGGGTGAAGGCGAGCGCGATGTTGTGCCCGCCGAATCCGAACGAGTCGTTCACGGCGGCGTGCAACTCCACGTCGCGGGCCTTGCCCGCCACCACGTCGAGCCGTACGTCCTCGTCCTGATCGACGAGGTTGAGAGTGGGCGGCACCACACCGTCGCGCAGCGCCAACAGGGTGGCGATGCCCTCGACCGCCCCGGCGGCGCCGAGCAGGTGACCCATCGACGACTTGGGTGCGCTGACGACGGGGTGGTCGCCGATCGAGGAACGGATGGCGACCGCCTCGGCCACGTCCCCCACGGCGGTGGCGGTGGCGTGCGCGTTGACGTGCCCGACGTCGGACTTGTCCAGACCCGCGGTGCGCAGCGCGCTGGAGATCGCGCGGGCCGCCCCGGCGCCTTCCGGATCGGGGGCGGTGATGTGATGGGCGTCGGAGCTGCTGCCCACCCCGGCCAGCCGGCCGTGCACGGTGGCCCCGCGCGCCGCGGCGAACTCCTCGCGCTCGAGCACCATCATCCCGGCTCCCTCGCCGAGGACGAAGCCGTTGCGAGCAGTGTCGAACGGCCGCGACGCGCCCTCCGGGTCGTCGTTGCTGGTGCTCATCGCCCGCATCTGGGCGAACCCGGCGAGCGGGAGTGCCGTGATGCACGCCTCCGCGCCACCGGCGAGCACCACGTCGACCTCCCCGGCGCGCAGCATCCGCCACGCCCAGGCGAGGGCCTCCGCACCCGACGCGCACGCCGAGACGGGGGTGTGCACGCCGCCGCGCGCGCCGATCTCGAGCCCCACATACGCGGCCGGACCGTTGGGCATGAGCATCGGGATCGTCAGCGGCGAGACCTTGCGCATCCCGTCGTTCTCCAGCAGGTCGTCCTGGTGGAGCAGGGTCACCGCCCCGCCGATGCCGGTGCCGACCACCACGGCGAGCCGCTCCGGCTCCACCTCCGGAGCGCCGGCGGCCTCCCACGCCTCCCGGGCTGCGATCACGGCCACCTGCTCGCAGCGGTCCCACCGCCGGGCCTCGACCCGCTGCAGGACATCGGCTGGTTCGGACGCGAGGCGGGCTGCGATACGCACCGGCAACGCGAAGCGCTCGACCCACTCCTCGGTGAGGGCGACAACCCCGCTTCGCCCGCTCAGCAGGCCCTCCCAGGTCGACGCAATGTCCCCGCCGAGCGGGGTGGTCGCGCCGAGCCCGGTGACGACGACGCCGCCCAGCGGTGATCTGTGCTGCGTCATGCGGTCTTGGGCTCGGGCTTGGCGATGTAGTCCACCGCATCACCCACGGTCCGGAGATTGGCGAGCTCGTCGTCCGGGACCTTCACCCCGAAGCGGTCCTCGACCTGCACCGCGATCTCGACCATGGACAGCGAGTCGATGTCCAGGTCGTCCACGAAGGACTTCTCCCGATTGATCTCGCTGGTGTCCACCCCGGCCACCTCGTTGACAATGTCGGCGAGCTCGCTCAGGATCTCCTCGTTCGTCACTGACGTACTTCCTTCCGCTCGTTGTGGTCCGTGATCATTGGGGTTCCTGATCATTGAGGTCATGGTCGTCACGGCAGCACGACCACCTGCCCCGCATAGGACAGACCGGCGCCGAACCCGACCAGCAGCGCGACGTCGCCCGAGCGCACCCGACCCTCGGCGCGCATGTGGTCCAGCGCCAGCGGGATCGATGCCGAGGACGTGTTGCCGGAGCGGACGATGTCGTCGGCGACCACCAGGTCCGGCCGCCCCCCTGCGGCGCGGATCCGTTTGGCGACCGCCTCGACGATCCGCAGGTTCGCCTGGTGGGGCACCAGCACGTCGATGTCCCCCGGGGTCAGCCCGGCCAGCTCGACGGCGCGCAGCGCGATCGGGGCGATCTTCGTGGTGGCCCAGCGGAACACCGCCTGGCCCTCCTGGACGATGAACGACTCCCGGTCCGCGATGAAGAGTGTGTCGACCAGATCTCCGGCGCTGCCCGCCACCACCGGACCGACACCGGCCTCCTCGCCCTCGCCGGCGACACCGACCACGGCCGCGCCCGCCCCGTCGGCGAAGATGATGCAGGTCGAGCGGTCGGTGGGGTCCACCCAGTCGGTGAGCTTCTCCGCGCCGATCACGAGCACGTGCCGGGCCGAGCCCGCGCGGACCATGTCTGCCGCGCTGCCCAGCCCGTAGCAGAAGCCGGCGCAGGCCGCGTTGAGATCGAACGCGGGCGCGGCCGTGACGCCGATGCGGTGGGCGACCTGTGCGGCGGCGTTCGGGATCGGCGAGGGCATCGTGCAGGTCGCCACGAGCACCGCGTCGACGTCGGCGGGGGCCAGACCCGCGTCCGCGACCGCCTTGGAGCCCGCGTCGGTGGCCATGTCCACCAGCGACTCCTGCGGTCCGGCGAAGCGGCGGGTCACGATGCCGACCCGCTCCCGGATCCAGCTGTCGGTGGTCTGCACGCCCGCCGCGGCGATGTCGTCGTTGGTCACCACGCGCTCGGGCTGGGTGCTGCCGAGCCCGCGGATGCGGGCACCGGCCGCGGGAGGCAGCTGGCGCAGCCGCAGGGTCACGCCGGGCTCCCGGAGTGGTCGGAGAACAGCCCGGCCAGCTGGTCCAGGTCGGCCGGCTCGCGCAGCGGCGCGGTGAGGGTGCCCGGGAGCTCCCGCTTGACCAGGCTGGAGAGGGTGCCGGCCGGAGGGAGCTCCACGGTTGCGGTGATCGAGAGTCCGTGCAGCCCCACCATGCACGAGTCCCACCGCACCGGCTTGGTGACCTGCGCGACGAGCCGGCGCAGCATCTCCGTGCCGTCGGAGACCACCTCGCCGTCGGCGTTGGAGAGCAGCGGACGGGTCGGGTCCTTCGGGGCCAGGCCGGCGGCGTGCTCGGCGAGGGTGCGTTCGGCCGGAGCCATGAACGGGGTGTGGAAGGCGCCGGCGACGGGCAGCGGGACGACCCGGGCGCGGTCGGGCCGATCCTCGGCGAGCGCGGCGAGCGCGTCCCGCCGTCCGGCGGCCACGATCTGGCCCGCACCGTTGCGGTTCGCAGCCTCCAGGCCGTGGCGGGCGAGCACGTCGAGCACCTCACCGGGCTCCCCACCCAGCACCGCGGACATCCCGGTCGCCTCGGCCGCGCACGCCTCGGCCATCGCCCGGCCGCGGACCGCGGCGAAGGCCACCGCGTCGTCGGTGGAGAGCACTCCGGCGATCGCGGCTGCAGCGACCTCACCCACCGAGTGCCCGACCACCGGGCTCGCCGCGGGCAGCTCCGCCCGGCGGTCCAGCTCCTCGAAGGCGAGCAGGGACAGCGCCACCACCAGCGGCTGCGTCACCGTGGTGTCCTTGATCTCCTCGGCGTCCGCGGTGGTGCCGAGGCGGAGCAGGTCCAGCCCGGTCAGATCCGACCACGCGGACACCCGTTCCCGGGCGCCGTCGAGCTCGAGCCAGGGCTCGAGCATGCCGGGGGACTGGGATCCTTGGCCGGGAGCGAGCAGCGCGATCACAACTCCCACTCAACACCTTCCGGGCCGTCGCCAGTGATGCTGGCGGTCACGAAGTCCGCTCCCACGAGTTGTGGGGTGTCTACAACTCGTGACCGGAGGCACCCGTCACCACAGTCCGCGGGCGCGGGCCAACCGGCCGACGGCGAGCCCCACCCGGAGCACCAGCGCGTCCCGGGAGTTGCCGGCTGCGCGGCCGGTGAGGTCGGCGATGCGGCGGAGCCGGTAGCGCACGGTGTTCGGGTGCACGAAGAGCCGGCGTGCGCAGCTCTCCAGCACCCCGCCGGACTCGAAGTACGCGTCGAGGGTCTCCTCCAGCACCCCGGCCGCCTCGGTGAGCGGCCGCAGCACCTGCTCGACGAGCTGCCGCTCGGCCTCGGGGTCGCCGGTCAGCGCCCGCTCGGGCAGCAGCTCGTCAGCCGCCACCGGCCGGGGAGCCGCCGGCCAGGCCGGTGCAGCTCGGAGCCCGGAGAGCGCGTCGGCGGCGCTGCGATGCGCCTCGGCGAGTGACGCGACGGTGCAGCCGTGCACGACCGGACCCGGACCGAACGCGCTGGAGAGCCGGGTGATCTCGACATGCAGGTCGCGACTCCCGGCGGCGACCACCACCAGCCGGGAACCCTGCAAGCCGACGAGCGCGGCTCGCCCGGCCCGCGCGGCGCCGCCCCGGATGTCGGAGAGCAGATCGGGTGGCTCATCCGGTGGCGGGTAGCCGACCAGCACGGTGGCGGGCGCGGACGGGTCCCAGCCGAGCGCGGCGGCGCGGGACAGCAGCGACTCCTCGGGGTCGCCACGGACGATCCCGTCCACCACCAAAGCCTCCAGCCGGGCATCCCAGGCTCCACGGGCCTCCGCGGCACCGGCATAGGCGGTGGCGGCGGCGAAGGCCACCTCCCGCCCGAAGCGCAGCGCGGCATCGGTGAGCACCGCGTGCTCGGCGTCGTCGGCCGCGAGGGTGGGCAGCTGCTCCTCGAAGACCGTCGTGGCCACCCGGATCAGCTCGACGATCTGCCGCAGGCTGACCCATCGGGCGAGCTCCCGCGGTGCGCTGCGGAACGCGTCGACGGTGAGCCGCATGGAATGCTGAGGGTCCCGGAGCCATTCCGCGAAGTTCGCGACGCTGGTCTGGGTGATCAGGAGCAAACCTGCGCGCTGGTCGGCCGGCAGCCGCTGGAACCACGGCCAGCGGTCCTCCATCACCGCGACGCTCGCGTCGGCGAGGCCGCCGGAGGCACGCTCGAGCCGGCGAAGCGTGGTGGCCGACAGCGCGGGCGGTGCGGCCGGGGTCATGACGGTCAGCATCGCATGGCCGGCGGCAGCTCCCCGGCCGTCAGGCAACCCCGGGATCGCTGGTCTGCGGCCCCGCAGCGGCCGGGTCGTCGATGCGGTACCGGCGGGCGGCGTCGGTCACCGCGGAGGCGTCCACCTCCCCGCGCCTGGCCAGTGCCGCGAGCGCCCCCACCGTGATCGACTCGGCGTCCACCAGGAAGTACCGGCGCGCCGCGGGCCGGGTGTCGGAGAAGCCGAACCCGTCGGCGCCCAGGGTCACCATGTCGACGGGCACCCAGGGCCGGATGAGGTCCGGGACAGCGCGGGTCCAGTCCGAGACGGCCACCAGCGGCCCCGCTGCGTCCTCGAGCACCCGGGTCACGTAGGGGACGCGCGGTGCGCTCGACGGGTTCAGCAGGTTCCGCCGGTCGGTCTCGACGGCCTCGCGGCGCAGCTCGCTCCACGAGGTGGCCGACCAGACGTCGGCCTGCACGCCCCAGTCGGCCACGAGCATCTCCTGGGCCTGCAACGCCCACGGCAAAGCTACCCCGGACGCGGCGAGCTGCACGCGTGGACCCTGCGTTCCGGATGCCAGGGCGTAGCGGTAGAGACCGCGCAACAGCCCGGCCACGTCGAGGTCCGCCGGCTCGGCCGGCTGCGGGTACGGCTCGTTGTAGACGGTGAGGTAGTAGAAGACGTTCTCTCCCGCACCGTCGGGCCCGGTGTCGCCGTACATCCGGCGCAGCCCGTCACGCACGATGTGGGAGATCTCGAAGCCCCACGTCGGGTCGTAGGCCACCACCGCCGGGTTCGACGCGGCGAGCAGCAGCGAGTGCCCGTCGGCGTGCTGCAGGCCCTCCCCGGTCAGGGTGGTGCGCCCCGCGGTGGCGCCGAGCAGGAACCCGCGGGCCATCTGGTCGGCTGCGGCCCACAGGCCGTCGCCAGTGCGCTGGAACCCGAACATCGAGTAGAAGATGTAGACCGGGATCATCGGTTCCCCGTGCGTGGCGTACGACGTTCCGGCGGCGGTGAACGACGCGGTGGAGCCGGCCTCGTTGATGCCCTCGTGCAGGATCTGGCCCTGCTCGCTCTCCCGGTAGGCCAGCAGCAGCTCGGCGTCCACCGACGTGTAGAGCTGCCCGTGCGGGTTGTAGATCTTCTGCGTCGGGAACATCGAGTCCATGCCGAAGGTCCGGGCCTCGTCCGGGATGATCGGCACCAGCCGCGGCCCGACCTCCGGGTCCTTCGCGAGGTCGCGCAGCAGCCGCACGAACGCCATCGTGGTGGCCACCGCCTGCTTGCCCGAACCGCGGCGCAACGCCTCGTACACGCTGTCGCCGGGCAGCACGAGCGCGCGGGACTTGGTCCGGCGCTCGGGCAGGAAGCCGCCCAGCGCGCGACGCCGGGCCAGCAGGTACTGGATCTCCGGAGCGTCCTCACCCGGGTGGTAGTACGGCGGGAGCGTCGGGTTCTCCTCGAGCTGGGCGTCGGCGAGCGGGATGCGCTGGGCGTCCCGGAACGCCTTGAGGTCTCCCAGGGTGAGCTTCTTCATCTGGTGCGTGGCGTTGCGGCCCTCGAACGAGGAGCCCAGCCCGTAGCCCTTGACGGTCTTGGCCAGGATCACGGTCGGCTGTCCGTGGTGCCCCATCGCCGCCTGGTAGGCCGCGTAGACCTTGCGGTAGTCGTGCCCGCCGCGCTTGAGGTTCCAGATCTGCGCGTCGGACAGGTCACGCACCAGCTCCTTGGTCCGCGGATCGCGGCCGAAGAAGTGGTCGCGGACGTAGCCACCGTCGTTGGCCTTGTAGGTCTGGTAGTCCCCGTCCGGAGTGGTGTTCATCAGGTTCACCAGCGCGCCCTGGCGATCGGCGTGCAGCAGGGCGTCCCACTCCCGGCCCCAGATCACCTTGATCACGTTCCAGCCGGCGCCGCGGAAGAACGACTCCAGCTCCTGGATGATCTTGCCGTTGCCGCGGACCGGGCCGTCCAGGCGCTGCAGGTTGCAGTTGACCACGAAGGTCAGGTTGTCCAACCCGTCGATCGCCGCCACCTGCACGGCGCCGCGCGACTCCGGCTCGTCCATCTCGCCGTCGCCGAGGAACGCCCAGACGTGCTGCTCGGTGGTGTCGGCCAGCCCGCGGTCGTGCAGGTAGCGGTTGAACCGGGCTTGGAAGATCGCGTTGATGGGACCCAGCCCCATCGAGACGGTGGGGAACTCCCAGAAGTCCGGCATCAGCCGCGGGTGCGGGTAGGACGGCAGCCCGCCGCCGGCGCCGGCGTGGGAGGCCTCCTGGCGGAACCCGTCGAGCTGGGATGCGGACAGCCGCCCCTCGAGGAACGCCCGAGCGTAGATGCCCGGCGACGCGTGGCCCTGGATGTAGATGTGGTCCCCGCCGCCCGGGTGGTCCTTGCCCCGGAAGAAGTGGTTGAAGCCGACCTCGTACAGCGCGGCGGAGGACGCGTAGCTGGAGATGTGACCACCGACGGCCACGCCGGGGCGTTGCGCGCGGTGCACCATCATCGCGGCGTTCCAGCGGATCCACGCCCGGTAACGCCGCTCGGTCTCCTCGTCGCCGGGGAACCACGGCTCGTTCTCGGTGGGGATCGTGTTGACGTAGTCGGTGCTGGTCAGCGACGGCACGCCGACACCCAGCTCCCGCGCCCGCTGGAGCAGCCGCAGCATCAGGTAGCGGGCACGTTGCTGACCACCCTGCTCGACGGCGCCGTCGAAAGACTGCAACCACTCGTCGGTCTCGTCCGGGTCGATGTCCGGCAGGTGCGCGGCAAGCCCGTCCCGGATCACCCGGACGCGCTCGGGGATGCGATCGCTGTGCGTGGCCAAGGGGTCTCCTCCCCTCGTTGGTCGGATGCCACTGCCATCGTCCTCCATGCTCGCCTCGTCCGCTGCGGGCGTCTCGTCTACTCGCAGGTAACTCGGCGGCTGGGATCCGGAGTGTCCTGGGGTCGAGCGGTTGCGTCCGGGCGGCAGGTCAGTGTTCGCTGGGCGGCACCGGATCAGATGCGCGGTGCATCCGGCGCCGGGCCCGAGGTGGAGGAGGAACGAACCGTGGTCGCCGCCGCGGGGGACGCCGCCAAGGCGGGCGTCGCCGAGAGGCTCGGCATCAAGCCGGGCATGGTGGTCCAGGAGCTGGGTTGGGACTCCGATGTCGACGAGTCCGTGCGGGCCGCGATCGAGGAGCACGCCGGCCACGAGCTCGTCGACCAGGACTCCGACGAGATCGTCGACGTGGTGCTGCTCTGGTGGCGTGACGACGACGGGGACCTCGTCGATGCCCTCATGGACGCGATCGGCCCGCTGGCCGACAACGGTGTGGTGTGGGTCTGCTCGCCCAAGACGGGGCGCGACGGGCACGTCGAGCCGTCCGACATCGCGGAGGCGGCGCCGACCGCTGGGCTCTCGCTGACCTCCAACGTCAGCCTCTCCGAGCACTGGGCCGGTGCCCGGTTGGTGTCACCCAAGGCGGCGAAGTCGAAGCGCTGAGTGCCGCACCGGCCATTAGGCTCGCCCACGAACCGCCCGGCGGTCAGGTCGAGCCGAGGAGAGCAGGAACTCATGACGGTCGAGGTCGGAAGCCAGGCACCGGACTTCACCCTGAGGGACCAGAACAACGAGGAGGTCACGCTCTCCTCGTTCCGCGGGACCAAGAACGTGTTGGTGGTGTTCTACCCGCTGGCATTCAGCGGCGTCTGCACCGGCGAGCTGTCCCAGCTCCGCGACGACCTGGACCAGTTCCAGAACGAGGACGTGCAGGTGGTCGCGGCATCGGTGGACTCGGTCCACACCCTCAAGGCGTGGTCGGAGCAGCAGGGCTACCAGTTTCCGCTTCTGACCGACTTCTGGCCGCACGGGCGGGTCGCGGAGGACTACGGGGTGTTCAACGAGGCATCCGGCACCGCGAACCGCGGCACGTTCCTGGAGGACACCGACGGGGTGGTCCGCTTCGCCGAGATGAACGAACCGGGGGAGGCGCGGGATCAGGACACCTGGAAGCAAGCCCTCGCCGCATTGCCGGCCTGACCCGAGCTCGCCGGGGCCGACCGGCCCCGGACAGGGCGCGTAGCTCAGCGGGAGAGCACCCGCCTTACAAGCGGGGGGTCGCAGGTTCGAACCCTGCCGCGCCCACCACACCTGCCAGCAGACATGCTTGATGATTGATTCCGTGAAGCTGGTGTTTCCGGCCCGACACCACCATCGCCTTGTGGTGGCGGATGCTCGCCTGATCCTCGGGACCGCCGTCGTCGCACTAAATCATCCCGAGCCAGGTCGATCTGGGTGTTGTCCCGACCGATCACTACGTCGTTCGCCGATTGGCCACCGCCTTCACTCAGCGGACCGGGCGCGGCTTGGCGGGTGGGCCAGCGTCACCGGCGGGTAGGCTGCGCGGTTCCGACGTGCTGCAAAGCTCCATGCTCGCTGGTCTACCACCCAAGCGGCCTGCTATCGCTGAGCGGAAGGAACCCTGTGTCTGTTGCGAGCAAGGTCAAGGACTTGACTGGGCCCGGCCACACCGACCGTTTCGGTGTGGGTGGTACTGACCTCGGCGTGACCGTCGCGGCTCCTGGCGGGCGGCTCGTGTCGGTGTTCGGCGACACGTTCGAGCAGGCGACCGTTGGTGGCCCCGGCTGGCGGTCGCCAGTCGTGCTGTTCGGCGACCCCGCGACCGTTCGCACCGGCATCAGATGGACCGGGGCGGCCGGCCCCGGCGACTACGCTCGCCAGATACTTGCCTACCGGCATAACTCCATCATCAACGGCCGCAGGGTCACGACGATGCTGCCCACCGACGTCATCACGGTCGGCAACGCGATGTACCTGCACGTGATGGTGTGCGAGGGCCTGGGCAACGTCCACTGGACCGCGCTGCACCGCTCGACCGACAACGGTGAGACATGGCGCTCCACGGGCGTCACGTGGCCGGGCGACCGTCATGCGGGCCTGTTCCAGATGCTCACCTGGGAACGCGGTGCCGACGGCTACGTGTACGTGTTCTCCACCGGATTCCAGCGCGACAAGGGACTCATCCTGCAGCGCGTCCCCGCAGCCCGCCTCGCCGACCCGGCCGCCTGGCAAGGCTGGGGATACCGGGACGGCAGGTGGGCGTGGGGCAACCCCCCGACCGTCGCCCTCAACGGCAAGCACGGCGAACTGTGCCTGCGCCGCATCCAGGGCCGCTGGCTGCTGGCGTTCTTCGACGCGGGCGGCTACCGCATCGATGTCTTGAACCTCGACTCGCCGACGGCGAACCTGTACCAGGCACCACGCGAGACGCTCGTGCACGGCACCTCGTGGGACACCGAGAACCACGCCGAGGGGCGGGTGGCTCAACTCTACGGCGGTTACCTCGTGCCCGGCTCGACGCTCGAGGACCTGCACCTCATCGTCAGCCAATGGAACACCACCACCAACTGGCCCTACCGGGCTATGCAGTTCCACGCGAACGTCACCGGCCTGGCCGGTGGGCCGAATACCCCCAGCCCAACCGACGCTCGTCTCTAGTGTGCCGCCAGCCGTGACACGAGGCTCTCCTGCGTGACCGCGCAGTGTGATGAGCTCGCTGGAAACCTTGGCTCGGGTGTGACATGTATCGCTCGTCCTCATCCTGCTTGGCGAAATCAGCGGTGTTGCTGCGCTCGCTCCCGGAACCGCTCCATCGCCTCCGCAGCCTGCTCGGCGGATGACGGCACCGGCCGGTAGGTGCCGACCAGCCCCACCGCCGATACCGGGTCGACAACGAGATCCTCTTCAGGTCGGTCGAGGTTGTCGCCGACGATGATTGCCAGCGCGTCCAGGGAGCGTTGGAAGTCGTCCGGCGGAGCCTCGGGGGCGGCGAGGTCCGGGGCAATGTCCAAGCCGGCTGGCGGCGTCAGCAGGTCCTCTAAGCTTGGGAGCTCATCCCCACGTCGCGGGTGGTCAACGCCAGCGACTAGGTGCGCGAACGACGCGACACCAGCGTCGCGTGCCGACAGCGGCAAAGCGCCCGGCGCGAACAGCTCCCGCACGGTGCGCGGAATGCTGGCGTGGTCGTAGGGCGTGTCATCGAGCGTCCCGGGCAGGATCCATGGTGACACCGCGATCGTCGGCACTCGGGCGCCGAGCCGGCGGAAGTCGAACGAGTGTCGTCCACGCTTTACGAACTTGTCGATGAGGTTGCGGAGAAACCCGCGGTCGAGCTGATCGCCAGGCGGGATACCCTCCGGGGGCGGAACATGATCGTACCAACCACCGTGTTCGTCGTACGTGATCAGGAGTAGTGTCTTTTCGAAGATCTCGGGCTGCTGCCGGAGGGCTTCGTACAGTGCGCAGACGAGCGCGTCGCCACGCCGAAAGTCAGCGCCGTTCTGTGGGTCATCGGTGAAGTACCGCTCGAACGGCACACGGTTGTTGTTTGGGTGCTGACTGCTGCTGAGCGGATTGAACCGGCGTGCGGCGGGCGTGTTGTGGTTCGGCTCGATGAAGCTGTACCGGGCTAAGGTACCTTCCGCGACGTGCTTGCGGAAGTCGTCGAGATCGTCGAAGTTGCCGATGCGGTCCTCGTCCCAAAGTTTCCGGAATGCCATCACCTGCGCCGGGCCATCGTGGTAGACTCGCCACACTCGCCGCCCGTCTGCGCCGCCAGACGTGTTCTCGAGCAACTCGAAAACCGTCGGATCGGTGTACACGCCGAGTTCGATGTTGACGGTGTTGTCCGATGTCGCCGCGTGGGCAAAGTTGCGATTGGGCCATGTCTCACCAGGGACGGAGCTGAACCACCGCCGGCAGATGCCGAACTCCTTGGCAAGGCGGCTGATTGCCGGCGACGACGTCTCGTTGAGGCAACCCATGACGATGGCGCCCAGCTCTATCCCCGCCTTTCGGGCCTGAATGATCATCGCTGGTCCGGCTTTGTCGAGGTAACTCGCGACGAACCCGGAGTTCGGCGCAGCGTGGGGGTCGGTCAACCCCAGCTGCAACATCACGGTTTCATGTGAGTGTCCCGGGTCGAGCGGCGTGTGCGGCCGCCCATCGGGTGTCGCCGGCCACCGCATGCTGCTCGGATCCAAAGGGTCCTCGAGGTTCGAGAACTCGGTGGGCGGGCTCAGCCGTTCGTACTGGGCGCTTGGATGGTCCAGATACCCAAGAACGTGGTCGAACGACCGGTTCTCGAGCATCACCACGACGACGTGCTCGATCCGCTGCCGCAGGACATCGATGTCGATGGGGGTCACCGCGGTCACCTCCTCTCTGACGTGGCCATGACTGCTCAACGAACTTCGGCGACGAGAACGGAGTCCCGTACACCCTTCTGTTGTGGTGGGCCACCGACATTATGCCAGGCACCTACCGCAGTGCGGGTGGCGCGGGCCGTGACTGCTACTGGAAGCGACTCGCCGGCCTCTCCGGGGGGAGTTCGACGATCTGATTGCCAACAACCTCGACGACGCCCAACGGTCGTCACGATCGACCCTGCGACCTAGGGTTCCCAACGAGCGGTGCCAGCCGTTCGAGCTAGCCCGCTGAACCGAGCCCTTGCCTGCGACCGTAGTGCGAGGTCCAGTGGACAAAGCTTATGATGTCACAACTACGATCAGAAGGCTTAGGGGCCCGACTGTGAGCACGACACTCCTCAGGCTGGGCGCGAGCACGGTCGCCCTCGGCGGCGGCCTCCCCACCGAGGTGACCGCGACCGTCTACTTCCCGTCTCCTATCAGCCGGTGATTGCATCGTCTTGTACGAGACCGTGCCGATCGCTGTCGCCACACGAAGGTAGCCCGGGAGCGGGCGAAGCGGGACGCCCGTCGGGTAGCCGACCCTCCTGAAGCCCTCCTGTGCCGGCCACACCAGCAGCGCGGCCGCCGCGTGGGCACTACGGTTCCCGGCTCTACCGTGACACGGTGACTCCGGAACCGATCCCGACCGGCCCGGTCCATGCTGTGTCTCGGGCGTTCTCCACGCAGGTGTGGGGGGACGTGACGTTCCTGCACTGGCCCTATCCGCCTGAGGTGGTGCGTCCACTGCTGCCCCCGGCCACCGAGCTCGACCTCTGCGACGGGGTCTGCTGGGTGAGTGTGGTCGGGCTGCACATGGGGCGGGTGTCCATCGCCGGTCTGCCCCACCTCGATGACTTCCTGGAGACCAACGTGCGGACCTACGCAGTGGACGGGCGGGGCCGACCCAGCACGGTGTTCCTCACCATGGAGGCCTCGACGTTGCCGTTCGTGCTCAGCGCTCGGATCGTGGGTCGACTTCCCTACACCTGGTCGAGCATGGGGCTGCGTCGTGCGGGGGACAGCGTCGACTACTGGCTCACCCGCCGCTGGCCGGCGCCGGCCGGGGTAGGGATCCGGTGGCGGGTGCGGCTCGGTGAGCGCATCGCACCCACACCGCTGGACCATCACCTCACCGCACGCTGGTCCCAGCATTCACGCTGGTACGGCGGCGTCACCCTCTATACCCCGGTCGAGCACGAGCCGTGGGTGCTGCACGCGGCCGAACTGCTCGACCTCGACGAGGACGGGCTGTTCGCCGCTGCCGGGCTGCCTGCGCCTACCGGGGCGCCCAGCAGCGTCCGGTACGCCCCCGAGGCCCACGCCCGGTTCGGCTTGCCGCTGACTATCAGGTAAGCCGTTCGTGCGCGTGAGGGGTGCTGCAACACGATCAGCGTGACGGCCAGCAGGGTGACGCCACAGAGCAACATCCCGAGCGGCGCGCCGAGAGACTCAGCGAAGAGGCACCCACCGCTGGCCCACAAACGCACCGGTGAGGCCTACGACGGTGAGCGGTGCCCATTCGGGGGCCGTCCGCTTCGAGCCTTCGAGTCCGGCGGCTCCGCATGACCCTCCCACGAGTGACGGGGCACGTCTAGCGACCCCGGGAGCTCAGGTAGCTGGCCATCTTCCGTCCTCGTGGGGACGCTAGCGGACATCCACCAGCACGTTTGCCCGGCCGCAGTGATAACGCCCTCCCTCGGCCTGGCGGGGAGTGGTGGGCATGACGGCACCAGGAAACCCGAACCGACCCTCACCTGAGTTCTGCAGTCGGCGGGGCAGATGAGCATGATCGCGGCTGGGGCGCCAGCGGTGCCAGTGTGTGCACGACCCCCGTGAAGGGTAACGACGGATTCGTTCGCTTCGTTCCAGTCCAGCCGCTCAGCAAGGAGCAGTGGTGCACCACACGATCGAGATCAGGGTACCAACCGAGACCACCGAAGACGTGCTGGGTGAGCTTGAGGCGCTGGAGGGTGTGATTGCCCTCTCCGTTGTGCGCCGGGCATCGGTCAAGCCGCCAGGGGATGTTGTCACGGTGCACGCGCTGAACCGAGGGGTCGACGCTGTACTCGCGGTGGCAGCGCAGGCCCGGCAGTTCGGGCCGGTGTCGCTGAGCACGGCCGGGCTTCAGAGCCTCGTCGACCAGCAGGCCCAGCTGACAATCGACAATGACGTCGATGAGGCGCCCTGGGAGGAGTTCGAGCGGAGCCTTCGCCACCACGGTCGGTTGAACCTGAACTTCCTGGTGCTGATGGGGCTGGGAGCGGCCATGGCAGTAGCTGGTCTCGTCTCCGCCCCCGTCCCGCAGGCCCTGGCGCTGGCCGCGGCGGCCATCATCGCGCCCGCGTTCGAGCCCGTGGCCAAACTCACCGTCGGACTGGTCCGCCACAGCTGGTACGCCGTCCGCCGGGCGTTCATCGCCGCGGCCAGCGGATACCTGGCGCTGGCCCTCGTCGGGGCGCTGACCTACCTGCTCCTACACGGGCTAGGCACGGCGAGCCCGAAGTCGCTGGCCGCCAGCGAGGGGGTCAAGATGGTCATCGAACCGACCGCCGCAGACTGGTTCATCTCGGCTGGCGGCGCGATCGCCGGCCTCGTGATCGTCACCGCCTTCCGGCAAGCGGTCCTCGCCGGCGCCCTCATCGCTCTGGCCTTGGTTCCCGCCGCCGCCCTGGTGGGCGCGGGCCTGGCCGCCGGGGAGGTCGTCATGGCCCTGGCCGCGCTGCGGCGGGTGGGACTCGACGTGCTCCTGGTGATCGTGCTCGGCGGCGCGGTCGTCCTGCTCAAGCAGCGCCTCATCCACCACAACCGCCGTCCCTTGACCTGATGACACCGCCGACGGGGCACTGCTCCAGCTCCGCAGCCGCGCGTGCCGACCTGACACGCCGCGCCGACCTTGACACCGCTGGCACCGAGGCCCGTTAGGGCAGCGAGCACAATGACGACCAGCGTCAGGCCCGCCCCAGGCCCGATCGCTGGAGTGACGTCGCCTCCCGTAGACCGTGGGCTCATCTGTGGGTCAAAATGATGGCTGCCCGCGATCGTCGTCGCGCCGGGCCGACCGTCCCGTGGAGGTGAACCGCGACCTCAACGATCCGCTGCCGGTTCTGTCCATCTGCTCGGCGCGCTTACGCATCTGGTAGGAGCGAGATTTGGAAGGACAGCCATGTTCACTCAACCCTTGACACCGACCTGGCTTCACCGCAGGGGTCCGGGCAAAACACCTGATCAGGCTGTCGATCTGTCATCCTACTACCAGAGGTAGGCGTTGGCGTTCGATTGCCCTGCGGGTGTTCCGCAAGGATCGTCCCGCTCCGGAGCCGACGTCGACATTCCGCTTGGAGGTGCTCCCATGTGCGACGACTCTCCCGACGAGTTCGGGCAAGCCCCGCGGGAGTGGGCGCTCGAGCAGGAGCTGGAGGTCGCAGCAGAGGTCTACGGTCCCGAGCCACAGGGACTTCGCACGCCTCTGTCCGACTTGAGCGACGAGGAGCTGCTTGAGCGGTACCGGTCGCTTCTGGGGTTCGACCTGAAATGGGAGTAGCCGGTCGTCGAACGTCAACGACTGCTCAACATCCTGCGACGCGAGCGGACATGATGCTGAGGTGCAGGTGCTGACCCTCCTCGGCTGATCGTCGGGACGAGGGCCGACGTCAAGCATGAGGGCAACACTGTCGGTGGCTGGCGGGAGACTGCCGTCGTGCGACACTGGGGGTCGACGTCGAAGCGGAGGTGGCGACTGTGGCCGCGCCCCAACCCGAACCGACGGTGCATACCGGTCCGTGGACGCTCGACGAGTGGATGGCGCTGCCCGAAGGCCCGCCCTACTAACGCAGCTCCGTCGCTGCCCGATCCGGCACCGCCCTGGTCGGTGGAGGAAATCGTGCCCGGGCCTGGCAGTCCGCAGCCCGGTGAGCACTGGGACGCGGTCATCGATCTCGACGGTTCGGTGCCACCACTGGACGGGACGCTCTGTACGTGCATTGGCTGATCGAGGTGTCAACGACCTGCGGCGGGCCCGCAAGCGGACGCTCGTCCACCTGCGCGGGAGGCATCAACCGCTCCAGCCTGTTGTCCGCAGGTGAGCCTGGGGCTGCGCCGAGGTGCCTGGCCGAGACCGACGCGCGCGAGCAGGAGCAGGCGTAAGCCTCGAACGCCCCTACGAAGAAAGCTGCCGATGTGTCCCAGGCTTAGCGCACGGTGCGCCGGTACCAGGTGCGCTGTCCTGCGTCGGGCAGCACGATCCGCGCGATCAGCGTGGTCAACGCCGAACCGATGATCAGCCACAGGATGGCCGCGATACCTTCGTTGAGGGCCACCCGCACCTTTTCGTTAGCCGGGGTGAACAGCCCGCTCAAGCCCAGGTCGATGCCCGCCGCCCAACCGGTGATGAACTGGGCGAAGCCGTTGCTCATGTTCGCTTCGCCGACGACCAGCACGATGTGGATGGCCAGCACCACGGCGAACAAACCGGTGACGACGCTGATCAGCCCATTGACGATCCGCACGATCTTGAAGCGGCGGCTGGGCACCTCGTGGACGACCTCGTCTCGCTGGTACGGCCCATAGGGATCAGGCGTGGCCATGGTGCACCTCCTGCGACGTCGGGCTGGTACGTAGCTAGTCGCAATTATGTACCCGAATGAGACCTTCCCGCAGGTCGTACCAGCGGGCGGTAGAGCCGACCGGGTGATTGCTCGCGGACGTGGGGCCATCGGACAAGCTGCACATCGTGGTGCACGGCGGTCTCGGCTGACCGGGGAGACAGCTAACCCGACGTCCTGGGCCGTTCGAATCCTGCCGCGCCCAGCTGACGCCGCCGCACACGCCAGAGCAGGCCGCGCCGCGGCGCCAGCAGCCGGGCCAGCACGAAGCAGACCACCGTGGCCAACCCGATCATGCCGGAGATCGACGTGTCGTAGTGCACGGCCGCCCAGTGGCCGGCCACGGCGCTCGCCCAGCCGACCGCCACGGCGAGCATGAGCATCGAAGCCAACCTGGTGACCAGCAGGTGCGCGGCGGCGGCGGGCACGATGAAGAACGCCACCACGAGGATCACGCCCACGCTGTCGAAGGCGACGACCGCGACGGCGGTGCTGGCGACCAGCAGCACCCGCTGTGCGAGCTGGCCCCGCAGGCCGGCGATCTCGCCGAACTGCGGGTCGAGGGTCGAGGCCAGCAGCGGGCGCCAGAGCGCCACCACCAGCAGCAGCGCCAGCACCGCGGCCAGCCCGGTGGCCAGCAGCGAGCGGGGCACGTCGAGCCCGCCGACGGCGAGGGTGCGCAGCGGCGCGAAGGTGATCTCTCCGTAGATGGCGGTGTCCAGGTCGAGGTGGGCACCGGAGGCGAACTTGCTCACCCCGATCACCCCGAGGGAGAACAACGCGGGGAAGGTGAGGGCGATGGCGGCGTCGGCG
>DASQWR010000096.1:0-4961 GCA_035640155.1 Pseudonocardiaceae bacterium
AGAGTCCTGTCCGGGTAAGTACCGGAGCGCCCGGTAGCAGGCCCCGGTTCGTCGTGGAGACGCGATGGGCTGAGCGGGGTGTCGAGAGCCTCTTCGGAGGGAGCAAGATCGCGGGCCGTAGCGTTATGCGAACTCTGCAGCTGCGGCCAAGCAGTCCGCGGGTCGGCGTTTCCACGCCCTGTATGACCGTGTCTACAGGGGTGACGTCCTGTGGGAGGCGTGGGAACGGGTCTGCAGCAATCGGGGTGCGGCCGGGGTGGATCGGGTCACTCTGGTCGCGGTGGAGCACTACGGCGTGGAGCGGATGCTCTCCGAACTGCGCGCCGAGCTCCGCGCAGGAACGTATCGTCCGGCGCCGGCCAGGCGGGTGGACATCCCGAAACCAGATGGTGGCAGGCGGCCGCTGGGCATCCCGACGGTTCGCGACCGGGTGGCGCAGGCCGCCGCGAAGCTCGTGTTGGAACCGATCTTCGAGGCCGACTTCTCGTCGGTGTCGTACGGGTTCCTGCCGCGCCGGTCGGTGACGCAGGCGATGGAACGACTGCGGGTCGGGTTCATCGAGGGCGTCACCCATGTCGTGGAGTTCGATATCCGCAACTTCTTCGGGGAGATCGACCACGAGCGGTTGCTCGCCGAGGTGGTGAAGCGGGTGTCGGATCGGCGGGTGGTCAAGCTGGTTCGCTCGTGGCTGGATGCGGGTGTGATGGTGGACGGGGTGCTCGAGCGGACGGTCGCCGGGACCCCGCAGGGCGGGGTGATCTCCCAGCTGTTGGCGAAAAGAACCGGGTGGAGAAGTTACTCGAGGACGCCCAGATCAAACTGTCGGTGGTGGCCACGGACATCTTCGGGGTCTCCGGGCGGGAGATGCTGGCCGCGTTGCTCGCCGGGGAACGCGATCCCCGGGTCCTGGCCCAGCTGGCCCGGACCCGGATGCGCGCCAAGATCCCCCTGCTGCAGGAGGCGTTCGTCGGGCATTTCACCGACCACCCCGCGTTCCTGTTGGGCACCATGCTCGCCCGGATCGATGAGACCAGCGCCGACATCGCTGCTGTCGAGGCCAGGATCGAGGAGGTGATCGCCCCTTTCACCGAGGCGGTGCAGACACTCGATGAGATCCCCGGCGTCGGGATCACACGACGAATTCAACTCCACTGCCTCCACCCAAGCTAAAGCAAGGCCATTGAGCATCGCGCTGGCCAGCAACCTCCCGTTCAGTGCACGGGCACCGTGTTCCCGATCCACGACTGGTCGCCGCCATCGTCGACCGGATCACCTTCAACTCCCACGTCATCGAAACCGACACCGAGTCCTACCGGCTGCGCACCTCCAAGACTGCCGCCGGCCGCTAACAAGCCATTCCAGCTGCCGCCGGTTAAGGGCTGTCGACCCGCTCGTCCGATACGTCCGGGATCGGGCCCAACAGCTCGATGCCGTACTTCGCGGCGATCGCCAGGACGGCGTCCATGCTTGGTGGGCCGTCGGCGGCAAGGACCGCGGCGGCGCGCGTGAAGTTCTCCATTGGGGCGCCCGGCGCGTGCACCACGAAGGCAACCGCGTCCACCGTGGACTCGTTGCGGATCGTGTGTGGTGTTCCGCCGGCGAGCGGGACCACATCCCCGGCGGCGGCGGTGAGCCGCCGCGCGGCGGAGCCCTCGCCGACGTAGAAGGTGAACTCACCGTCGCGCACGTAGTAGATCTCGCCGGGATCGTGCCGGTGCATGACCGGCGGACCCCCACCGGGTGGCATCCGGATCTCGGCAGCGAACAAGGCGCCGCCGGTCTGCGCGCTGGTCGCAAGGACGGTGATCTCGTCAGTGCCCAGGCACAGCCGCTCCGCCGCGCCGAGATCGACAGGTAGCATGTCCATATTCAGGAATAGTAGACAGGGGGCCTGTCGATGTCAAGGCGCTTACCGATGCTGGCCGGTCGGGAGCGGCCCGCCAACCTCGGCGTCCTGCTCCGCGAAGCGTTCGTGGCGCTCAACAACAGCGTCGTTGCGCGGCTCGCCGAGTCCGGCCATGGCGTCGTGCGCGCCGCCCACGGTGCGGTGTTCCAGTACCTCGACGACACCGGGACGACGGTCAGCCTGCTCGCCGAGCGCGCTCAGATGACGAAGCAAGCCATGGCAGAGCTCGTTCGCCACCTGGAGATCCACGGCTACGTGGAACGGGTGCCGCACTCCACGGATCGGCGGGCCAAGCTCGTTCTACCAACCGACCGTGGCCACGACGTCATCGCCATCGCCCAGCAGTTCGCGCCTGAGCTCGAAACCCGGATCAGGCGCCTCCTTGGTCCCGATCGCTTTCAAGCCCTGTGTGACGACCTGCAAGCCATACGACGCGCAGTCGAGGCCACAGCACCGGCTGTTGATCTAGCTGAGGGCCCACAACGGAGACCAACTAGCCCCGCACCCGCGACCAGCTGTCAGAAGGCCCCGGCCCGCTAGTCCAGGCCGAACAACCGCTCACCGGAGCAACCGCCGAGCAGGAACAAACACACCACGCCATGCCCAAACGACCCACGGCCGGTGCCCGAGTGAGCGGCTGATCGCGGGGCTGGTTCGCGCTCGCGGCGCTGTCCACTGCCCACGTCGGCTGGGACAACTCGGCTGGGACAACTTCGTCGCCGGCAACCCGAGGAGACGGTGATTGAAGTGGGGCTGGCTCCTGATCACCGTCTACATGGGCCCTATCGCGCTGCCCCTCTACGTCCTCACCAACAAGGAACTGCGCCCTGGCGAGCACGAAGCCTTCATCCGGCCGCTGTGGAAGCAGGGCATCGGCTCCACGGTGCACTGCATCGCCGGAGACGCCACCGGCATCGTCGCTGCCGCCGTGATCACCGCGGCGCTGGGCCTGCCCATGTGGGTCGACCTAAGCGCTCTCACGGAAATTATTCCTGTCGTTCCGGGTGTGTCGGGTCTTCGTCGGGCGCGCCCACCACGGTGTAGTTCCAGTCGCCGTGGAAGGCGTGTCGTTGCAGGTGGGCGGCCTCGAAGGCCTTCATCTCCTTGTCGGTGATCTTGATTCCGCGCTGGTAGGTGTTGGTGTCGAGCGCCGCCTGGATCGTCAACCCGGTCTTGGTGGTGGTCGCCGCGATGGTCTCGACGACCACCTCGTGGGTCTGCAGGGGACGGCCGCGCCAGTTCATGGTGATGGCGCAGAACATCCGATGCTCGATCTTGTTCCACTTCGAGGTACCCGGCGGCAGACGGCACACGGTGATATCGAGTCCGGTCTCGGTGGCCAGCTCGGCGAGCTGGGTCTTCCACAGCCGCAGCCGGGAGCCGTTGGACCCACCGCCGTCCGCGGTGATCAGCAACCGGTCGGCGTCGGGATAGGCGAGACGTCCGATCGTGCTCCACCAGCGACGGATCGACTCGACCGCGAACATCCCGGTGTCGGCGTCGGTGCCCACGTTGACCCAGCCGGTGTTCGCGCCCACGTCATACACCCCGTAGGGCACCGCCTTGCCGCCCTCACCGATGAAGTCGTAGGTGTTGGTCACCACTGGCTCGCCCGCGGGCTGGTACTCCCGGCAGCCGTTCTGGTAGTCCCCGATCAGCTCCTTTTTCTTCGTGTCCACGCTGATCACCGCCAGCCCGGCCGCGAGGAACGCGCTGACCTGGTCGCCCAGGTAGTGGAACTGGGCGTCGCGGTCGGGGTGCTGCTTCCCCTCGATCGTCTTGGCGTTGCCCTGCAGGCTGTAGTCGTGGTCCTTGAGCAGCCTGCCCACCGTGGTGGGCGCCACCGGGTGTCCCTGGGCGGTCAGCTCGTCGGCGAGCTTGACCGTCGACTTGGTCGTCCACCGCAGCGGCGACATGGGGTCACCGCGGGTCTTGGGATCCACCAGTCTGTCCAGCGCCGGCCACAGATCGGGGTCGGTCTGCTCGGCCGGCTTCCGCCCGGCGCCCTTGGCTCGGACCCGACCGTCGGCCACGATCCCTGCGTCCAGCTCCGCGGCACCCTTGCTGACGGTATCCGCCGCAGCACCGGTCGCGGCCGCGATCAGCTTGATCCCACCACGCCCAGCCGCCGGCTACTTGATTTTATCGTCTCATCAATGCAGCGAGCAGTTGTGTCAGGCAGAGCTGGGCACGCCAAGAGGCGCTCGTGGTGGCAGATGATGCATGTCTTCGGTCAGTTCGCCAGCTCGTCGCCGCCGACCGAGGCACGCAGCAGTTGCCCCATGCAGCTAGATTCACCAGGAACGGGCCCACGCAGGCGTGCCAGCCCGGGCCAGCCGGCCACGAGGGACGTACGCCTGGGAGCCAGGAACGTCTCGTAACGGCGCACGCCTGCGCGCTGAGTCTACTCGCCGTGGCGAAGATGTCCGGCGCCTGCAACGCGGCTCTTCCCAGAGTTGGCAAGTGCTGGTGCGGAACGCCGGGTCACCTGGGGAGATGGTGTCTGGGGAGATGGTGACGACGGCCGGACCGGAGTCCATGTTGCTGGTCTTGATCGCGTCAAGGTCGCCAGAAGGTCTGAACAACAGTACACCAGCACAGGTTGAATCTGGAGTTGGGGTCGAGGGCGGCGGTGTGTTAGGTACCCCACTCGATGTCGACGTCCACGGCGTAAGTGCCTTTCCGGAAGCTGGTAGCGCCTCGGTCTGGCCCACGAGCGGGCGCGGTCGAGCCGCAGCCGGAGGTCTCCTGAGACGAGCCGACGGATCGCCGATCAATGGCGCCGGGGCCAGACCCTGGGGAGGACGCGCACGAGGGCGCTCGCCACCGGGCCCGTCGGCTCGAGATCGCCGCCCGGCGTCAGACGCAGCAGCGGCTGGCGACGGCGGCCCAGCCGCCAGAGCACGCGATCCAGCGCGCGGGCGGGGGCGAAGGCGGCTGGCTCGCGCAGTGGCCACACCCCACAGCGCGGGGCCGGCGAGGCGGTTGCGGCCAGGATCGCGTTGACGGCGCGGCGCGCGGCCTCGTTGGCGCCCTCCATCGACGCGAGGTCAGT
>DASQWR010000097.1:0-5455 GCA_035640155.1 Pseudonocardiaceae bacterium
ACGTTCGGAAGGGATAACCGCTGAAAGCATCTAAGCGGGAAGCTCGTTCCAAGATGAGGTCTCCCACCCTTTCGAGGGGTAAGGCCCCCAGCCAGACCACTGGGTTGATAGGCCGGAAGTGGAAGCATCGCAAGGTGTGCAGCTGACCGGTACTAATAGGCCGAGGACTTACCACAACCACATGCCAGCGTCCACTGTGCAGCTCTCGGAGCACGGCCTAACCAGCGTCGACACCGGCGCCCTCGGCCGGACAACTCCACACGAGTTACGGCGGCCATAGCGGAGGGGAAACGCCCGGTCCCATTCCGAACCCGGAAGCTAAGCCCTCCAGCGCCGATGGTACTGCACCCGCCAGGGTGTGGGAGAGTAGGACACCGCCGAACACCACGTGTAGTACGCGAAAGGGGCCTCCGATCGGGGGTCCCTTTCGCTTCGTGTGAGGACGCCTGCGAGAGAGGACGAATCTGCCGTGCCAGGCGGGGAACGAGGTGTCCGTCCCGTGCGGGATGGCGGGAGACGGCCGGGGCAGGGCGTTTCACATCGCGAGCCGGCCGCCGTTCGGCCCGAGCTCCCGGACCACGTCGACCCCGCAGCTCTGGACCCGGAGGTTCGTCGCGAGCTGGCGACACTCCCCAAGGGGCTCGCAGAGCTGGTCGCCGGTCACCTGGTGGCGGCGGGTCTCGCTCTGGAGGACGATGCCGAGGCCGCGCTGGCGCATGCCCGCTTCGCACGGAGCCAGGCTGGGCGAGTGGCCGCCGTGCGGGAGGCCGCCGGTCTGGCTGCCTACCAGGCGGGCGAGTGGACTGAGGCGCTCGCCGAGCTGCGGGCGGCGCGGCGGCTGTCCGGACGGCCCGTGCACCTCGCTGTGATGGCGGACTGCGAGCGGGCGCTCGGCCGGCCCGACCGAGCCCTGGACATTGTGCGGGGCGCGGAGGCCGAAGCGCTCAGCCACGCCGAGGCCGTGGAGCTGCGGATCGTCGGCGCGGGTGCTCGCCGCGACCTCGGTCAGCTCGAGGCCGCGGTGGTGGCACTGCAGGGGCCGGATCTGGACAGCGACTCCCCGGCGTCGTGGGTGGCCCGGTTGCGCTACGCGCACGCCGACAACCTGCTTGCCGCGGGCCGGGAGCAGGATGCGCTGCGCTGGTTCCTCGCCGCCGCGGAGGCGGATGACGAGGAGGAGACCGACGCCGCGGCGCGGGCAGCGGAGCTCGGTGGCAGCGTGGGACAGCCGTGACCACCCTGAGCTCCCGGTACGACGCGGTCCTGCTCGACCTCGACGGTACGATCTATCGGGGTGGCGAGGCGTTGCCCGGAGCGGCGGACGCGGTGACCGCATTGCGACGCAGCGGTGTCGCGGTGGTGTTCCTGACCAACAATGCCTCCCGGAGCCCCGATCAGGTCGCCGAGCATCTGGTGGATCTGGGCGTCCACGCGCAGGCCCAGGACGTCGTGACCAGCGCCCAGGCCGCGGCCGCGGTGCTCACCGACCGGTTGAGCCCGGGTGACCGGGTGCTGGTGGTGGGGACCGAGGCGCTGGCCGGCGAGATCGCCGACGCCGGTTTGTGCCCGGTGTGCGCCGCGGGGGACGACCCCGTCGCGGTGGTGCAGGGGCACTCTCCGGACACCGGTTGGCGGCAGCTGGCGCAGGCCTGCCTGGCGATCCGCGCGGGCGCCTTCTGGGTGGCGTGCAACCTGGACCCGACGCTGCCCACCGAGCAGGGGGAGCTGCCCGGCAACGGGTCGATGGTGGCAGCGCTGCGTGCCGCCACCAATCGGGAACCGGTCGTTGCCGGCAAGCCAGGGCGCCCCTTCATGGACATCTCGGTCGCCCGGGTGGCCGCCCGCCATCCGCTCGTCGTGGGAGACCGCCTCGACACCGACATCGAGGCGGCTGCCGCAGCAAGTCTGGACTCGCTGTTGGTGCTCAGCGGCGTCACCGATCCCGCGACGTTGCTCGCCGCCCCACCCGGACAGCGGCCGACCTATCTGGCCGCCGGCCTGGAGTCCCTGGCCGAGGATCCTGAGTCGGTGCGGATCGGTGATCGCGCGGCGTGGACGTGCGAGGTGGTGGACGGGGAGCTGGTGCTCCGCGGCGACGGCGGCGACGCGGCCGACCCGCTGGACGCGCTGCGCGCCCTGTGCGCGCAGTGGTGGCGCGACGGGGACGGGCCGATGCGGGTCACCGCCGCCGATGCCGCCGCCGAGCAGGCGGTGCGTGCTCTCGGATTGGACGCCGGACACTAGGGAGACCAGCCCGATGAGCTCGCAGCCCACCGTGCCAACGCCTGATGGCGATGTCGAGGACGTCCGCGCGAGCCTGGACGACCTCGACGCCGTTCCCGTCACCGAGCACGTCGCCCGGTTTCATGCGCTGCATGAGTCGCTGACCGCCGCGCTGGCCAGCATCGACGAGGTCTGACGTGGTCCGCCGGACCCGTCTGGACGCCGAGCTGGTCCGCCGGGGCCTCGCCCGGTCCCGGGACCACGCCGCCCGGTTGATCGAGGCCCGTCGGGTGAGCATCCGCGGCGTGCCGGCCAGCAAGCCCGCCACCGCGGTGGAGCCGGACGCCGCGCTGCTGGTGCGGGAAGAGCCCACCCGACCGGACTGGGTGTCCCGCGGGGCGCTCAAGTTGCTGGGAGCGCTGGATCGCTTCGAGCCCGCGGGACTGCCGGTGCCCGGCCGACGCTGCCTTGACGCCGGCGCGTCCACCGGCGGGTTCACCGAGGTGCTGCTGCACCGGGGAGCGCGGGAGGTGGTGGCCGTGGACGTCGGCTACGGCCAGCTGGCGTGGCGGCTGCGGACCGACCCGCGGGTGCAGGTACACGACCGCACCAACATCCGCGCCTTGTCGCCCGAGGCGATCGGGGGTCCGACCGACCTCGTCGTCGCCGACCTCTCGTTCATCTCGCTGCGCCTGGTGCTCCCGGCTCTGGTCGCGTGCACCGCAGCCGGCGGCGAGCTGGTGCCGATGGTCAAGCCGCAGTTCGAGGTGGGGCGCGAGCGGCTGGGTTCGGGCGGCGTGGTGCGCGACCCGCTGCTGCGAACCGACGCCGTGCTCGCCGTCGTGCATGTCGCCGCCGAGCTGGGGCTCGGCTTGCGGGACGTGGTGGCCAGCCCGCTGCCCGGCCCGTCGGGCAACGTCGAGTACTTCCTGTGGTTGCGGGCGGGAGCCACCGGGTCTCCCGACGAGCTGGTGCGGGCTGCGGTGGCGGACGGACCGCAGTGAGCCGCGAGGCGCTGCTGGTGGTGCACACCAGGTACGAGGACAACATGCGCACCGCCGAGCACGTGGCACGGCAGCTCACCGCAGCCGGGGTGAGCCTGCGGGTGCTCGCCGAGGAGGCCGAGGGCCTCGGTTCCGCCCTCCCGATCACCGTGGTCGACGCCGGGCCGCAGGCGGCGGACGGTGTCGAGATCGTGCTGGTCCTCGGTGGCGACGGCACGTTGCTGCGGGGCGCCGAGATGGCCCGGCCGGCGGAGGTTCCCATGCTCGGGGTGAACCTCGGGCGGGTCGGTTTCCTCGCCGAGAGCGACCGCGACGGGCTCGACGCCGCGGTCGCCGCCGTGGTCGCCCGCGACTATGCCGTCGACGAGCGGATGACCGTCGAGGTCACCGCGACCTGCTGCGGAACCACGGTGGCCAGCACGTGGGCGCTGAACGAGGCGAGTGTCGAGAAGAGCGTCTGCGAGCGCATCCTCGAGGTGATGCTCGAGGTGGACGGCCGTCCGGTGTCCGGTTTCGGCTGCGACGGGATCCTCTGCGCCACGCCCACCGGCTCCACCGCGTACGCGTTCTCCGCCGGTGGGCCCATCGTGTGGCCCGACGTCGACGCGCTGGTCGTGGTGCCGAACAACGCCCATGCCCTGTTCGCGCGCCCGCTCGTGGTGTCACCGGACTCGGTGGTGGCCGTCGAGGTCGACGGCCACGGGTTCCCGGCGGTGCTCTGCTGTGACGGGCGGCGCAGCACCGAGCTCCCGGCCGGCTGCCGGGTCGAGGTGGTGCGCGGCGCCACCCCGATCCGGCTGGTCCGGCTGCACGGCAGCCCGTTCACCGACCGACTGGTGCACAAGTTCGAGCTGCCGGTGCAGGGCTGGCGCGGACCCGTGCGGTAAACCGGTGCGGGTGAGGAGCGTCCCGGATCCCAGCCTCCGCACGCTAGGGTGCGCGGTGTGCTCACCGAGATGCGCATCGAGGGCCTCGGTGTGATCGACGAGGCCACGCTCGACCTGCACCCCGGGCTCACCGTGATCACCGGGGAGACCGGGGCCGGCAAGACCATGGTGATCACCGGGTTGCACCTGCTCGGTGGCGGCCGCGCCGATGCCTCCCGGGTGCGCAGCGGTGCCCGCCGGGCCGTGGTCGAGGGCCGCTTCCATCCGGCGCCGGGCACCTCCGCCGTCGAGCTCGCCGCCGAGACCGGGGCGCGCCCCGACGAGGACGGCAGCCTCATCGCCAGTCGCACGGTGATCGCCGACGGAGGCTCGCGGGCGTACCTGGGTGGGCGCTCGGTGCCGGCCGGAGTGCTCGCCGACCTCGCGGACGGGCTGCTCGCCGTGCACGGGCAGAACGACCAGCTGCGGTTGCTGCGGCCCGCGGAGCAGCGCGGGGTGCTGGACCGCTTCGCCGGTCCGGCCGTGGCTGGCCCCCTGGCTGCGTACCGCACCGCGCGGCGGGAGTGGGTCCGGGTCCTCACCGAGCTGACCGACCGCACCGAACGTTCCCGCGAGCTCGTCCGCGAGGCCGATCTGCTCGGGCACGGCCTGGCCGAGATCGCTGCCGTCGACCCGCGGTCCGGCGAGGACGTCACCCTGGTCGAGCAGGCACGCCGGCTGGTCGACGCCGACGAGCTCCGCGAGGCCGCGACCCTGGCGCAGGTCGCCGTGTCCGGCTCGGCGGAGGGGGATCCCGATCATCCGGGCGCGCTGGGTCTGGCGGCGGAGGCCCGGCGCCGGCTGCAGGGCACCGACGACACCGCGCTGCACGCGCTCGGCCCCCAGCTCGAGGAGGCGGTCGTGTTGCTCGCCGACGTCGGCGTGGAGCTGGGCGGCTACCTCGACACCTTGGATGCCGACCCGGCCCGGCTCGAGCAGGTGCTGGCCCGGCAGGCCGAGCTCAAGGCGCTCACCCGCAAGTACGCCGCAGACGTGGACGGGGTGCTGGCCTGGGCCGAGGAGGCGCGGGCGCGGCTGGGGGAGCTCGACACCTCCGAGGAGGGCATGGCTGCCCTGGCCGCGCGCCGGGACGAGCTGGCCGCCGAGGTGGCCGCTCACGCCGCCGAGCTCACAGCCGCCCGCGAGGTCGCCGGCCGGGACCTGGCGGCCGCGGTCACCGCGGAGCTCACCGGGCTGGCGATGGCGCAGGCGCAGCTGGACGTCGTGATCACACCGGCACCGGCCGCCGCGGGGGACGCGCATGCCGTCACGGTGGGCGGGCAGGTCCGCCGCGCCGGGCCG
>DASQWR010000098.1:0-14408 GCA_035640155.1 Pseudonocardiaceae bacterium
GCGAGAAGCGCCCACCGCGGCGATACTACGAGCTCACCGACGAAGGCCGGCTCGCACTCGGCGGGGTCCTCCAGCAGGCCCGCACCGAACCCCGGTTCGCCGATCTGCGGTGGCGGTTCGCGTGATGGCCGAGCTGATCGACGCTGTCACGTCCTGGCCGAGCCTGCTGCTGGTGCTCGTCGTGTTCGGGTTCGCCCCGGGATTCTGCCTGCGCCTGATCGTGCTCGCCTACCCCCGCGGCGACCCTCGCCGGGCCGAGCTGATCGCGGAGCTGTACGCCGTGCCTCGCATCCAGCGACCCCTGTGGGTCGCGGAGCAGCTGGAGGTCGCGCTGTTCGAGGGCCTCGCACACCGCGCATCGACGGTCCTCCGCCGGCTCACTGGTCGGCGCCGAGCACGAGCACGATCGGACCACCGCTCGGAACGCCTTGAGCTCGGGATCTTGGCCGTGAGCTTGGCCGTGAGCTTGGCCGTGGGCTCGGCCGTGGGTTTGGTCGTGGGCTTGGTCGTGGGCATGGCCACGGCGATCTGGGTCAGTCTCAGGAGCGGTAAGCCCCCCAAGGCCGACGACCTAGACGAGCCCGGGACACGCGCCCACCGCCGTTTGATTGGGGTGCGCGGGTGGCGTTGACGCGCCCGGCAGCGCGTTCGGGTGGTCCGGGTCCCCTCGTCAGGCTGACAGGTGGTCGACGCCGTCGTCGTCGTCGGCCTGTAGTAGCTCCGCCGCTGACTTGTCGCCGCGCCGTCGTGCGGCGTGCATGGCTCTCCCTCGGGCGATGCCACTTCGGTGCAGCGCTGCGAGGTCGAGCGGTTTCGGGCGGTCGGTCCGCCTCTCCTCGAACATTTGACGGCCCTCTCGGATGGTCATGCGATGATCCTTTCAGGAAGGGCTCTGCCCAAGTTCGTCCCGGGCGAGGCGGTCGACGAGCTCGCGGCCCGGTGGCGGCATGGTGCGGTCGCGCCGGCGTGGCGGTGTGGCGCGCTCGCGTGCCTCTTCTTCGCGTTTGGCCGCGTAGTCGTCGCGTGCGCCGCGCAACTCCGTGATCCGGGGCACCCACGGCCGAACGTCGGGCCGGCTGGCAAAACGAAGATCGCTTAACCTCGCCATCGGAGCATTCCACCTGACCGGCCGCCGTGACATCACCGAAGCCCCGCTGGGCAAACCCACGCCATGGACCGGCCATTCAAGATCCTCAAGCTCACATGCTGATCTTGAAACGACCCTGCACCGAGTTCCTGGGCTGCTCGTAGCGCAGACCCTGCCGTGACGGGTGGTCAACGACCCGATCCAGGTACTCGGCAGCGCTGGCATCCGGCACGCACAGCCCGCGAGGTCTCCACCCGCGTCTGCGCCGGCGTGCTCGATGCGGTTCTCGGTGCTGAGCTGTAGGAACCTTGATCATCACCGGACATTGGGCCCCGCCCAGCGGAACACGCCTCAATACGGCGTCCACCCTAATCGCCCCAATCGCCCTATGCGGTTATTCTCAAACTTAGGCAAGGCTATACTAATGGTAGGAGAGGTTACGCGAAGTAGCTCACAGCAGACTATAGTAATGACTACTGACTGTAAGCTTTTGATTCACTCTTTTGAGAGGTACGCTGCCCCTACACGTCGTCTTGCTTCCGTGGAGCAGCCCATGCCAAGAACATTCTGCGCCCTAAGGTTGGTAGCCAATGGCCGCACCGTCCGGGTGAGGTGTGGGACGGACATACGGAAGCGCAACGCGTCTCACGGCTCCACCGCCGCCCAGGTGGGGTATGAGGTGCTAAGCGTCCCGGCGACCGGAGTCGAACCGACGCGGATCGCGGTGATCGGCTACGGATGCTGGGGTTCCAACCACGTGCGTGTGCTGCGCAGCCTTCCGACATCAGCGCGATGGTGGTCGACGAGGACGAACGGCGGCTCGTCGGTGCAGTGAGGACCTACCCGCCAGTGTGCCGCAGCCCGAACCTTGGCGACGTCCTCGACCAGGTCGATGCCGTCGTCGTCGCAACGCTGCCAGCCAGCCACGCAGAGGTCGCGTTGCGTGCGCCGTGTGCTGGCCAGCACGCCCTCGTCGAACAGCCGTTGGCGACATCGGTGGCGAGCAATAGCTGCGCTCCGGACCTATCAGCGGCCTCACCGCCGTGCTCAATTACACGGTAGATGAGGAGGCCATTGTGCCAGTTATATCCGCTCCCCAGGTCTTCAACGAGGACGAGCTCTACGTCGACCTTCGGTCGATCTTCGGGCACTCGCTCTTCCTGAAGTGTGAGGGCTTCAACTTCACCGGCTCGATCAAGCTGAAGGCCGCGACCGAGATGGTGGAGGCCGCCGAGCGGGACGGAGTCCTGACGCCGGGGTCGGTCCTGGTCGAGTCCTCGTCCGGAAACCTGGGCGTTGCGCTGAGCGTGCTCGCGGCGAGCAAGGGCTACCGGTTCCTGTGCGTGACTGACTCGCGCTGCAACCTGTCGACCAGGCGGATGATGGAGGCGTTGGGCAGCCAGGTGCACATCATCGCCGAGCCGGATGCCAACGGCGGCCTCCTCGGCGCGCGGATCAACTTCATCCGCGGGCTGTGCGCCTCCGACCCCCAGTACGTGTGGCTCAACCAATACACCAATCCGGGCAACTGGCAGGCGCACTACCGCAGGACTGCTCCGGCGATCGTTCGCCAGTTCCCACAACTGGACGTGCTCTTCGTCGGCGCCGGGACCACCGGGACCCTGATGGGGTGCGCGCGCTTCTTGCGGGAGTGGCACCGGCCCGTGCGGATCATCGCGGTGGACGCCGCCGGCTCGGTGACCTTCGGTGGTGCGCCGAGCCGCCGGATGATTCCCGGCCTGGGCATGAGCGTCCGTCCGCCGCTGCTCGACGAGTCCTATGTGGACGAGGTGGTATGTATCGAGGAGGCGGACACCGTCCGTGCCTGCCATCGTCTGGCCAGACGCGGATTCCTGTTCGGCGGCTCCACCGGCACGGTGGTCAGCGGCGCGATGGGCTGGTTGGCCCAGCATGACGCGCGTGAGCTCACCGCGGTGGCCATCGCCCCGGACCTCGGCGACCGCTACCTCGACACCATCTACCAGACCAACTGGCTGGAGGATCTTTACGGCGGGGACGTGCTCAGCTCCGACGAGCTGACCGCCGGTTCCCGGGCAAGCCTGACCCGCGCCACCGACGCGGTCACCGGCACGCTGGTCACGTGACTCTCCGAACATGTCACGAAATTGCCAACTTCTGGTTCAAGGGAGCTCACGTGGTGGGAAAACCTGTCGAGGCCTTGACAGCCGATCTGGCTGAATCTTCACCCACCCAGGGCAGGTACGCCAACCCGACGACCGGCACCGAGAGGATCCTCGCCGAGGTGCTGGCTGACATCGCGCGTGTCGAGCGGGTGTCGGTCGATAGCCACTTCTTCGATGACCTCGGTGCTGACTCGATGGTGATGGCCCGATTCTGTGCACGGGTCAGGAAGCGGGCGGGCCTGCCGTCGGTGTCGATGAAGGACATCTACCAGCACCCCACGATCAGAAGCCTGGCCACGGCGCTCGCGGACCCCGCGCCCACCCCTGTCGAGAGCAACCTCGCCGAGGTGCTGGCTGACATCGCGCGTGTCGAGCGGGTGTCGGTCGATAGCCACTTCTTCGATGACCTCGGTGCTGACTCGATGGTGATGGCCCGATTCTGCGCCAGGGTCAGAAAGCGGGCGGACCTGCCGTCAGTGTCGATGAAAGACATCTACCAGCACCCCACGATCAGAAGCCTGGCGACGGCGCTCGCGGACCCCGCACCCTCCCCGGTCGAATCATCGGTCCCGGCGTCAATCGAGGTGGCGACACCGGCCAGCACGCCGCAGTACGTCCTGTGCGGAACGCTGCAGCTCCTGTTCTTCCTCGGATATACCTACCTCGGCGCACTTATCCTCGCCCGAGGCTACGAGTGGATCTCTGCGGGCTCCGGTTTGATCGACCTCTATGTGCGGTCGGTCGTCTTCGGCGGCGCGAGCTTCCTCGGCATATGCATCCTGCCGATACTGGTGAAGTGGATGCTCATTGGTCGGTGGAAGCCCCAGCAGATCCACATCTGGAGCCTGGCGTACGTCCGCTTCTGGATCGTCAAGACGCTGGTCCGGTCGAGTCCGCTGGTCCTGCTTGCCGGTTCGCCGCTGTACGTGCTCTATCTGCGGGCGCTGGGCGCGAAAGTCGGACGAGGCGTCGTGATCTTCTCCCGGCACCTGCCCGTGTGCACCGACCTGCTCACCATCGGCGAGGGCACGGTCATCCGTAAGGACTCGTTCTTCACCTGCTACCGGGCCCACGCCGGCCTGATCCAGACGGGCCCGGTCACCCTCGGGAAGGACGTGACCGTCAACGAGGCGACAGTGCTCGACATCCAGACCTCGCTGGGCGACGGAGCCCAACTCGGCCATCGCTCCGCGCTGCACGCCGGGCAGGCCGTGCCCGACGGCCAGCGTTGGCACGGATCCCCAGCGCAGCGCACCGAGGTGGACTACCGGGCGGTCGACCCCACTGACGGCGGCGCCCGGAGAAGGGCCGGCTACACCGTCCTGCAGCTGCTGAACATGCTGCTTCTGGGCCTGCCGCTGGCGATCGGCGGCCTGGCCATGCTGTTCGTTGCCTTCCCCGAGATCGATGCGCTGCTGAGCTCAGCGCCGCCGGCTTTCACGAGCTGGACGTTCTACCGCGAAGCCTTGGAAGTCTCCTTCGCGCTCTTCTTCGGCGCTGCGCTCCTCCGCCTCCTCGTCGCGGTCACTGTCCCTCGCGTGCTCAACCTCGCCATCACGCCGGACAAGGTCTATCCCTTGTACGGCTTCCACTACTCGCTGCACCGGGCGATCACGCGCCTGACGAACGTGAAGTTCTTGACCACTCTCTTCGGTGACAGCTCCTACATCGTCCACTATCTGCGCTGCCTCGGGTACGACCTGTCCCGGGTCGTGCAGACTGGGTCGAACTTCGGCACCGGGGTGACCCACGAGACCCCGTACCTGAGCTCGGTTGGCAGCGGGACGATGGTCGCTGACGGGCTGGTGATCATCAATGCCGACTTCTCGAGCACGTCCTTCCGGGTGTCCCGGGTGTCGATCGGGCCACGCAACTTCCTCGGCAACGGCATCGCCTATCCCTCGCAGGCCAAGACGGGCGACAACTGCCTGCTCGCGACGAAGGTTATGGTCCCGATCGACGGGAAGATCCGGGAGGGCGTCGGGTTGCTGGGATCGCCCAGCTTCGAGATCCCGCGATCCGTTGAGCGCGATGCCATGTTCGACCATCTGAAGAGCGAGCATGAACTGGGGAGCCGCTTGGCCGCCAAAAACCGGTACAACCTGCGCACCATGGGCCTGTTCTTGCTCGTCCGGTGGATGAACGTCTTCGGCGTCACCCTGGTCGGCTTGGCCGGCGCGGACCTCCACGATCGCTTCGGCGCGTCAGCGGTCGCGGTGTCCGCGATCCTCATTGTCGCGTTCACCGTTGCCTACGGTGTGCTCGTCGAACGCGCCGCCCTGAAATTCCGTTCCCTGAGTCCCCAGTTCTGCTCGATTTACGAGCCCTACTTCTGGTGGCACGAACGCTATTGGAAGCTGCTCGCGATCCCCACCATCTTCAATGGCACGCCGTTCAAGGGCGTGATGTGGCGGCTGCTGGGCGTCCGGATCGGCCGCAGAGTATTCGACGATGGCTGTGACATACCGGAGCGGACGCTGGTCACCATTGGGAACGACTGCACGCTCAATGCGGGGAGCTGGCTGCAGTGCCACTCACAGGAGGACGGCACCTTCAAGTCCGACCACATCACGATCGGTGCCGGCTGCACCCTCGGGGTCGGCGCCTGGGCCCACTACGGCGTGCGGATGGGCGAGCGCGCGGTGCTCGCCGCCGACTCCTTCCTCATGAAAGGCGAGGAGATCCCGCCGCACGCCCGGTGGGGAGGGAACCCAGCCATGCAGATGCGGGACAACATGGCCGATCTGCAGGTCCGCCCCAACAGCGACGACCACCGCGCCGTCGCCCTGGTCAGCGGCAAGTAGCACCGTGTCGACGGTGAGTGGAGGGGAGACCTGATGGGAATGTCAGCGCAAGCCAGCCGGGAGTTCTGGCGCGGTGTGCTCGTCACCGGCGGGTTCACCACGATCCCGCGGTGGACCCTCGATCCGGTGCCGGGCGTCGTGGAGCACGAGGCGGCGATCTCCGATGACCTCGTGGCGGCGTTGCGCCGGCTGGCGGACGAGCTGGGGGTGCCGCTGCGCTCGGTGCTGCTGGCCGCGCACGCCAAGGTGCTCGCCGCGCTGTCCGGCGAGCGCGAGGTCGCGACCGGCTACGTCGCCGTGCAGGGCGGCCGGCCAGGACAAACACTGCCCTGCCGGCTGACGACCGAACCCGACTCGTGGCGGGCATTGCTGATGGACGCCCATCGAGTCGAGTCAGAACTGTTGTCGCACAAGGACTTCCCGGTCGATGATCTCAGGCGTGGGCTGGGCCTGACCGAACCGTCGTTCGAGACCGTGTTCGATCCGACCGGCGACGGCAGTGTCCTCACCGGGGACCTCGCCGAGGACACCGTGCTGTGGGTGGGAATCTCGCCACAGGGCGGCCAACTCGCGCTTCTGCTGCGGTACCGGACCGACGTGCTCGACGCGGACTGCGCCGCCAGGATCGCCGGCTATCACCTCACCGCGCTCGCGCTGATCGCCGCTGATCCGGATGCCGAGCACGGGCGGCAGAGCCTGCTCGGTGCCGAGGAACTCCACTTCCAGCTTGAAGGGCTCGCCGGACCGCGCCGGGAACTGCCGGACCGCCGGTTCCACGAGCTGTTCGAGCAGCGGGTGGGGGCACACCCGGACGCCGTCGCGGCCGTGTACGGGGATCGGCAGTGGACCTACCGGGAGCTCAACGTCCATGCCAACCGGCTGGGAAGAGCCCTGTTGGCGCGGGGGCTGCACCGCGAAGGTGTCGTCGCGGTGGTGACCGAGCGCAACCTGGACTGGATGGCCGCCGTCCTCGCGGTCTTCAAGGCCGGTGGCGTGTACCTGCCCATCGAGCCGCATTTCCCGGCCGATCGCATCGCGACCACGCTCTCCCGTGCCGAGTGCGGGCTCGTGCTGACCGAACCCGGCAGCACCACCACGCTCGACGAGGCCCTCGACTCGCTGTCCGGAGTCCAGATGCTCTTCGTCCACGCGGCGTACGAGGAGGACCATGCCGACGGTGATCTCGGCGTCGGCGTCGCGCCGGACCAGCTCGCCTACATCTACTTCACCTCCGGCTCCACCGGTGAGCCCAAGGGCGCGATGTGCGAGCACGCGGGCATGCTCAACCACCTCTACGCCAAGATCGACGATCTGGAGATCGGCGAGGGGCAGGTGGTCGCCCAGACCGCACCCCAGTGCTTCGACATCTCGCTGTGGCAACTGGTTTCCGCGCTCCTGGTCGGTGGGCGGACCCTGCTGGTCGAGCAGGAGGTGATCCTGGACGTCCAGCGGTTCGTCGACAAGATCATTGAAGGCCGGGTCGCTGTGCTTCAGGTCGTGCCGTCGTACCTCGAAGTCGTGCTGTCGTATGTGGAGCAGCACCCCCGCGAGCTGTCGGACCTGCGGTGCGTGTCGGTCACCGGCGAAGCGCTGAAGAAGGAGCTCACGCAGCGCTGGTTTGCGGCCAAGCCCGAGATCAAGCTGGTCAACGCCTACGGGCTGACCGAGACCTCGGACGACACCAACCACGAGGTCATGGATCGGGTACCGGACTCCGAACGGGTCCCGCTCGGGCCCCCCGTCAACAACGTGCACGTCTACGTCGTCGACGAGCACTTGTCACCGGTGCCGCTCGGCGCCCCCGGTTTGATCGTCTTCTCCGGGGTCTGCGTGGGCCGCGGGTACGTCAACGACCTCGAGCGCACCCGGTTGGCTTATCTGGCCGATCCGCACCGCGAGGGCCAGCGGCTCTACCGGGGCGGCGACTACGGCCGCTGGCAGCCCGAGGGCAAGCTGGAGTTCCTCGGCCGCCGGGATACCCAGGTCAAGATCCGTGGCTTCCGGATCGAGATCGGCGAGATCGAGAACACCCTGTTGCGGGTGTCCGGTGTCCGTGATGGCGCAGTGGTGGTCGCCGAGCGGACCGACCAGAGCAAGCACCTGGTGGCCTTCTACACCGGCCAGCGGCCACTCGAGGTCGACGTCCTGCGGGACCGGCTGGGTGAGTCGCTGCCCGAGTACATGCTCCCGTCGGCCTTCCACTGGCGGGAAGCTCTGCCGCTGACCGCCAACAGCAAGATCGATAGGAAGACGCTGACAGCACTCGCCGGAGAGCTCGACGGCAGTGACGTCTCTGAGGAGGCCTGCAACGCGCCGAGTACGCCGACCGAGCAGCGGCTGGCGGTCGCATGGGCGAAGGTGCTCGGCATCCCGCACGACCAGATCGGCCGGCGGGACCACTTCTTCGACCGGGGCGGAACGTCGCTGTCGGCAGTGAAGCTGGCGATCAGCCTGGGCCGTGCGGTGTCCCTCAAGGATCTCACCCGTCACCCGATCCTCGCCGATCTGGCCGGGCTGGTCGATGGCAGGTCGGAGCGGCGCTCCGGACTGCTGCAGTCACTGTCGGAATCGGACGGTGTGTCGGCCGGTGCCCTGGTGTGCTTCCCCTACGCCGGCGGCAACGCAGTGAACTTCCAGCCGATGGCCAGGGCACTGCGGGGCAGTGGGCTGGCGGTCTACGCCGTCGAGCTGCCCGGTCATGACGTGGCCGCCGAGAGCGAGCCGTTCACCCCGATGGCACAGGTGGTCGAGCAGGTCGTCGCCGAGATCACCCGGCGTGGCCTGACCAGGGTCCTGCTGTGGGGTCACTCCTCGGGTACCGCGTTGGCCGTGGAGACGGCCAGAAAGCTGCAGGAGCACGGGGAGGACGTCCAACGGGTGTTCCTTGGCGCGCAGCTGCTCGGGGACGCCACCGACCGGCGCGCCACCATCACCGAGCTGACCGGGCTGAGCAATGCCGAGATCGCCGCAGGGCTGATCCCAGACGGCGGCTACACCGAGCTCGGTGAGCTGGATGCGCAGCGCGCCGAGCATGTCGGTGCCGCCTACCGACACGACTGCGTGTCCGCACACCGCTATTTCGCCGATGCCCTGGACACCCCGCCGGCGGTGAAGCTGTCCGCGCCGGTCACCGTGGTCGTTGCCGCCGACGACCCGAGCACGGCGGAGTACCCGCGCCAGCACCGCGATTGGCAGCTCCTGGCCGAGCACGTCGACCTGCACGAGCTCGCCGACGGCGGCCACTACTTCCTGCGCACCCGTTCGACCGAGGCGGCACAGGCAGCGCTGCGCGCCGTCGAATCATTGGCTTCTTCTTGATCGGCTTCTTCTTGAATTGACACTGAAAGGAAATCACGATGCCGTCCTCATTCCCGGCGTCACTGCTCGACGTGGAGCGGCAATCCGGTAAACCCCCGATGCTGTGGGTGCAGGCCCCCGGCGACGCGGCGAGCTGGGCGGCCGAGCACTCCGAGGCGCTGCGCACCGTCGTCGCCGAGCACGGTTCGGTCCTGGTCCGCGGCCTTGGGCTGCGCGACGCGGCCGAGGTAGGTGCGGTCTTTGCGCGGCTGGCCACCGGTCTGATGGTCGAAAAGGAGGCTTTCGCGTCCCGACGGACCTACTCCGACGGCGTGTACTCCTCATCGAAGTGGCCGTCCAACCAGCCGATGTGCATGCACCACGAACTGAGCTACACGCTGGAGTTTCCCGGCCTGATGCTGTTCGCGTGCCTGGGCGCACCCACCGACGGCGGGGCGACCGCGGTGGCCAACTCGCCGACCGTGCTCGACGCGCTGCCCAACGAGTTGGTCGAGCGGTTCGAACGGGAGGGTTGGCTGCTCACCCGCAACTACAACGACGAGATCGGGGCGTCCTTCGTTGAGGCGTTCGGCACCGAGGACCGGGGCGCCGTCGAGAGCTACTGCCGCGCAAACGCGATCGAGTTCCAGTGGCAACCCGACGGTGGACTGCGCACCAGGCAGCGCCGCAGCGCCGTGGTGCGTCATCCGGCCACCGGTCAGCGCTGCTGGTTCAACCAGATCGCATTCCTCAACGAGTGGACGATCGATTCCGAGGTGCGCGAGTTCCTGGTGGACGTCTACGGCGCTGACGGGCTGCCGTTCACTACCCGCTTTGGCAACGGCGACCCGATCGGCGAGGACATTGTGCAGCTGCTCAACAGGGTCTACGAGATCAACACCGTACGCGAGCCATGGCAGGCCGGTGACCTGATGCTCGTCGACAACGTCCGTACCGCGCACAGCAGGGAGCCCTTCGAGGGACCGCGCGAGGTGCTCGTCGCGATGGCCGACGCGGTGCGCCTGGCGGACTGCTCGCCGACCGTCGAGGTGACCAGCGGATGACCACCATCGGTTCCATCGCAGCGGAGTCCGCCATGTCCCAGCCGATCACCGTGCCACCGTTCGCGGTGATCTCCGGCGCCCAGGTCCAGCACGCGCTGCAAGGGCGCGAAAACCAAATTGTGGAACTGGTCGAGGCCACCTACCGGCTGCACAACGCCGGTGATTCGGTGAACCCGCCGTCCTACTTCCTGCATTTCCCCGACCGCCCGACCTCCCGGATCATCGCGCTGCCCGCCTCGATCGGCGGGCAGGTGCGGGTGGATGGCCTGAAGTGGATCTCCAGCTTTCCGGACAACGTGGCGGCCGGCATCCCGAGGGCCTCGGCCGTGCTGATCCTCAACGACCACGACACCGGTTACCCATTCGCCTGCCTGGAAAGCTCGATCATCAGCGCCACCAGGACGGCCGCGTCAGCGGCGTCGGCGGCTGACTGGCTCAGCCGCGGCCGGACCCGACCAACGCGCGTCGGGTTCTTCGGGGTGGGCCTGATCGCCCGTTACATCCACACCTTCCTGGCCGGCACCGGCTGGTCGTTCGACGAGATCGGCGTGCACGACCTGTCCACCGACAGCGCGGCCGGCTTCTGTTCCTATCTCAGGGGCAAACTGGAGCACTCGGCCACCGCCAGCCGGATTACCGTGCACGACAGCGCCGAGCAGTTGATCCGCTCCAGCGACATGGTGGTCTTCGCCACCGTCGCCGGCCAGCCGCATGTCAGCGACCTGTCGTGGTTCGAACACAACCCATTGGTGCTGCACGTGTCGCTGCGCGACCTCGCGCCGGAGATCCTGCTCGCCTCGACCAACATCGTCGACGACATCGAGCACTGCCTGAAGGCCAACACCTCACCGCATCTGGCCGAACAGCTCACGGGCAACCGGGACTTCCTGCACGGCACGTTGGCCGAGGTGATGGCCGGACGCGTGACGGTGCCGGCGGACCGCCCACTGGTCTTCTCACCCTTCGGCCTCGGAGTGCTCGACCTCGCGGTGGGAAAGTACGTCTACGACGAGGTGGACCGCTCCGGCGAGTTGCACGTCGTGGACGACTTCTTCCACGAGCTGCGCCGGCACGGATGAGCGGCCGAGCGCTCTGCTACAGATGAGGAGGCCATCGTACCAGTCATCTCCGTTCCCCAGGCTTCAACGAGGACGAGCTCTCCGAATGACCTTCGGTCGATCTTCGGGCGTCCGCTCTGATCTGAGAGCCTGTTGGCAAACCACAGGGGACTCGTCTGGCGCTGTGGGGTGGGCGAGTAGCGGTTTGATCACGTCGGCGTGTCGTGGCGACGTGTGGGCAGGGGCTTCTGGTAGCGGAGGGGTTGTCGATCCAACTCCGCTGTCCAGAAGCCCCTGGGGTGTCCTGTGTACCTTGTCGCGCCCGAGACGACCAGTTGTCCGGTGCTGGGATGCGGGTGTAGAGGCCGCACCGCGTGCTACCCGTCGGACATCACCGACTCGGAGTGGGAGGTGTTGGGACCGGAGGCCGAGCAGCTGATGGCCGAGCTTCGCCGTGGTCGGGGCGGGCGCCCGATGAGTCATGATCCGCGGGCGATGCTCGACGCGATCGGCTACGTGACCAAGTACGCGGTGGAGTGGCGGGCGCTGCCGGTGGACTTCCCGCCCTGGGAGGCGGTGTACGCGTTCTTCCAGCGGTGGAACGCCCGAGGCCTGCCGGATCGGCTGGTGGTCCGGTTGCGGGGGCGGCTGCGGGTGGCGATGGGTCACCGCGAGCTGCCAACGGCGTGTTCGATCGACTCCCAGTCGGTTAAGGCTGCTGACACTGTCAGGGCCGCGAGCAGGGGTTTCGACGGCGGGAAGAAGATCAACGGGCGCAAGCGGCATATCGCGGTCGATACCCTGGGCCTACTGCTGGCCGTGGTGGTCACCGCGGCCAGCGTGCAAGACCGTGACGGGGCCTGCCCGCTGTTGGCGATGCTGCGCGAGCGGTTCTCCACGATCATCCTAGTCTGGGCCGACGGCGGCTACGCCGGGCGCCTGGTGAGCTGGGCGGCCGGGGTGTTGCGGCTTAGCGTCACCGTGGTCAAACGCAGCGACGACACCCGCGCTTCGTCGTGGTGCCCCGCCGCTGGGTCGTCGAGCGAACGTTCGGATGGCTGATGCGTCACCGCCGCCTGGTCCGCGACTACGAACGGCTCCCCGAACATCATGAGGCCATGGTGCTCTGGGCCACAGTCATGATCATGACGCGGCAGCTGGCCCGTCACGCCACTGGCGCCCCACCCCAACCCCGCTGGGGCGGTGAGCGCACCGTCCCAGCCCCGAAGCCAGATCAACAGGCCGCCTGAGACGTTCGCCAACAGGCTCTCAGCGGGTCACCGGTCGCCCACGGGCGTGTCTCTACGGGGCGCGAAACGTGCTCGGTGATCGTGAGCCGGCCGCTGGCGCTCCGTGTGTGGGTGAACCTGTGGTCGGCCCCCTGGGGCACGGCGGGCGTGAGCTGGTGGTGACGCCATGGCCGCTGCACGTGCCCGTAGGTCTCGACGAGTTGGCGCACGGCGGGCGATATCCGGGTGGTTCGGCGGGGGCGGTCGGGTGGCTCAATGGCGGCGGCGACGATGATCACCTGGCAGTGCCGCAGCTCGTGGTAGCGAGCACCCAGCTCCCCCGCCGCGCGCCACTGGCCGGCGGCGTCGGCCTGGATCGCGGCGTCGGCGTCGTCGATGCCGGCTAGGGCGTCGAGCACCGGCCGGGCGGCGGTCAGGAGCTCGTCCAGCTCGTCCCGGAGCACGGCGAGGGCGTTGTCGGCGCCCCGGGCCTGCGTGTCGCGGAAGGCGTGGTGCAGACCGTCGAGGAGTTGGTGCAGCGCTTGCTGCCGCGCCTGGCATGCCTCGTTGCGTCGCCGTAGAGCGACCACGCGCTCGCCCAGGTCGTCAGGCACCAGGGCGCCAGCTGCGATGTCGGGCAGCACCGTCTCCGCCACGCCGCTTTCGGCCTCGAGTGCCGCGCCGGCTTCTCGTAGCTGCCGCTCTACGGCGTCGAGCCCGGCCTCGATCTCGGTTAAGCCGGGGATGGCGGCGCGGGCCGCTTGTAGCAGCGACGGCCGGGTGTCGGTGGTGTCGGTCATCGTTCGGTCTCCTTCGGTGAGGTCGCCACAGAATCCACGGAATCCACAGAATGCCTCGGGCGGCTCATTCTGTGGATTCCGTGGATTCTGTGGGGTTCGGGTGGACGTCGAAAGCGGGTGAGGGTCGGCGCCCGGGTCCCTGGCGTTCCGGCTGTGGCTGGGGCCGGACGTAGCCGTGGTCGTGGAGCACGGAGACGGCGGCAGTCACGTCATCGGCGGTGGCGAAGCGCCCGCGGGGCAGCTCCACGTGCAGGCTGCGGATGGTGAAGGCGGTGATCTCCTTGCCCGTCAGGTGGTCGAGGAGGTACCTCGCGTCGTCGGTATCGCACTCGCCGAGGAGCCCGAGGGCGGCCCGGGCATGCTCCGCGAAATAGGTGCCGATCCGCACGGCCCGGGTCAGGGTGTCCTTGCCGATGGGAACCCGGAACGCCTCCGACTCGGAGGCGACGTGCAGCAGCCCGGCGATGCGGAGCATGGCGCCGGCGAGCTTGGAGCCCCACTCCGCGAGTAGCCCGGTGCGAGCTGGCCGTCCTCGCCGAGCTGGGGCTCGATCATCCGCTCGGTGGCCAACAGCAGCTCGTGCGCGTCGGCGTCGAGGGTGAGTACGGCGGGATCGGTCCACCCGGACAGGTCCTCGGCCAGCTTGCGCACGTGCTGCTCGTAGGTCTCGGTCACGTCGTCGGGCACCGGGGCAGCACCGATCCTGCGGCGCCCGATGTTGGACTCGGGCAGTGCGTACAAAAAGCGGGCCAGTAGACCGCGGCCGCGAAACGCCTGATGGCGGGCGATGGCCGCGAGCACCGCAGGCTGGGCGGTCAGTAGCAGGGTCAGCGCGGGGTGCTCGATGTGCTCGGCTGGGCGGCCCTTGCGGTCCACAGACAGCACGTCGCCGGCGTGCGCCTTTAGCCATAGGTCAAGGATGGGG
>DASQWR010000099.1:0-3694 GCA_035640155.1 Pseudonocardiaceae bacterium
CTGCGGCCCACGCCGCTGCCACTTGAGGTGCTCTGCGACCACGGTCCGGCCCGTGGCACGGTGCTCGCCGAGCCCGTGTCGGGCGCCGCCGAACGGCTGGTGGACGTCGCCCTCGGCACCGACCTGACCGAGCAGGACATCAACGCGATCGGCGCCGCGATCCTGGATCGGCTCCGGACCCTCGGGTAGCCCCGGTTCCGGCCGGGGTCACGGCTGCGATGGCGTCCCCGGCTCCGATCGAGCAGGTGAGGTCGTGCACGTCCCGCCCGGCCGCGGTCTCGAGCACCGCGCCGGCCCGCGCACCGGTCAGCGCGCGCAGGGCGTCCACGTCGAGCAGCCGGGAGTCCGGCGTCAGCGGGAGCTGCTCGGCCGCGGCCAGCGCGTCCTGCCCCACCACCGAGCGCAGGAACGCGACGTCACCCGGCGTGAAGCGGTAGGCCACCTACGCGGGCTCGGTGCCCGTGACGTCGGACCCGGCGGTGAACGCGGCTGGGAACGGGGCGCGGCGACGGCGAGCGGCGAAGCGGTTGGCATCGCGGCGCAACTCGAAGTCCCCGCCGAAGGTGGAGGCCAGGTTCGCCTCGGTGAGCACGTGGTCGAGCAGCCCCTGGGCGACCACGGTCCCGTCCCGCACCAGCAGCGCGGAGCCGAAGCCGGGCGGGATCTCCTCGACGTGGTGGGTCACCAGCACGATCACCGGGGCGTCCGGGTCGGCAGCGAGCGCCGCCAGCCCGGCCAGCAGGTCCTCCCGGCCCCCGAGGTCCAGCCCGGCTGCGGGTTCGTCGAGCAGCAGCAGCTCGGGGTCCGTCATCAGCCCGCGGGCGATGAGCACCCGCTTGCGCTCCCCCTCGGACAGCGTCCCGAAGCGGCGACCGGCCAGCTCCGCGACGCCCATCAGGTCCAGCAGCGCGCCGGCCCGCTCGGTGTCCACTGACTGGTAGCCCTCCCGCCAGCGGCCGAGCACGGCATACCCCGCGCTGAGCACCAGGTCGGACACCCGCTCGTCACCCGGGATCCGCGCGGCCAGCGCCGCGGAGCAGAATCCGATCCGGGGCCGCAGCCCGAACACGTCGGTGCGCCCCAGCCGCTCGCCGAGCAGGTGCACGGCACCCTCGGTGGGGTGCAGCTCGGCACCGGCGAGACGCAGCAGGGTGGTCTTGCCGGCCCCGTTGGGGCCGAGCACGACCCAGCGCTCGTCGAGCTCCACCCGCCAGTCGACGGAGTCGAGCAGGGTCACCGGGCCCCGCCGCACCGTCACCCCGTCCATCCGGATCACCAGATCGGTGAGGTCGACTCCGCCCTCGGGTAGCCCCTCCTCCTGCGCACTCACCGCCCCATTGTCCCGACCGGGCTCCCGGCTCTGCGGGAGGGCGGGCCTGGTACCGGATCCGGCAGGCAAGATGGCACCCCGTGACCTCCCACAGCACCCCTGCAGCGCTGGGATCGTCGCCGCTGGGCGCGCACCCCGAGGCCGGTGGCGTCCACTTCGCGGTGGCCTCCTCGGTGGCCGAGGCGGTGGACGTCTGCCTGGTCGATGCCGACGGCTCGGAGCGCCGCGTGCCACTGGTCGAACGCACCGCCGGCGTGTGGCACGGCCTGGTGCCCGGGACCGGCCCGGGACAGCGCTACGGCTACCGGGTGCACGGCCCGTGGGACCCCGGCCGCGGACTGCGTTGCGACCCGGCGAAGCTGCTGGTGGACCCCTACGCCCGGCGGGTGCTGGGCGCGGTGACCGACCTCGGGGCGGCCACCGAGCGGGGCCGGGACAGCCTGGGTGCGGTGCCGCTGTCGGTGGTCACCGCCCCCGGTGGGCCGGGCACCGGCACCCGCCCCAGCGTGCCGTGGGAGCGCACCCTGCTCTACGAGTTGCACGTGGGTGGGTTCACCCGGAACCATCCGGAGGTCCCCCCCGAGCACCAGGGCACCTACCTGGGGCTGAGCCACCCGGCGGTGCTCGGGTACCTCACAGATCTGGGTGTCACCACCGTCGAGCTCCTGCCGGTGCAGGCGTTCTGCGACGAACCGTCGCTGCTGCACCGCGGGCGGCGCAACTACTGGGGTTACGCACCGCTCGCGCTGCTCGCGGTGCACCCGGGGTACGCGGCGGTGCCCGGCGCGGAGATCGAGGAGTTCCGCGTGATGGTCGGCGCGCTGCACGCCGCGGGCATCGAGGTAGTGCTCGACATCGTGCCGAACCACACCTGCGAGGCGGGGGTGGACGGACCGACGCTGGCCTACCGCGGGCTGGACGCCCCCGGCTACTACCTTCGGGGCGATCTCACCGGATGCGGCAACACGCTCGATGCCGGCTCGCCGACAGTGGTCCGCCTGGTCATCGACGCGCTGCGGTACTGGGCGGGCGAGCTGGGCGTCGACGGGTTCCGGTTCGACCTCGCGAGCGTGCTCGGACGGCCCCGCGGTGGCGCCTTCGACCCGGACGCGCCGCTGCTCACCGCGATCGCTACCGACCCGCTGCTCTCGGGCTGCAAGCTCATCGCCGAACCGTGGGACTCCACCACGGAGGGCTACCGGGTGGGCGGCTTCGGGCCGCGGTACGCCGAGTGGAACGGGCGCTACCGCGACGCCGTGCGCGACTTCTGGCGCGGCGGGTCCGGGGTGAGCGAGCTGGCCTCCCGGCTTGCCGGCAGCTCGGACCTCTACGCCGCGAGCGGACGCGGCCCGTGGGCGTCGGTCAACTTCGTCACCGCCCACGACGGGTTCACCCTGCGTGACCTCGTCTCCTACCATCGCAAGCACAACCACGCCAATGGGGAGGGTGGAGCCGACGGTACCGACGACAACCGCTCGTGGAACTGCGGGGTCGAAGGCGAGACCGACGATCCGGGCATCCTGCACCTGCGCACGCGGCAGGCCCGCAACATGCTGGCCACGCTGCTGATCTCCACCGGAACCCCGATGGTGCTGGCCGGTGACGAGTGCTGGCGCACCCAGCGCGGCAACAACAACCCCTACTGCCTGGACGACGAGACGTCCTGGCTGGACTGGTCAGGCGGGCCCGAGGCGGACGAGCTGCTGGCCTTCACCCGGCGGCTGATCGCGCTGCGCGCCGGAGCCCCGGCGCTGCGTCAGCCGGAGTTCTTCGAGGAGCCCAACCTGGTGTGGTTGCGCCCGGACGGCCAGCCCATGGAGCTTGCCGACTGGCTCGACGAGCACCGCCGCACGCTGGGCATGTGGGTCGACGGCGGGAACGGTACGTCCTGGTTGGTCGTGCTGCATGCGGGTGCGGAGGGCGTGCTGGTCACGCTGCCCGGCTCGGAGTACGGGAATCGCTTCTCCCCGGTGCTCGACACCGGCTCATCGGACGGGCAGCCGGTGCGCGGTACCGCCCGCCCGGGCGCCCGGATGCTCTTGCCCGCTCGTACGGTGCTCGTGTTCCAGGCTCATCGCTGAGCTCAGCGATCCGTAGGGATCGCGATCTCCCCTTCCTCCTGCATCAGCCGGTCGAGCACCTCGTCCGGCATCCAGGTCCGGTGGGGATAGTTGCGTCCCCACGAGTTGAGGTCGGACCAGCAGGACGCGCGATCGCCGGGGTCATGACTCCCACCCCACGGTGGCGTGGTCGCCCCCTTGATTGATCCCGCCCTGCTGGAGCCGCACCGCTTCATGCCGCCACCCGAGCGGCGAAGGGATGACCGGCAGCCGAACCCCGGCCCGCCTGACTGATCTTCGGCGA
>DASQWR010000100.1:0-10191 GCA_035640155.1 Pseudonocardiaceae bacterium
CCGAGCGGCGCTAGCCAGTCGATCGCGTCGGTGACCCGGGTGCCGGCGCCGGTGCCGGCGAGCACGGTGGTGTGCCGCAGCCGGGGCAGCGGGCCGCCGACCAGCTCGGACTCCATGGAGTCGACGCCGACCCGGCACACCCGGGTCTGCACCGGCACCCGCAGTGCGGGTGCCACCCGGACGGCGAAGTGCACCTCGTCGCCCGCAGCGAGCAGCCCCGTGGCGCGGCCCGGGGTGCACGCGCGGTGCCCGACGTCCGCCGCGCTGGTGTGCAGCACCTCGACCTCCCGCAGGGCGGCCGCGACAGTGCGCACGGGGGCGTCGACCAGGACCGTGCTGCGCAGGACGGGCACGAGCGGCATGGTTCCATGTGGGTGGGCGTACGTCGGCGCATCGGCCGCCGCGGACGCTCAGCGGCGAGCCCGTGCTGCTGCTGCGCCGCGGTCGGTACCGCGCGAGGATGGGGCGATGGCGGAACTGTGGGACGACGAGCAGGTGTCCGGGGCGCTGGCCGGGTTGACCGACTGGCAGCGGGAGGGCGACGCGATCGCCCGCACCGCGAAGCTGCCGACATTCACGGCGGCGATCGAGGCGGTCCGGGCGGTGGCGGAGGTCGCCGAATCGCGCGATCACCACCCTGACATGGACATCCGCTGGCGCACCGTCACCTTCCGCTGCAGCACACACTCCGCCGGCGGCATCACCGGCAAAGACGTCGAGCTCGCGAGCGAGATCGACCGGGTACTGGCCGAACTCGTCTGAGCGTTGTCGCTCTATGTGGTCACCGTGCGGCGCAGGCGCAGCCTCACGGTCGTTTGAAGATCGCGTGAGAGCCGATCCGCCGCCACACGACATGCGGTTCACCAATCCGGATCTCCCGGCCGTACTCCCACGTCGCCCGACCGTCCGACGCGAAGGTCATCTCCCACACGTCCGATGTGCTCTGCACGCGCTTGACCCGTAAACCCTGTCGGAAGGGACGACCGGCGGACAGGTCGGCGATGAACAGCGCGACAGCACGGCGGAACCGCTGCTGCTCAGCCGGCGAAAGACCTGCCCAATCCTTGTCGAAGCGCGGCAGTCGCTCAAAGGTCGGCATCAGCGCAGCGACTCGAGAAAGGACTCTCCGTTGTCGAACACCGTCCCCTCGCCGGCCGATGCCTGTGCGCTCGCCTCTCGTTCGCCGGACTGCCACTCTTCGGTCCAGAACCACGCCTGCTCGGCGGGGATCGTCTTCAACCCCCGCATGAGCACGCCGCCATCCGTGAGGACGAACTCGATGTCGTCACCCTCCTGAACGTGCAGCGCTTCCCGGACATCGCCGGGCAAGGTGAGTTGACCCTTGGCGCGGAGCACACTTCTGGTCACGTCGCCTCCAGCTGTCGGATATTCCGCCCTTCTCATGGTACCTCGTTGCCGCAGTCAAATAGGAGGGGCCGGGGACGATCAGCCCCGGAAGCTCTCCTGAACCAGGATCCGAGGCTTCAGCCCGTGCCGTCTGTCCCGAACAGCGGCTCGTCGGCGGAGCGGATGTCGTGACTGGGCAGTCCGTCGGGGTGCTCGCGGCGCACCCGGTCCAGGCAGGCAAGGGTGATCCCGAGATGCTGGCGCATGCTGGCCTCGTAGAACGCCGACGCGCTGGCGGAGAGCTTCGGCGAGGCGTGCAGTGGCTTGTCCGAGACGCACAGCAGCGTCGCATAGGGGATGCGGTAGCGGAACCGTTGGCGGCGTTCGTCGCCGACTCCATGTCCACCGCGACGCTGCGCGAGGCCTGCATTACCGCGAGCGTGACGCCCTGGTTGAACCCCCAGTTCCGGTTGTCGGTGGTATGACCCGAGCCGGTGCTGCGCCGCGGCGGCCTCCAGGGCGTCGAGCAGGAAGACGTTCAGCCGGTGGTTCGGTGTCCGGGTCGTCGAAGGCCAGTGCCCGACGTGCCGGGCGGACGCTCACTCGCGCACCCGCGCGCAGCAGTGCGGCCAGCTCACGCTGCAGGTAGTCCGACCACGGGCGGACCACGTCGATCGCGGGATACCAGCCGTCCGCGTCCACGGCGTGGAGCGCATCGAGCAGGCGTCCTCGACACCGCCCGGGGTGAGCACTGCGCCATCGGCCTGCACCTCGCCGGGCGTTCGTTCCCGCTGCCGGCCGTCCAGTCCCCAGCACTCGCGAGTCTTGCACGCCAGATGCGGGGACGATGGGGGACACCGCAATCGGGAAGGCCCTCTACGCTGCGGCATCTGGTCGATGTCACGAAGGGAGTGCAAGTGCCGATCTTCGTGGCCAGGCTCGTGCAGTTCGTGCGCGCCCGGGTCCGGGGCTGGCGCCTCTCTCTCGCGGTCGCCGTGTTCGTGTTCGCAACGAGCTGGCTCGCGATGTGGTTGGTCGAGCCGGCCTCCAACGAGATCACCAGCCCGCAGAACTACTGGTGGTGGTTCCTCGTCACGGCTGCCACGGTCGGGTACGGGGACTTCTTCCCCACCTCAGGTGCCGGGCACGTGGTGGGCGCCTACGTGATCGTCGGAGGGATCGTGGCCTTGACGATCCTGTTCACCGAGCTTGCGTCCTACATTCAGAACGCGAAGGGCAAGCGCATGAAGGGCATCGTCGAGCTTGACATCTCCGGACACATCGTCATCCTCGGCTACACACCGGGACGGACCGAGCGCATCGTCGCCGAACTCGGCGTCGAAGGGCGGGTCGACCTCGTGCTGTGCGCGTGGGACGAGGTCGCCGAGCATCCGATGCCCGAGCAGCACGGGGTGCAGTTCGTGCGCGGCGACCTTACCGCCGTCGACGTCCTCACCAGGGCCTGCGTGGGGCGCGCTGCGACGGTGGTCATCGACGGCCGCAGCGACGACGAGTCGCTGACCATCGCCGTGGCCGTCGACCACCTCAACCCGCAGGTGCACATGGTGGCAGCGCTGCGCGAGATGAGCCGTTGCGAGCACCTGCGGTACGTGAACCCGACCGTGCAGTGCGTGCAGTGGCACATGCCGAAGCTGCTGACCGAGGAGGCGCTGGACCCGGGAATCACCCAGGTCTACGCCGAGCTGATGAGCGGTACCGGCAGCGGCAACACTTACTCGGCGCGCCTTCCGGGCAGCTTCCCGGGCAGGACCTTCGGACAGTGCCAGATGCAGTTCGGCCAGCATTTCGGTGCGACCCTGATCGCCGTTCGACAGGGCGACGGGCTGTTGGTGAGCCCGGCGTGGGACACGCCGATCGAGGCCGGCGCGGTGCTCTACTACGTGGCCGAACACCGGATCGACGAGGCGCGCGTCGCCTCCGCCAGGTGAGCGGCACGCTCCGCCCCACGCGGAACCCCTCGTCGGCGATGAGCTTGACCAGTACCGACGAGTCGCAGTAGATCAGCACTGCGTCATCGCTCGTCTGCTCGCAGCTCGTCGAGCGCCTCGCTGAGCGACGGTTCGCCCGGTGGTACCGCCATCCGCGGCTGTCCTGGTCGCCAGGGGTGCTTCGCGGAAGTCACCGTCCCGGACGCAATCAGCTCGGCGAGCTCACGACGGTCATCGGGTAAGGGGATCAACATTGCGATCGGCCGCCCGCGGTCGGTCACCTCGATCTGCTCCCCGTGACGCACTCGATCGAGGTAGCTGCTCAGCTGATCACGAAGTTCGCGTACCCCGACCTGCTCTGCCATGACCACAACCGTACGACGCAGTAGCCCCGATGCTTAGCCGTCCGGGTCGCGCGGAGCGCGGTGTCGCGCGGAGCGCGGTGTCGCCGGGCGAACCCTGCACGCGCTTCTCGGCGCAGGGTCCGCCCGGCTTCCCCTTCCCGGGGTCGTCAGACCTGGCCGGTGAAGAAGGCCACGCCGTGCGGAGTGCTGGCGGTGAGGGTGAACTCGCCCAGGCCGCCCTCGAACACCTTGGTGAGCGTGACGGACGCGCCCGGCGCCAGCGGCGTCGAGTACAGGAAGTCGCCCTCGGCGAAGGACTCGGTTGCCGGCGCGCCGTTCAGGGTGCCGCCGAAGGTCGTGAACACCGTGGCCCATTCCTCGGTGCCGTTGTTGGTCAGCGTGACCGGCACCCTGATCACCGACGCGGCGGAGCTCAGCGGGGACTCCGATGCGCCCACCTCGGGCTGGCCGACGACGATTGTGTTGCCATTGTCCGAGGTCCAGGTCTCGCCGAAGGGCAGCGTCGCGCCCTCGGTCGGGACCGCGGCGATCGGCGCCGCGGTGTCCAGGGCATCGAGATCGGTGTTGACCTCGTTGGCGGCGCTGCCTACCGCGGCGACCCAGGCAATGCAGAGCACCAGCCCGATCGCGGCGAGCACGGTGCCGGCAATGGCGAGGCCCTTGTTGGTGGCGACGCCCCTGCGGGCGCGGCTGATGCCGACGAGACCGAAGACGAGACCGAGGATGGCCATCGGCCAGGCGATCACACCGACGATCGGGATCATCGCGAACAGTGCAGCGAGCAGGCCGAGCACGAAACCGGCGGTGCCGAGCCCGTTCCTGGGGGCGGGTGGCGGCGGGGGGTAGCCGTGCGGCGGGAACTGGCTTGGGGCGGGATAGGACGGAGCGGACACAGGTGTCTCCGAGGAGAGGGTGCAGCCGGGAAGGGAAGACAGCCGCTGATCGGCGTGGCTGCCGTGCGTGTCTGTCATGGGTGATGTCGCTGCGACCGCCGCGTTCATTACCACACAAACAGGTGAAGCGCTCCTCAGCCATCCGCGTCCGGGACCGATGACCCGCCAGGTGTTCTAGGGGCCGGGCAGTTCGAGTAGTTCCGCGAGCACGTCCTCGCACCGGCCGTCTCGGCGCCAGACAGCACCGGAGGAGTCCGGCGGTTCGGCCCGCAGGCCGGGGCCGACCCGGCGCCACACCGCGCCCCCGGATGGCACGATCGGATCACTGCCGCGGGTGCGGCGGCGCATGGCCACGCAGCGGTCCTCGCCTTCGATTGCCACCGCATCGGTCCAGCTCGGGCCGATGCGTACGGCGACGATCACCAGTGGGTTCCCGTGCTCGTCGAAGATCAGCTCGCCCTGCCATCCGTGCGCGGCCGTAAGCCGCTGCAGGTACGGCGTGGCCGGGTAGGTCTGTCCGATCACGAAGCGGGACGCTATGAACGCGACCCGTGAGAATCTTGCCTACCGGGCAAGCGAACCCGATCAGCCCACGCCGACGCCCATGCGGTAGGCGAGTCCGCGCAGCTCGCGGCCTTCGGCGTCACGGCGTGCTCGACGCAGCAGGTCCGTCACGGTCTCCCGGACGTAGGGGTTGGCCCGGACCCGCTGGGGCGCCAGCTGCTCGGCGGTGCGCAGTGCGGCCACGGCGTCGCCGCAACGGCCGCGGTCGGTGGCCAGGCCGCGGCCCAGGTCGGTGTAGAACCCGGCGCGCCGCGACGGCGAAGCCACCGCGGTCGGGTCGACGTCGCGGGCGATCTCGGCGACCTTGCCGCCCTCCCCGCGCTCCACCGCGAGGGTGACCTGCCAGAACCTGTAGTTGGGCTCCCCGAAGCACGTATGGCCGAAGTTGGTGCCGGTGCCGACCCGCGCCGCCACGTCAGCGGCCTCGGCTTCGTGATCGGCTGACTCGCCGTACCGGTTCAGCGCCGCGGCGTTCAGCGCGCACATCAGGTGCAGCATCCCGTACATCTCCGCAGCGGCGCCGTCGCTGCCCACCACGGGCTGCACCCGCTCAGCGGCCCGGTTCGCCTGCGTCAGGCTGCGCTCGCGGGCCGGACTCGACACGGCCAGCGCCCGCACCCACTCCGCCAGCGCGGTGTGGGCCGGGGAGCCCACCTCGTCGGCCACGGCGCGGGCGTGCAGCGCCGCGACCGCCGCGAGATCGGACTCGCCGAGGTGCTTGAGGGCCACAACAGCTGCGGCGTAGACGTCGAGCAGCCCCACCAGCGCGTCATTCCGGTGGTCGGGGTCGACGGCTGCGGTCGCCTGCAGGTCGGCGATCAGGTCGGGCAGCACCAGGCCCAGCGCCGCGTGATCCGCCCGCGGCCGAAGGTCGTTGTTGACCCGGTGCAGGTCGGCGGCCAGCTCCGGCCACGGCCGCGCCACGTCGTCGGCTGGATCGTCCAGGGAGTTGTCGGCCAGCGCGACGCGCAGCGCCACGACGGCGGCATGCACCTCACCCATTCCCTCGCCCACCACCAGCTTGTGACTGCCCGTCAGCTCACCCGGCGCCACCTCCAGCGCCGCGGCGAGCGCTTCCAGGGTCGATCTGCGCTCCACCGGGCGCTCTCCACGTTCGAGGCGAGACAGGTAAGACTCGGACAGACCGGCCAGCTCAGCGACGGCCCGCAGCGACTTACGACGCCAGTACCGGACCTCGCGCAGCCGGCGGCCGATGGTGCGTGCCTGGTCGTCCACGAGATCACCGCTCTCACTCGGCATCGTGGTCTCCTCACCAGCGTAGCGAGCCGGGTCCATGACTGCGGGTGCCTGAGGCGGCGCTATGCCTCCGGCTGATCGGTGCCAGCTGGAGTACGAGTACGTCGCATTCGTCTGACACCGGATCGGGACGCGTCGGCGTTCCTCCCGGCATGACACTGCGGATCGAGGACGGGCAGAAGCGCGTCCGCTGCTACCTGCGCGGCGCGCTCGTCGCCGACACCCGTCACCCGGTGCTGGTGTGGGAGCACCGGTACTACCCCGCCTACTGGCTGCCCGAGCGCGACGTCGACACCACGTTGCTGCCCGACGGTGCCGTGAGGCGCTCCCCCGACGAGCGGCTGCGGGGCCTTGTGCACCTGCACTGGAACGCGCTGGACGAGTGGCTCGAGGAGGACGAGCCCGTGTACGTGCACCCGCGCAACCCGTACACCCGGGTCGACATCCTCGCGAGCTCCCGACACGTCGTCGTCGAGATCGACGGCGTGCGGGTCGCCGACTCCCGCCAGCCGCGGATCCTGTTCGAGACCGGCCTGCCGCCGCGGTACTACCTGCCGCTCACCGACGTGCGACTGGACCTGCTACGCCCGTCGGGCACGACATCGCACTGCCCGTACAAGGGCACCGCGACCTACTGGTCCTGCGGCGACGTCGACGACATCGCGTGGACCTACCGCACCGCCCTGCCGGAGAGCCACAAGGTCGTCGGACTCGTCTGCTTCTACGACGAGCGGGTCGATGTGACCCTCGACGGGGTGCGCCAGGAACGCCCGCGCACGCACTTCGCCTGAGGTCCGGAGCCGTCAGGAGTCCTACCCGAACTGCCAGTGCGTCGGCCTGCGCGCCACCGAGCGGAGCGCCCGTGATGTCAGCGGTGCATGCCCCGGCGAGCCAGGGGCCCGCGAGACCTGCGCTGCAGCCAGTAGCGTCCCTGCTGCAGCGTCCGGCTCGCCCTCGTCGGACCGTTGCGGGCCTCGAGCTGGTCACCGGCCTTGCCGAGCACCCAGCCGAGCACCGGCGCACCGAGCGCGAAGAACAACCAGAGGCGCAGCCGCCTCGTCAGGAAGGCCCACATGATGACCATCATGCCACTGCCGAGCCGCGCCCGCTCCCGCGCGCGACAGCGCCTCCCCTTGCAGCGGCTCGGGGACACCGTGCTGACGCCGGTCGCTGGTCCCCAGATTGCGGTCTGGACCAACGATGCGGGAAGCTGGCGGAGTTCGAGTCTTCCGACCTGGAGGCCAGTTCCGTTGCCCAAGATCGCACTTGTCGTGGGGGCCGTACTGATCGTGGTGGGAGGTTGGGCCTACCTGGCCTCCGGTCCCGGCGCCAGCCCGACCGCACTCATCCCCGCCGTGCTCGGTTTGGGGCTCGCAGTCGCGGGGGCAGTTGGCCTGCGCGGCGGCCCTGCACTCCGCCACGCGATGCACGCCGCCGCGGTAGTGGCCCTGCTCGGCGTGCTGGGCTCTCTCGGGCAACTCATCGGCCGCCCTGCCGCAGGCTCTGATGATGCCGACATCGCCACGACTGCAGGGCTGCTCAACCTGGCTCTCTGCGGAGTGTTCCTTGTCCTGGCGGTGTGGTCCTTCGTGCAGGCGCGGCGCGCCCGCGTCTAAAGCGCCATCACGCGTCCAGCTGGATGGTGCTGTGCGAGCACCACTGCACTGCGCTGAACTGCCAACAGCGCAGGACTATACGTTGAAGCGGTGAAGCGGAACGAATCCGGCAGTTACGTGACCAGCGGCAAGCCGCTCGACACGGGCATTGAGCTGCGTGAAGGGGCTTCGCTGTTCGTCGTCCTCTACGCCGTTGGTGAGCATCCTGACGAACGCCAGCGATGGCGTTCCCACCCATGGAAACACCTGGTGCTCTCCGGGAGACCTGCTGCCTGTCCGAAGCGGCCGCTGGGGGCGGTTTGCTGACTCCTCACTGGCAGTGGCCACTGTAGTGTCAGTGGCGACGGCTTTACTTCACGATCACGTGAACTCTGGTATTAGGTCGATCAGCGCAGGACGAGGTGCACCTCATGGCCGGCCGAGAGACGCTGTGGCGGGCGGTTCGTTGGCCGCTGGTGCTCATCGTGATCGCCAGCATCGGCGTGGGCGTCGCGTTCCTGCTGGATCAGACCTCGGGGCGGACCCGCGAGTGGGCACTCACTATCGGTGCGCCGTCGCTAACCTTCTTACTGCCGGGTGGCGTGCTGTGGCTGCTGATTGCAGTGATCGCGTTCACTTGGCGCCGGCGTCGACGCCGGGAGAAGCCGGCGGGGCCTGAAACCTGACCCCGTGACTGCCAGTCACTATTCGGGCCCCATTGAGCAGGATGGCTGCGACGAACGTCCTGGTCGCGGTGTCCGCAGAGGTCCGACCCCGTCTGCCGCGTGGTGCCGTGATGTCGCGCAGTTAGCCGCTCACGACCAGAGGGACCAACTGTATCCAGGGCTTCGGCAACATCGCCCTGGCATGCTCGGATCACGACCAGGCCCGTAGCCGCGTCGAAGCCGCGCTCCCCTTCTGACGCGGCGGACCGAGGGCTCCTCGCGCATCCTGCGCGCTCGACGATGACCACGACGACGAGGACTCGTTCGACAATGCTCCGGTACCCGCGTGAGGCCGATCGGAAGATGCTGGAACGGTGAGCCCATGGCTGGGACGGCACGGTACGATGGCCACGCGGACTGGTACGACAACTGGGCTCGGTCGACCGGTGCCTCCTTCATGGCTGCTGCACGTGACGCGCTGATGGCCCTTGCTCCCGCCAGCCCAGGACGAGCGGTCGACGTCGGATGCGGGACCGGCTTGCACGTCGACGTCCTGCAGACGCGTGGTTACTTAGTATCAGGCGTGGACTACAGCGTTGATCAACTTCGGGTGGCGGTGACTCGCCTTCCTGTCGCCCGCGGCGACGCACGCCGGCTGCCGTTCGGGTTGGCGACGGTGGATCTCGTGGTCTCGATGCTGACTCACACCGACATCGACGAGTTCGACCAGCTCGCGGCGGAGGCGGTCCGGGTGCTCGTTCCCGGCGGGTCACTTGTCTACGTCGGAGTCCACCCGTGCTTCGTCCACCCGTTCGCCGAGCGCCGCACCGAATCAGTGCACCTGCACCCGGGCTACCGGACGGCGGGCTGGCGGGAGCCCACGCCGTTCACGGGCGACGCCGTCCGGCGTCGGGTCGGGGTGCACCACCTGCCGCTAGCCGAGCTGCTGAACGCGCTGAACGACCCACGAGGCCGCATCGAGCAGGTTCTCGAGGTCGACCCTGCGTCCTACCCCGAGGTCCTCGCGGTACGCCTTCGACGACAGCCGCCGTCCGATGATGCGTTGTTGCTGCCTCGCCAGCCCCAACAGAAATCAACGCCCCGACCCTTCTGAGCTTGCCCCCGTAGCCCGCACACCTGCCATGAGGGCCTCGGCCACCAGGGAGGATGTCCCGGTGCCCGCTCCCCATCCCCCAGAGTTTCGCCAGCGCGCCGTAGCTACACGTTGAAGCGAAACTCCACCGCGTCACGTGGTAGAATCACCTCATGAAACCCTCCGCCACTACCGCCGTTCACTGCGCGGTCTACCTGCGCGTCTCCTTGGACCCGACAGGTGAAGGGCTAGCGGTGGAGCGGCAGCGGCAGGACTGCGAGCGTATCGCCCGGCAGCGTGGGTGGACCGTGGCGCAGACCTACACTGACAACTCCATCAGCGCGACCGACCGAACCATCACCCGCCCCGCCTACGACCGGATGGTGGCTGACTACGCGGCCGGCAGATTCTCCGCACTGGTCTGCTGGGATCTTGATCGACTGACCCGCCAGCCGCGGCAGTT
>DASQWR010000101.1:0-3259 GCA_035640155.1 Pseudonocardiaceae bacterium
CCACCCAGCTCGACAAGCGGGTACTGGTGCTGGACCGCCGCGACCACCTCGGCGGCAACGCCTACTCCGAAGCCGAGTCCGAGACCGGCATCGAGGTGCACCGCTACGGCGCGCACCTGTTCCACACGTCGAACAAGCGGGTGTGGGACTACGTGAACCAGTTCACCGGCTTCACCGGCTACCAGCACCGGGTGTTCACCATCTACCAGGGCCGGGTGTACCCGATGCCGGTGAACCTGGGGACGATTTGCGAGTACTTCGGTGAGTACCTGACGCCGGACCAGGCGCGGGCGCGGGTCGCGGAGCAGGCCGCCGAGATCGAGGGCAAGGACGTGACGAACCTCGAGGAGAAGGCGATCTCCCTGATCGGCCGGCCGCTCTACGAGGCGTTCGTGCGCGGCTACACCGCCAAGCAGTGGCAGACCGACCCTACCGAGCTGCCACCGGGCATCATCGCCCGGCTGCCGGTGCGCTACGACTTCACCACCACCCGGCTGGACGGGCCAGCAGCAACACCCGCACCGGCCCGTGCCCGCGCAGCATCCCGTCTCCGAGCACCTGCACGAGATGTCCCGCTGGCCAGCGCTCGGCGTAGTCGACGATCAGCAGCACCCCGCAGCCCGCTGCCGGAGCCCACCGCTGCCCGTCGGCGGCCGAGGGGGTGGCAGCGGCTGGCCGGTGGCGGGCCTGCCACACCAGCCACTCCTCGGCCGCCAACGCTGCGGCGAACTGCGTGGTTCCGACGTGCCCGATAACTTGTGCGCACTGTCCGGACGAGGGCCCCACATGACGACCGAAGCGACCACGACCGGCGAGCCCATGACGGGGCGGGTCGCGGAGTCGCAGCGCGAGCAGCCAGGCACCTCCTGGCGCGCCTTCCTGGTGCAGCGAGACCCGTTCCCCTGGCTGGTCGGCGCGCTGGCGCTCGTACTCGGCGGCGTGTTCGTGGGTGTCGACCTCGCCTTCAACCAGGGCAACCTCATCGCCCCGCTCGACGACGCCTACATCCACCTGCAGTACGGCAAGCAGCTGGGCGAGGGGCATCCCTTCGAGTTCAACACCGGCGATCCCATCAGCACCGGTGCGAGCAGCCTGCTGTATTCGTTCGTGCTCGGGGCGGCGTACGCGGTCGGCTTCCAGGGCAGCGCCTTGCTGGCGTTCGCCGTCGCGCTGGGAGTCGCGTGCCTGGCGATCACCGCGGGAATCGTCTACGGGCTCGGTCGCACGTTCGCCGGGCGCGCGGTCGGCATCTGGTCCGGCGTGCTCGTCGCGGTGAGTGGCCCGCTGTTGTGGGGTGCGGCCAGCGGGATGGAGGTCGGGCTGACCAGCCTGCTGGTTGCGGGGTCGATTCTCTCCTTCACCAGGGAACGGCCGCGAGAGCGTTTCGTGCTCACCCCGGTGATCGCTTTCCTGCTGGCGCTCGTCCGGCCCGAGGGCCTCATCGTCGCCGTCATGATCAGCGGCGCGATGGTGTGGACGGTGGCCACGGCCCGGCGGTCGGACCGGCTGCGCACCGGCCGGGCGGTGGGCATGGCGGCATGGGCACTGCTGCCGCTGGGCGCCGGGATCGGGCAGTACACCTTGTACCGGGTGACAACCGGAACCTTCACGGCCAACGGCGTCCAGTCCAAGTCCCACCTTCAGGACCGGCCGCTGTTCTACGTGGGCGACTTCGTCGACCGCACCGTGGCCAACGTGCGCGGGGTGATGGACCTGTTCAACGGGTTGGACAACCAGGACTTCACCTTCCCCGGCGCGTTGCTGTTCTTCGCCATCGGGCTCGTCTACCTGCTGGTGGTGCACCCGATGTGGCGACCGCTGCTCGTGGCGCTCGGTCTCGGCCTTGGCGCGGTCGTGGTGTCGGTGTCGACCCTGACCACCGCGCTGGTCCACGAGCTGCGTTACTTCCAGCCGTTCATGCCGATCTTCATCATGCTGACGGTCTGCGGGGTGTACGCGATCACCCGGCTCGCGCCACCGGAACGGGCGCGACGGGTCGGGATGCATGCCCTGCTCGCCGTCGTCCTGGTGTTCTCACTGGTGGCGCTTCCGATGTGGGCTCTGCGTCTCGGCAGCCAGGCCGCCACCATCCGCGACACGGACGTGTCGGTGGGCGCCTGGATTCGCGACAACCTGCCGCCCGACGCGATCGTGGCGGTCAAGGATGTCGGCGCGGTGGCGTACTTCGGCGAGCGACGGGTGGTCGACACGGTCGGGCTGGTCACCAACGGGTTCGCCGAGGCGAGCAACAACGGAACGGGCGCCGTGTACGAGGAGCTCCGCAAGCTGCCGCCCGGAGAGCGCCCGTCCCACGTCGCCGGGTACGAGACGCCACCCGGGGTGCCCATGGCGCCGCTCGTGGACGCCGGTGTGCTGGGGCCGCCGCTGATCGTCTTCCCGGTGCGCGCCGTGGGGGACTTCGCCGGGCACCGCATCGTGCCGTTCCCCGACCTCGCGGTGTACCAGGTCAACTGGGCGCTCGCGGGCAGCGGCGACCGATCACCGGTGGCAGGTGACGTCCGCGACTACCTGAACGTCGGTGACCTGGAGAGCGAGGAGGAGCACGGCTACCAGCCGCAGATGGAGCAGCCCGGGCTCCAGCCGTACACCGTGATCCAACGGCAGGGCAACGTGATCGACAGCGGTCGGTGGATCACCGGCGGTGAGCGGTTCGCCGCGCACGACCTCGAACCTGGCGAACCGCTTACGATCGTCGCGCGGGTCCTGACGACTGGTCCTGTCCAGGAGATGCGCGTGCTGGCGGACGGCGAGGACGTCGGCCAGTGGGAGTTCACGGCCGCGACGGACGGCGAGTGGGCCGTGCAGACGTTCACCGTCCCTGGTGATGCGGTGACGTCCTCCACGGTGGAGGTGGACCTCGAACCGGTCCGGCCCTTCCTGAGCCCCTATCCCGAGTACACGTCGTTCGGCTTCTGGTTCATCCAGTGAGCAAGCGAACGCGGCCCTCTCCTGGGGCAGCGGCCACCCGTCCGCCCGCCGCACCGCGCGACGCTGCGACCTGCCCGGCGGCTACTCTCCTCGGCCGTGAGCTCTTCGCACCACGACCTGATCGTCGTCGGCTCCGGCTTCTTCGGGCTGACGGTGGCCGAACGTGCCGCCACCCAGCTCGACAAGCGGGTACTGGTGCTGGACCGCCGCGACCACCTCGGCGGCAACGCCTACTCCGAAGCCGAGTCCGAGACCGGCATCGAGGTGCACCGCTACGGCGCGCACCTGTTCCACACGTCGAACAAGCGGG
>DASQWR010000102.1:0-3673 GCA_035640155.1 Pseudonocardiaceae bacterium
GCGGGCGAACCCGGCGTCGGGGTCCCACCCGGCGGCGGCCAGCTCTCCGGCCAGCAGGTAGGCGCCGACCAGGGCCAGCCCGGTGCCCTGCCCGGACATCGGCGACGAGCTGAACGCCGCGTCCCCGAGCAGCCCCACCCGTCCACTCGACCAGCGGTCCATCACCACCTGGGCGACCTGGTCGAGGTAGAAGTCCGGGGTGTCGTCCAGGTGCGCAAGGATGTCCGGGGTCAACCAGCCCAGGCCCGCCATCCGCTCACGCAGCAGAACCTTCTGGGCCGCGACGTCACGGTAGTCGACGTCGAAGTCAGCCGAGGCGAAGTAGAACATCGCCATCGTCCGGGTAGCGTCCTGGATGGGCCGCAGGAGGGCGGAGCGCCCGGACTCCTGATCCTGGTACTCGAGCAGCCAGCGGTCCAGCCCGAACTCGTTGGGCACGCTGTAGAAGGCCAGCACGTGCCCGAGGTGGCGGAGGAACCGCTCATGCGGCCCGAAGACCATCGCCCGCAGCGCCGAGTGCAGCCCGTCGGCCCCGACCACCAGGTCGAAGCGCCGCCGGTCCCCGCCCGCGAAGACCACGTCGACCCCGTCCGCGTCCTGGGCGAGCCCGGCGATCCGGTCGCCGAAGACGTACTCGACGCCGTCGCGGGTGTCGTCGTAGAGCACCCGGGACAGGTCCCCGCGCAGGATCTCGATATCCGCGATGAACCCGTCGCCGCCGTCGTCGTCGGCACGGAAGGTCTCCAGCACTTGCCCGTCCGCGTCTACGGTGTGCGCGCCGGCGGTGTCGGTGCACGCCGCGCGCACCGCCGCGTCCAGCCCCATGCGCCCGATGACCTCCTTGGCCACCCCGCGCGCGTCCACCGCCTGCCCGCCGGGACGCAGCTCGGGGGCACGCTCCTCCACGGTCACCTCGGCCCCCCGCCGACGCAGCCAGTGGGCCAGCGCGGGTCCCGCGATGCTCGCCCCCGCCACCAACACCCTGGTACCGCTCACCCGCGTCCCCTGCTCGCCAGTCCGGATGGTGTGCTCCTGTTTGGAGTCGTCAACGCTCATCACTGCCTCCATGTGCTTCCTCCCGCGCTGGAACGTTCCCAGCACAGGCCCACCGCTGTCGGGGGTCGGCCAAGATACGACTGAATCCGGCAACCAGTGATCTTGAGTTGAACTTGCCGCAGGTGAGGTGCTGGGGCGGATCGGCCTCGGCTGCCCGACCGGGGACAGCGATGCGCAAACGCTGCCGGAGGCCCGATCTTGTGTCACCGTTCGCAGTGGACTTCTTCGCGTACCCGCTCAGATCGGTCAACGGCGCACCCGATAGCGTAGGTGAAGCACCCGGTTGCCCTGAATCACCACGTCAGGATCCTCCAACAGGTGCTGCGCGTGGACCGACCCGAAGTAGCGCTTGCCGGACCCGAACACGACGGGTACGACGTCCATGCGCACCTCGTCGACCAGACCCGCGGCAAGCGCCTGGCCACCGACGTCGCCAGCGGCGACCTCGACCATGCGGTCACCCGCAAGCTCCTGCGCCTTTGCCACGGCTGCCTCGACGCCGTCGACGAAGTGAAACGGCGCCTCGGGGTCCCAGCCCTCGGGCTCCGGCCGGTGCGTCACGACGACCACGTGGTCGATCCCGCCCGGAGGCTTCCCGTCCCAGCCGTCCGTCATGTCGAAGACGTGGCGGCCGACGAGTGTCGCCCCGATCTGGTCCCAGTACGGCCGGGTGTAGTCGTAGGACGTCTGCGACACCTTCACCTCGCCGCTCTCGTCCAACGGGACGTCACCGCTGGACAACCAGTCGAACAGCGGTCCGGGCTGGTCATTCTCGTCCGCGACGAAGCCGTCCACCGACACCGAGCTGTACATGACCACCTTGCCCACGGGGCTCTCCTCTGCTTTCGGGTGCCCCAAATTAGCGTGTCGTGAGCTGTCGCTCTTGTAAGAAATCAATCGGCCGGCAGCGGCCAGCCGTCCAGCGCGTGGCCGGGATGTTCGCGCAGGAACCGCCGCCGGACTTCGACGTACCGGGTCGGCGTGAGCCCGGTGAACGCCCGGAACTCGTGGCCGAAGTGGGCCTGGTCGAAGTAGCCTGCGCCACCGGCGAGGTCGCCCCAGTCGATCGGTCCGGCGGGGTTGATCGCGAACACGGTGACGGCGAAGCGGTAGGTGCGGGCCAGCCGCTTCGGCGTGACGCCGATGAGCTCCTTGAACCGCTGTGCCAGATGCGTGCTGCTGACACCGGCTGCCACGCTCAAGTCGCCGATCGCCACCGCCCCGCTGGTCGCCGCGATGACGCTGCTCGTATGGCGGACCAGCCCCAGGCCGGCGGTCTCGCACAGCCGTCGCATTAGCTCCTCCTCGAGCAGCGTCAGCATCTCGTGCGGTCCGTCCGCCGTGGCCAGCCGGTCTCGCAGCTCAGCAATGGCGGGCCGGCCCCAAACCTGCTCTACCGTCACCGGCCGGTCACACAGCTCGGCCGCGGGCATCGGCAGGAACGGCGCCAGCCCCCACGGCTTGACGTGCACGCCGACGGACCGGGTCCGGAGTGGGTAGCCGAACTCCAACGCGCGGGTGGGCATGGTGACCACGCAGCCGTCGGCGTACTCGGCCGTATCGATGTCGGTGCCGGCGCGGATGCGGAACGGCGCCCCGAGGTTGACGATGAGCAACGCCGACGGCATCGGCGGCAGCGTCAGCCGGGCGTACGGCGGCGCACCCTCCAGGTAGTAAGGTCGTCGATCAGCCCGTCCAGCGGCGGTCGCGGCACTCTGGACACGTACTCCACGCCCACAGCATCGCCGACGCCCCGCCGGCATCGCGCGCCGGGATGGTCCAGCCGCGCTGCCGCCAGCATCGAGCCGGCGCCGATCCCGGACGAGCGCCCGGCCGCGGACATTTGCGTCGGATACGCGTGCTGCGTGAGAGCTGGAGGATTCTCGGCCCTCCAGTGTCGCCCTGCATGGGGGAGGCGCTAAACCACCCTCTGCTGCGTTACCGTGCCCTGCTACGCGGCCCGCAAACACCCTGAACTCGGCATGAGCGGACGTTCGGCCACGCGGGTCAGCACCCATCAACGCTTCGACGTCCTAGTGACGCGCCATTAAAGTAACTTGACCGTGGTTGGCGGTTTCGGCGATTGGCTGCGCACGAGAGAGCATCGCCCCGCTCGTAGCCAGCACGGCACCGGCTGCGAGACCCAAGATCCATCGGAAGTGCATCACGATCCCCGATCATGGCACAGCGCTCGCGATGATGCGCTCGACTGTGAGATCGGTGGATGAGCGCGCTCGTTACGTCCTGGCTGGAGCCGCACCGCCGGCGCCGCGGCGTGGATGATTACGGCTTAAGGGAACGTGGCGTAGCTCAGTGACGGGAACTAGGTACCGCTGGAAGCCGTAACTCAACCTGCAAGCCCTTTTCCCCATGTCTAATCAATGCCTCACATCGAGGTCGACTATTTCCATTATCAACCACGTTCTCAAGTAGTGGTGAGTATCGTTTGGTCATCGCGGCCGTTAGCTCGCCCACGCGCGCGCCGTCCAGCAGCACCTCGATTGCTTGACCGCCAGCGTACTTACCTTTAGAAATAGTACAAGAGTCTAGTTCGACCACTACGCGCGTGTACCATTGAGAAGAAGTCGGAGCAAACTCGCGGAGAACTTCCTGATGG
>DASQWR010000103.1:0-2448 GCA_035640155.1 Pseudonocardiaceae bacterium
GACGCAGAGCGCTGGCCGATCGAGCGCCCAGACCCGTTCACCCCCCAGGAGATCACCCCTACCGAGGTGCCGGTCATCACCACCGGGCGAGAACTGGCCCGCTACTTCGAAAACGAAACACCGGGCCTGCCACTGCGGCACGCCCTGAACGCGATCTTGGCACAACCCGAGTTCCGCGAACCCTACTCACCGCCATTCCAAGCGCTCATCTGGGGCGCGCTGGACATCACAATCTACTCCGCGCTGCTGGCCGCCTGGTTCTACAAATGGCGCGGCCCCAACGGGGTGCGCTATCGGCCGCGCCCGGCCGAGGTCGACCCCAGCCTGTCGGTGCTGTATGACCGCCGCCCCAACCCCACCCAGTCAGGCGACGACGGGCTCCGTGTCTTGCCGCCACGCTCTCCCGGCACGCCGCGTCATCCGGCCTACCCATCTGGGCACTCGACCGCCTACGCGGCCGGCAGCGAGCTGCTGGCAGCGTTTTTCCCTGACCTGCGCGCCGAGCTTGAGCAGCTAGCCGACAACGCCGGGATGGCCCGCCTGTGGGCCGGCATCCACTGGCGCAGCGATCACCTGTGGGGCCTAGAGCTGGGCCGCTGCGTGGCCTGCCACGTCATCCAGCAGCTGCGCGGCAGCTGCATCTGCCCACCCGACCCCTGCCAACCGCCACCACCCTGCCAAGACCCCCCCACGTTCCCTGACCTCGAGGACGCCGCCAACGCCCACCGGGACTGCTGCCTCAAAGAAGACGAAAAGCCGGACACCACCGAATGCCAACGCGACGCACTCCCACTCGGAGGCCAACTACCCCAACTCGACCCCGAAGAGCAACCAGAAGTTGAGGACGACGACCAATAACACCCCCTGGGCAGTGGGCGCTGGAGGCGCTACTGACGTTCCTGTGGGTGCCGGTGCATGATCAGTAAGGGCGCACGCCGTGCCCTGGCTAGAGTTTCTGGCCTTCCACAGTCAGAGACGTTCAAGACGGGGACGGCGTGCGCATCACGAGGGTATGGCGGCGGTTGCTCGGGGTCGAGCACACGGTGATCGAGTCGGTGGAGTTGGAGCCCGACGGTCGGGGTGGGGAGCAGCTGGTCGCGCGGGTGCGGCCGAAGGCGGGGGTGGCGTCGCGGTGCTCGCGCTGCGGGCGAGCCTGCCCGGGCTATGACACCAGCTCGGAGCCGCGCCGTTGGCGGGGTCTGGACCTGGGCACGACACCGGTGTTCTTGCAGGCCAGGACCCGTCGGGTGGAGTGTCTGACCCATGGGGTGGTGGTCGCGGCGGTGCCGTGGGCCCGGCCCGGGTCGCGGTTCACCCACGCGTTCGAGGACACCGCCGCGTGGCTGGTCTGCCACGCCACCCTCTCGGTGGTGGCGGTGCTGGGGCGCATCGCCTGGCGCTCGGTGTCGGGCATCGTCACCCGCGTCGTGGCCGCCCGCGCCGGGGAGATCGACCGGCTGGCGGGGCTGCGCCGGATCGGGATCGACGAGATCAGCTACAAGAAGGGCCAGCGGTACCTGCTGGTCGTGACCTGCCACGGCACCGGCCGGCTGGTGTGGGCCGGCAAGGACCGCACGAAGGAGACCCTGGGCCGGTTCTTCGACGACCTCGGTGCCGAGCGCGCCGCGGCGCTCACCCATGTCTCCGCGGACGGCGCGGAGTTCATCCACACAGTGGTCGCCGAACGCGCCCCCCAGGCGGTGCTGTGCCTGGACCCGTTCCACGTCGTGGCGTGGGCCACCAAAGCTCTCGATGAGGTCCGCCGCGGGCTGGCCGCCGAGCTGCGTCGCGGCGGGCGCGCCGAGGAGGCATCCACGATCAAGGACACCCGCTGGGCACTGCTGAAAAACCCCGACTCGCTGACCCTGCACCAGCGCAGCACACTAGCCGGGATCCAGGCCACCAACGGGCCGCTCTACCGGGCCTACCTGCTCAAAGAGCAACTCCGGGCGGTCTTCCAGGCCCGCGACCTCGCCTCGGCCAGGCGCCTGCTCATCGGGTGGCTCGCGTGGGCGCAGCGCTGCCGCCTGGACCCGTTCGTCAAACTCGCCAAGACGATCACCAAGTACCAGCATCTGATCCTCAATGCCGTCGAACATGGCCTGTCCAACGCCCACTCCGAGGCCACCAACACCCACCTGCGGCTGCTCACCCGCCGCTCCTACGGCCTGAGCCCCGAGTCCCTCATGGCCATGGCCGACCTCACCCGAGGCGGACTCTGCCCACCCCTGCCAGGCCGGGCAGCAGCATGATCACCACCCACGGAAACGTCAGGAGAGCCCCTCTACATGGATCCAGTGCCGGTCAACGGCCGCCCCCTGCACGCCACCGACCTCCTGGCCAGAGCTCGGTCGTTGCACCGTGCGCTAGACGACGTGCGCTTCCTGGCTGCTGGTCCATCACGCACTCAGCGTCTTGATCGCCCGGCCGCCGAGGCCGCCGACCTCG
>DASQWR010000104.1:0-8452 GCA_035640155.1 Pseudonocardiaceae bacterium
GGTTGTGAAATGGGTAGTAGACTTCTATAATGGGAGACGACGCCACAGTAGGTGCGGGATGCTCTCACCCGTTGCCTACGAGAACACTGTCAACCTCGAAGCAGCATAATGGAGTCCTCCACGATACGAGGGGAAGCTCACCCACCGCGAACCCAGACCCCCGGAGGGCTTGAGGCCAACCGCCGCCTCAAGCCCTCCCCAGCCCCCATCAAAAGACCAAACAGACGAGCACCCGTCGACTCAACTAGATCACTTCCCGAGGCATGTGCCCCCCGGGGTTGGGGGTACGTGTGGCGCGAGCCGCGCCTCGGCAGTTGATGCCGAGCAATGGGTGCAAGATGGTGCACAGGAGGGATTTCATGGCTAGGTTGTTCTCCATCGGCCCGGCGATTACGATCAAGGGCCGCAAGTTCAAGGGGCTACGCGGCTGGGCGGGCAAGCCGCTGCACCCACCGTTGACCGACATTCCGGTCGCCGCCTACGTACTGGCGCTGGTGTTCGATGTCATCTCGTACCTGGTCGGCAGCGGCTCCGGGTTCGCCCGGGATGCTTATGTGGCGGGTACCTGGACGATGATCGCTGGTGTGATCGTCTCGCTGCCTACCGCCTTGACCGGTTTTTGGGACTGGTGGAAGTCCACACCGCGCGGCACCCAGGCCTGGCGCACCGCCAACTGGCACATGGCGGTCATGCTGGCTGTGACGGCACTAGTGGTGGTGGACATCGTGCTGCGGCTCGGGCAGGCCGACGCTCTGGTCGTACCAACGGTGGTGCTAGTTCTGTCGATTGTGGCCGGCGCGCTGGTCGTGTTCGGTGCCGCTTATGGCGGGTCGTTGGTCTATGACTACGGCTTCAACGTCGAGACCGCCGGCGATCACCCCGTCTGGCACGTATCCGAGCGCGACGTCTATCCCCAGGACGCCACCTTCCCAGAGTAGCAGCAATAGGGCAGGGCGGGTGGCCCGTTCCCATCGAGCCCGTGGAGCCCTCAACCAGCGACAACGGATGCTTCGTTCCGTCGATGTCGATCCCGAGGGCGACCACGCACAGGTGCTCACCGAAGCGCACCCCGTCGACCATCAGCGCCACCAGGTCCAGCCCGGACAGGTCCGCGGACAGCAGCTCGCCCAGCGCGGTCTCGGTCGCCGCGACGAACCGCCGCGACACCGCCGAGCGCGAGGTGCTCGTCGCGGCGTGCTCGGTGCGCTCACCGACCGGCTCGAGTGCGACCGGACAGCGCCGTGTCGAGATCCCAGCGAGCATCCGGCGCAGGGTTGAGCGCACCAGGGCCAGCGCTAGTGGCACCTGAACCATGCAGTACGGCCGGGGCGCCAGACTTCGTGAAATGGCAGATCAACAAGGGGCTCTTCGAGAAACTGTGGATCGGACAGGACTTGCTATCCATGCCTCTGGGTACCCCGACGAGCGCTTGCTTAACGCGCCCGTTGAGCTGCTACGACCGGCTGCCACTTCTCGATGCCGAAGTGCTCGCCCAGCAGCCGCTCCTGGTAAGCATTCAGCTGGGGCTGGGTGACGACTGCGATCTGTGGTGCTCTCGGGGTGTCGGTCGTGGTGTGTCGGTGGGAGTGCTTGGATCTTGAGTCGGTGCCGCAGGAGATGTCGTGCGAGGAGCTGATCGTGCTCGTGCGTCACCAGGCTGGGCAGATCAGCGTGATGGCGGGCAGGTCTCGGAGTTGAGGGAGGCTACGCCCGGTTGGGATCAAGCAGCCCTACCCGTGAGCCGCCCTGGACCAACATCAACAATGAACGCCTAAGATCAAGTACGATCGTTACGAATATAAATGCTTACGTGCAGGGGTGTCTCGGGAGGACGAAGTTTGATCATGATAATTCCGAGTTAATAAGGTTGCCAAGTTTCAGACGTACCAGGCACGAGCTTATCATGCGGGCCGGTGCTAGACGGTGCTAGACGGGAGGGTCACCGGCAGACAGTAGTCTGAGTTCTCTGGCACCTACATGGAGTTGATCTACTTATATGCATCTGCGTGCATGTAGTGGCAGGACTGCAACCGACCATACGATCGCGTCGTTCGTCATCGGCCCATCACTGGTACAGTAGTGCCAAACCGTGTAACGCCAGGGACATGCGGACTGAACAGGACACAGCCCGAGAGCAGCGTCAACCCAAGATTCAAGTGCACTGGAGCGCGCTATTAACAGCCCCTCCAACCGGAGTGCCGGACGGCGGAGTCTCTGGCTGCCGAGCGCATTGTGACACAAGCGAGGTCCGGTGGGGCACGCCGGACACAAGCATCAAGAGCGGTCGGACTGGAATACGCTGACAATATCCTCACTCTCGGTATTCCAAGCCCTGCTGCAAGGATTCCGATGAACTTCTGTCGTATCATAGCACTTCTCGAAGCGCCACTCCTAGTTGTCGCCGTATTTTTGGTCGTGCTGCGTCCCATCCCGCTGTCCGACTCAGTGGGTTTTCTATTACTGTAACGCAACACCGCCGACTAGGATCCTTTGGCAATGAAGCCCTGCCGGGCGAGCCAGTCGCGGGCGACCTGGCGTTCCGGCTTGCCCTCCGCGGATTTCTGCCGGTTCAGGTCGGCCATCACCTCATTGGTCAGGGCCGCGGAGATCGGTGCGAACGCCTTGGCAATGTTGGGGTTACGGTCGTAGTCCTCCCTGCGCATGGTGGGAGCTGCGTTGTAGAGTGGATGGTACAGCTTGTCGTCCTGCAGCACCGTCAGCCCGAGTTGTGGGATGCGGCCGTCGGTTGTGAACACCTCCCCGAACATGCACTCCTTCTGGTCGGCGGTGGCCTGGTAGATGGCACCGGTCTGGAGCACCCGCAGCCGATCCGGCGGGACCTGGAAGCCGTAGGTCTGTTGCAGGCCTGCGAGTCCGTCGTCCCGGTTCTGGTATTCGGTCTCGATGCACACGTTGCTCGGCTGACCGGAGCGAATGTATGCGGCCATATCCGACAGAGTCCTTATTCCGAACTGCTGTGCTCGCTCCTTTTTAACAGCAAAAGCGAAGGTATTGTTGAACGGGGTCGGCTCAAGCCAGACAATCTTATTCTGGGTCAGGTCCCGTTCCTTGACCGCTTCATATTGCGCCTTGCTGTCCTGGATCGGCTTCTGGCCCAGGAAGGAAACCCATGCGGTACCAGTGTATTCCCAGTACAGGTCAATGTCACCGCCGAGAAGGGCCTTACGTGTGGCGTCGGTGCCACCGACATTGCATCGGTCGGTGACCTTAGCGTTGACCGATTCCAGGGCCGCCACGGCGATCTGGCATAGCACCAGTTGCTCGTCGAAGCTCTTACCGCCCACGGTGTAGGACTGCCCTTCGAGGTTCACCTGCTGGACGAGGCTGGCGCCCTTCGCTGACGGGCCGCTGCTGCTCAGCCCGCCGCATCCGGTTACCAGCGCAGCCGCCAACGCCAGCACAGTCAACAAGACGGTGGTGCGTCGGCGGCCGAACAATGATATCGATCGCATGCATTCCTACTCTCTTCCGATCCCCGTCATTCCACTCGAGCTCCCGCGACGCACTCACCCGACCCGGCCGCTCACGAGCCGTTCGGCGACACCGGCCAGCCAGTCGATGAGTAACGCCAGCGCCGCCACGATGGCCGAGGCGACGAACACCGCTCGCGGCCGGCCGAGGTTAAGCATGCTACTGATAGGCTCACCAAGGCCGCCCGCGCCGATAAACGTGGCAAGCGTGGCGGTGCCGACATTTAGCACCAGCGCCACCCGAATACCTGCTACCATCACCGGCACCGCGAGCGGGAGCTCCACTCGCAGTAGGATCTGCCTTGCCGACATCCCCATACCGCGAGCAGCGTCGATGAGCGCTGGATCCACCTGCCGCAGCCCGGCCACGGTATTGGTGAGCACCGGTAGGAACGACGCCACCACCAGCGCGATGATCGCTGTCGTGGTGCCGAAGTCGAGCAGGAAAGCCAGCAGAATGATCACGCCGTAGGGCGGCAGCGCCTGGATAAACCCACCAAACGCGACTGTCCCGGGACGGATTCGGTCCGCCGCCGGGCGGCTCAGCGCAATCCCCAGCGGCAGCGCTATAGCGATCACCAACACGGTGGATGCGGCCGCCAGCCAGATGTGCTCGACGAACTTGGCCCACAGGTAGGAGGAATCCAGCGCACGCTTCTCGACGCTGTCCAGTTGCCGATTTGCGGTGTAGAACAGCACCAGCGCCAGCCCGACGACCACAATTACCGGGGTCGCGACCAGGTCACGGTTGCGCCAGATCCAGCCGGGCGCACGGCGGGGCACCGCCGTGGCCGATTCCGGGCCAGCGGGAGGGAGTGCATCCGCGGGAATGTTGGCGGTCATGGCTGCTTTCCGTTGGTCCGCAGGTCACTCACCAGAGCGTCCCAACGCAGGGCACCCTGGGGCTGCCCGTCGTCATCGACCACCACGACCAGCGGGGAGCGGCCATCGAGCATGACGTCGACAGCGTCGTAGACGGTGCCGGACAACGGCACCGTCACCAGCGGTGGAGACTGCGCCAACCCGGGCAGGTGAAGCCAGGCGGATGGGCGACCCGCGTCGTCCACCGTGAGCACTGGATGACCGGGCGTGGGAGCGCCTCCACTGGAGATCACTACCTCCTCCAGCTCTAGATGGCTAAGCTCCAGCAGCGACAGTCGACGGACCGCTGCGCCACTGCCGACGAACTCGGCGACGAAAGCGTTCGCCGGATGGGCGAGCACCTCACTCGGGGTGTCGTATTGTGCCAGCCGCCCGCCAGCAGCGAACACGGCAATCCGATCACCCAGCTTTACAGCCTCGGACAAATCATGAGTGACGAAGCAAATGGTCTTGGCGACGTGGCGCTGCACCTCAAGAAACTGGTCCTGAAGCCGTTCCCGAGTGATCGGGTCGATGGCTCCAAACGGCTCGTCCATCAGCATCACCGCGGGGTCAGCCGCCAGACCGCGCGCCACCCCAACGCGCTGCTGCTGCCCGCCCGAGAGCTGCCGCGGATACCGGTCCCGAAACTCTGCTGGCTCCATTCCCACCAGATGCAGCAGTTCATCGACCCGGTTGGTGATACGGCCCTTGTTCCAGCCCAGCATCTTGGGCACCACCGCGATGTTGTCCGCGATGGTCAAGTGCGGGAACAACCCCACCTGCTGGATCACATAGCCGATCCGCCTACGCAGCTGGTCAGCGTTGACGTCGGTGACGTCCTCGCCGTCGAGCAGGATGCGCCCGGTGGTCGGCTCGATGAGCCGGTTCATCATCTTCAGGGTGGTCGTTTTGCCGCACCCGGAGGGCCCGATGAGCATCACGATGGCGCCCTCGGGAACAACAAGGTTCAGCTCAGCGACGGCAGGCTTCGACTGCTTCGGGTAGGTTTTACTGACGCCCTCCAGTGCGATCACCGGGCGCTGATCAGCCCGATGGGCGGGGTCGGTCAGATACTGCACGGTCTCAGACACGGATCCCCCTCGGGGTGGTCACTCGCTGGATGACAACGAAGATGATCTCGTAGGCAGCTGCCACCACGAGACATCCCAGTGTGCCGGTGATGACCTCGTTGAAGGAGTTGACAGCTCCGAGCCGAGCTAAGCCGTCCTGCAACGGCTTGCCGAAGCCGGGGCCGCCAATGATGGCTGCCACCACAGCGATCGAGACCAAGATCAGCACCGCGACCCGGATCCCAGAGATGATTACCGGCCAGGCCAGCGGCAGCTGCACCCGGACCATCCGGCGCACTGGCCCCATCCCGATACCGCGAGCGGCCTCCAACACAGCCGGGTCCACCGAGGACAGCCCAGCCAGGGTGTTGCGCAGTACCGGGTAGATCGCGTACAAGGTCAACGCGACGATGCTCGGGGTGACCCCAAGTCCCAACAGTGGCTGCAGCATGCCAAACAACGCCAGCGACGGGATGGTCAACGCGGCCGAGGCGAGCAGCAGCGACATCTCACGACTGCCCACCCGCAAGCTGCGCCGCCACGACACAGGGGTGAGCTGGTTGGTGTGCAACACCAGAGCCAGCACCAGCGAAATCACGCTTGCAAAGATCACCGAATAAAGCACGAGCAGGAAGTGCTGCTGGGCGTAGAAGATCAAATCGGTGGAGTTCTCCGACAAGTACCGTAGGTAGGACCCCATCACCCAGCCTCCCTACTCGCGCCAACCAGCCTCACGCCAGAGATGATCGACGATGTCGGTGACCTGCTGCCAAGCGCACCCAGCACGGCCCAGAGGTCCTTCGCCGCAATGAGGACCGCCGGACGGCCTCGTTCACGGTCTTCTCCATCCGTCTCTGTGGCCAACGACACTGCAAAGTGCGGCGGAAGGAGTGCTGCCGATAACATCAATAGCAACATGGGCATGAGGCTAGTCTGGATCTTGCCGTACCCGGACGGGTCCACCACGGGTACCGCCGCGCCCTGGACCTGCTCAGCCGGGGACCCCAGGAGCTTGGCCAGCTCCCTGGTCTCCTCGCCACGCCCGAAGAACACCAGATGCTGATCGACATCCAACGGCGCCAAGCCGGGAAAAGGAGACCGATCCTGCGGCCAGGAGGCCTCGACCCGGTGCAACGCTTCGAGGAGAAACTCGCGTGCCCCGTCCGGGTTTTTCGTCAGATCCGTGTGGTGCAGCGTGCTCAGCAACGGGCCGCTCACCCCCGGTTCAGCCAGCACCGGCAGCAGCCGGATACCCCGCGGCCGGACCGCGACCTCGGCTGTGCACCCCGTTCTTCGCCGAGGTGCACAGCGTCCGCACCGCCGACCGGACGCTGTTCGACGGCATCTACGCGGTCCCGCCGGGTGCCGCGCTGCTGGCGCGCGACGGGCGGGTGAAGATCCGGCCATACTGGGACACCGACTTCCCGGCCGCCGCAGAGCTGGCCACCGACCCGCGTTCCGGCCAAAGTAGAGCCAATCTGCTGTGAAGAGAACGGGACCGGAGATGACAACAGAGACGACCGCGGCAGCGCTTGAGGGCGTCGAGAGATGCGCGGGTGCAGCGTGGGAGGCGCGCGCGAGCCTGCTGGCCGCCCCCGATGACCAGATCGACGCCGCCCTGCTGGCGATCGCAGACCACCTGCTGGCCGCCGAGAACGTGGTCCTGGAGGCCAACTCCGAGGACCTGAGACGAGAGCAGGAAGTCGGGTTGGCGGCACCGCTCATCGATCGGCTCCGGCTCGATCCCGATCGGCTGGCTCAGATGGCGACTCAGCTGCGAGCACTGGCCGGCCTGCCCGCGCAACCGAGATCGCGCTGGGTGCGGGACCTGCCGGACGGGCTTCGCCTGGAGGAGCACCGCCGGCCGGTCGGTGTGATCGGTGCGAACTTCGAGGCTCGCCCCAACGTCGTCGTCGACGTCGCTTCGCAGCTGCTGAAGTCCCGCAACGCCGGGGTCCTGCGCACCGGCTCGGCGGCCCTTCGCTCGGCCGTATGCCTCATGGACGAGGTGATCACGCCCGCGCTGGCGACCGCTGGCCTCGACCCAGCCGCGATGCAGCTGGTGCGCAGCGCGGATCGCGACGCCGCGTACGCCCTGGTCCGGCAGCCGCAACGGATCCCGCTCGTGATCCTGCGCGGTAGCGGCACCAGCACCCGCCTGCTGAGTCAGGAAGCGACGAGGCACGGGGTGCGGACGCTCGCTCACGCCGACGGCGGCGCGGTCGTCTACCTCGACCGGGCCTGCAACCCGGAGACGGCTACCCGGATCATCCAGACCAGCTTGGACCGGCTCGGCGTGTGCAACCGCCTCAACCTCCTGCTGATCTGCCAGGACGTCTGGGACGAGCTGCACACGAAGGTGATCGACCTGCTCGAATCCCTCGGGATGACGCCATCCCTTCCTCCCCACGGCCATCGTCGTGGCCACGAGTGGGCTCTGGACCCGGGCCGGGAGCGGCGGGTCACCGTCGACACCGCAGCCGGGCCTGCCGACGCGGCTCGCATCGCCAACGAGGACACCTCGGGACTCGCCGCCAGTATCGTCACCGAGGACGCCACCGCTGCCGCCCAGTTCCTCAGCTCCTACGACGGCACCGCCGCGCTGTGGAACGCCACCCCCCGCCTCGTGGACGGGTTCAAGCTTTTGTCGGTCCCCGAGACCGGGATCAATGTCGACCACGTGCCTGGTCCTCGCGGTCCGGTCACCTTCCGGGACCTGCACCTGCGGCAGTTCGTGATCACGCCTCAGTCGTCCACACGCTGATCGTGCCCGTTGTCACTCGTAGAGTACGTAGTCCGGGGTGGGCGTCAACGCCAGCACCTCGGACAGCGTCATCAACGGCCCTGCGCGGGTGTCCTCTTCGTAGAAGAGCTTGAAACCGGGCCACACATGCGGTGGTTTGCCGGCCATCAGCCGGTTCCACGTCTCGAGCTTCGACGCCGGGTCGCCGATGCCGTCCACCGACTTGACGAGCGCCACCTCCGGATACCCGCCCAGCGCCTGCTCGTCGGCGACCACCGAGGGCG
>DASQWR010000105.1:0-8066 GCA_035640155.1 Pseudonocardiaceae bacterium
CCGGCGACGGGGCGCTGGACGTCTTCCTGCAGCGGTTTCCGGCGACCGTCGAGCTCGCCACGCTGGCCATCCTGCTGGCGGTGGCCGCCGGGATCCCGCTCGGCTACCTCGCCGCGCGGCGCCGAGGCAGCTGGCTGGACCACACCGGAGTGGTGACCTCGCTGGTGGGGGTCGCGGTGCCGGTGTTCTTCCTGGCGTTCCTGCTGAAGTACGTGTTCGCGGTGCAGCTGGGCTGGTTGCCGACCTCGGGACGGCAGACCGCGGGCATCGACGCCACCGGGGTCACCGGGTTCTTCGTGCTCGACGGCCTGCTCACCCGCGAGTGGGACGCGGCGTGGGACTCGTTCACGCACTTGATCCTGCCCGCGCTCGCGCTGGCGTCGATCCCGTTCGCGGTGGTGTTCCGGATCACCCGGGGTGCCGTGCTCGACGTGCTCGACGAGGACTACGTCCGTACCGCCTACGCCAAGGGGCTGACCGACACCGTGATCCGGGGCCGGCACGTGCTGCGCAACGCGCTGCTGCCGGTCGTCACGACCATCGGGCTGCAGACCGGGGCGCTGCTGTCCGGAGCGGTGCTCACCGAGCGGGTGTTCGCCTACCAGGGCGTGGGTCAGGCCCTCGCGCTCGGGTTCGAGCGCCGGGACTACGCCGTGCTGCAGGTGGTGATCGTCGCGGCGGCCATGGTGTACGTGCTGGTGAACCTGGTCGTGGACCTGTCCTACGCGGCGATCGACCCGAGGGTGCGCACATGAGGCTGGAGACATGAGGCTGGCCACCGCGCGCAAGGAGCGCATCGACGCGCTGGCCGCTGCCGGTCCCGACGCCGGCGTCAGCCTGGCCGTGTCGGCGTGGCGGCGGCTGCGACGCAGCCCGGTGTTCGTCATCGGAGCGGTCGTCATCGGTGCGTTCCTGGTGATGGCGCTGCTGGCGCCGTGGCTCGCGCCGAACGACCCCGGGCTGCGGCTGCTGGAGGAGCAGGTGTCCCGGGCGCGCAACGAGATTCCCCCCGCGCAGCCCGGATTCCCGCTCGGCGGTGACCAGGAGGGGCGCGACCTCCTCTCCCGGATGCTGCTCGGCTCGCGCCAGACGTTGCTCGTCGCGGTGCTCGCCACGGTGATCGGGCTCGGCGGCGGCCTGGTGCTCGGCACCCTGGCCGGCGCGCTCGGTGGCTGGGTCGACTCCACGGTGATGCGGGTGGTCGACGTGCTGCTGTCCATCCCATCGCTGCTGCTCGCGGTGTCCATCGGGGCGCTGTTCGCGCAGCAGAGCCGGTTCACCGTCATCCTCGCGGTGGCCATCGTGCAGATCCCGATCTTCGCGCGGCTGCTGCGGGGGTCGATGCTCGCGCAGCGGGCGTCCGACCACGTGCTGGCCGCCCGCGCGCTCGGGGTGCGCCGCGGCGCGATCGTGTTCCGGCACATGCTGCCGAACTCCCTCGGGCCGGTGATCGTGCAGTCCACCCTGGTGCTCGCGATCGCGATCATCGAAGCGGCCGCGCTGAGCTTCCTCGGCCTCGGCGCGCCGGACGACTCGGTGCCCGAGTGGGGGCAGATGCTCGGCAAGGCCCAGACCGTGATCGACAGCCACCCGCAGCTCGCGTTCTGGCCGGCGGGGGCGATCATCGTCGTCGCACTCGGCTTCACGCTGGTCGGCGAGTCGCTGCGGGACGCCCTGGACCCGAGGAGCAGGAGCCGCCCATGAGTGCCTCCCCGAGACGCGACCCCTCCTCCCGGCCCCTGCTGGAGGTCGAGGACCTCACCGTCGCCTTCCAGCGCAAGGGCGAGGAGGCGACCACGGCCGTCGACGCAGTGAGCTTCGCCGTCGAACCGGGGCAGACCGTCGGGCTGGTCGGCGAGTCCGGCTGCGGCAAGTCCGTGACCGCGCTCGCGATCATGGGACTGCTGCCGCGACGGGGCGTGCGGGTCAGCGGCTCGGTGCGCTTCGAGGGTACGGAGCTGCTCGGGCTGCCCGACGCCGCGATGCGCGAGCGCCGCGGCCGCGACCTCGCGATGGTGTTCCAGGACCCGCTGTCCTCGCTGAACCCCGTCGTGCCGATCGGGCTGCAGGTCAGCGAGGTGCTGGAGCGTCACCGCGGCCTGTCCCGCAAGCGGGCGATGGTCGACGCCGCCGGGCTGCTCGCCCGGGTCGGCATCCCGGACCCGCGGCGGCGGCTCGACGAGTACCCCCACCAGCTCTCCGGCGGGATGCGGCAGCGCGCGCTGATCGCGATGGCGCTCGCGTGCCGGCCACGGCTGCTCATCGCGGACGAGCCGACCACCGCGCTGGACGTCACGATCCAGGCGCAGATCCTGGCCCTGCTCGCTGAGCTGGTACATGACACCGCGACCGCACTCGTGATGATCACCCACGATCTGGGTGTGGTCGCCGGGCTGTGTGACGAGGTGAACGTGCTCTACGGCGGGCGGGTGGTGGAGCGTGGCCCGCGGCACCCGCTGTTCGCCGCGCCGCACCATCCGTACACCGTCGGCCTGCTCGCCTCGATCCCGCGGCTCGACGCCCCGTGCGGGCAGCGGCTGTCTCCAATCCGCGGCTCGGTGAACGACACCATCCCGTGGTCGCAGGGCTGCGCGTTCGCCCCCCGGTGCCCGAACATGCTCGACACCTGCACCGCGGTCGCCCCGGCGATGGCGCCCGGGCCGGACGGGCGGCTGCTGCGCTGCCACAACCCGGTGCGCAGGTCCGAGGAGGTGCCCGCGTGAGTCCCGCCGCCCGGCGCGAGGGGCCCCCGGCGGCAACTCCGCTGCCCGAGGGTGCCCCTCCCACTGCCGGCGGTGGGGTACTCGTCGACGTCGACGACCTGCGGGTGCACTTCCCGATCAAGCGTGGCGTGCTGCTCGACCGCACCGTTGGCCACGTCTACGCGGTCGACGGGGTGTCGCTGGCGGTGCGGCGGGGGGAGACCTACGGGCTGGTCGGGGAGTCGGGCTGCGGCAAGTCGACGCTGGCCCGGGCGATGCTGCGGCTCATCGAACCCACCGGCGGCCGGGTGGTCTTCGACGGCACGGACCTGTCGTCGCTGCGCGGCGAGGCGCTGCGCCGAATGCGCCGCCGGATGCAGATGGTGTTCCAGGACCCACTGTCCTCACTGGACCCCCGGCAGTCGGTGGAGTCCCTGCTCGTCGAGGGGCTGCGCGCGCACGGCCTGGACCGCGGGCGGGAGCCGACCTCGGCGCGGCTGCGGGAGCTGCTCGGCGCCGTGGGGCTGCCGGCGAGCGCGCTGCGCCGCTACCCGCACGAGTTCTCCGGCGGGCAGCGCCAGCGCATCGGGATCGCCCGTGCGCTCACCGTCGAGCCCGACCTGGTCATCGCCGACGAGCCGGTGAGCGCACTGGACGTCTCGGTGCAGGCGCAGGTGCTCAACCTGCTGGAGGACCTGCAGGCCGAGCTGGGGCTGACCTACCTGGTGATCGCGCACGACCTGGCGGTGGTGCGACACATCGCCGACCGGGTGGGCGTGATGTACCTGGGCGGGCTCGTCGAGGAGGCGGGATCCGACGAGCTGTACGCCGAGCCGCTGCATCCGTACACCAAGGCCCTGCTGTCCGCGGTGCCGGTGCCCGACCCGATGGTCGAGGACAGCCGGGAGCAGATCCTGCTCACCGGGGACCTGCCCTCCCCCGCCGCGCCCCCGAGCGGGTGCCGGTTCCACACCCGCTGCCCGTGGCGGCAGCCGACCCGGTGCGACGACGAGCGGCCTGCGCTGCGGGAGATCACGCCCGGGCACCGGGCGGCGTGCCACTGGGCCGAGGACATCGAGACGGGCACAGACCGCCGGCCTCGGGATCCGGTAGCTCAGAAACCGGCGTAGCGGATCGCGGGCTCGATCTCGGCCACCGGCTCGAACAGCACCGAGCCCGGCACCGGGTCGTCGTCCTGCCCGATCACGTAGTCCTCCGAGCGCACCGGTTCTGGCAGCTCACGCCACCGCGCCCACGGACCGGGCTCGCTCATGGGACCAGTATGCCCTCGAAACCGCGTTCTGGATGCAACCGCGGCTATCGGGGGCATGTCTACTGCGTCTGCATCCAGACTGCAGTAGTGGGCAGCGTCAGCGCAGGGCGCGGTTCACTGCGGAGACCACCGCGTTGAGCGACGCGGTGACGATCGAGCCGGACACCCCGACACCCCAGAGCACCTGGTCGCCCATCGCGCATTCGACGTAGGCCGCGGCGGCAGCGTCGTCCCCGGCGGACAACGCGTGCTCGGAGTAGTCCAGCACCCGCACGTCGAAGCCCACCGCGGCGAGAGCGTCGACGAACGCCGCGATCGGGCCGTTGCCCGAGCCGGCGATCTCGTGCGGCTCACCCTCCACCAGCACCGTGGCGTCGACGCGGACGAGGCCGTCACCGGCGGCATCGCTGCCGCTCAGCCGGTGGCTCTGCATCCACAGGGGGGTGCGGCGCTCGAGGTAGTCGGTGGCGAACACTCCCCAGATCTCCTGGGGCGTGACCTCGCCGCCGTCGGTGTCGGTGACCTGCTGCACCATCCGGGAGAACTCGATCTGCAGCCGCCGCGGCAGCTCCAGCTGGTGCTCGGACTTCATCACGTAGGCCACGCCGCCCTTGCCGGACTGCGAGTTGACCCGGATCACAGCCTCGTAGCTGCGACCGACGTCCTTCGGATCGATCGGCAGGTACGGGACCTCCCAGCGGTGCTCGTCGACCGGGATCGCGGCCAGGGCCGCATCGGTCTCCATCGCACGCAGTCCCTTGTTGATCGCGTCCTGATGGCTGCCGGAGAACGCGGTGTACACCAGGTCGCCCCCGTAGGGGTGCCGCTCGGGCACCGGCAGCTGGTTGCAGTACTCGACGGTGCGGCGGATCTCGTCGATGTCGGAGAAGTCGACCTGCGGGTCGATCCCCTGGCTGAACAGGTTCAGCCCCAACGTCACCAGGCAGACGTTGCCGGTCCGCTCCCCGTTGCCGAACAGGCAGCCCTCGATGCGGTCGGCACCGGCCTGCAGGCCGAGCTCGGCCGCCGCCACCGCGGTGCCGCGGTCGTTGTGCGGGTGCAGCGAGAGCACCACCGCGTCGCGGCGCTCCAGGTTGCGGTGCATCCACTCGATGGAGTCGGCGTAGACGTTCGGCGTCGCCATCTCCACCGTCGCCGGCAGGTTCACGATCGTCGGGCGCTCCGAGGTGGGCTGCCAGATGGCGGTGACGGCATTGCACACCTCCGCGGCGTAGGCCAGCTCGGTGCCGGTGTAGGACTCCGGGGAGTACTCGAAGCGGAAGGTGGTCTCCGGGTACTTCTCGGCCAGCTGGCCGATCAGCTCCGCCCCGTCGGTGGCGATCTTCGTGATGGCCCGGCGGTCGGCCCGGAAGACCACCCGGCGCTGCAGGATCGAGGTCGAGTTGTACAGGTGCATGATCACCTGCGGGGCGCCCTCGACGGCGGCGAAGGTGCGCTCGATCAGCTCCGGGCGGGCCTGGGTGAGCACCTGGATGCGCACGTCCTCCGGGATCGCGCCGTCGGCGATGATCTCGCGGACGAAGTCGAAGTCCGTCTGCGATGCCGACGGGAAGCCGACCTCGATCTCCTGGTAGCCCATCCGCACCAGCAGGTCGAACATGCGGCGCTTGCGGGCCGGGCTCATCGGGTCGATCAGCGCCTGGTTGCCGTCGCGCAGGTCTACCGCACACCAGAGCGGCGCGCGGGTGATCGCGGCGTCCGGCCAGGTCCGGTCGGGAAGCGAGACCGGCTCGACCTCCTCGACGAAAGGTCGATAGCGGTGAAACGGCATGAAGCTGCCGCGCTGGGTGTTCCAAGCGGGTTGGTCAGCGGGCGCGGGCCGCGACGGGACGCGGATGCGGCTGGCGGTGCCGGAGGCGAACGTGTCCGGGCCGATGCCGTCGCGATCGATCCCACTGGGGTCGATGCGACTGGGCGGACTGTCCATGCCGTGGGGACTCATTCTTCGCTGCTTCTTCCTGGCTGCCGGGTGTCTTGACGACCGGCGAGTGCACGCAGCGACTCCGCGACGGGGGGCCGGTCGGCGTCAGGCCCCGTCGCGGCAGCGAAGCAGGAGTGCGCGTGCCACGGCCGTCACCATAGCCGCCCGCAGCGCGCAGCAACGAAATCCATCTCGGATGCTGGGATGGCCACGCCCCGGGATGCGGTCGGCTATCCGGAAGAGCCCTGCTCCGGCCACTCGACGGCGAGGCGCGCCACCACCTCGCAAGCGGCGCGGACCGCTGGCGTGCCGCCACCTGCTCGCCCGGCGGCCAGCCCGACCAGGAACGCAGTGAGCGGCGCCGCGGGCCGTGCGACGCCGTGGGCGACCTCCTTGGTCAGGTCCAGCAGCAGGTCGCGGTCCAGCGAGCCTGGGTCGAGGTCCAAGGCGTGGCAGACGCGCGTGGTCCAGGTGTCAAGGGCGTTCATCCTGTCTCCCTGTTTTCCGCCGCCAACGCTCCACCGGGACCGGCACGGACATCACGTTATGAGAACGGTGTGGCAACAATTCGCTATCCAGAAGCCCTCTTCCCCTTGCGCTGGGACTACCAGCCGCCGAGAGTCCTGGCCCGACTCCATCCGCCCCGATTGGGTGAGACCGCCATCCGATCTGGGCTGAGCCGATCACAGCTTGTGACTGAAGAGGAGCGAGGAGCCCTGACCAGGCTGCGCGGGGGTGCGGGTAGTGCCACGGGCGCGGGCCGCGTGCGGCGGTAGTCTAGCTGCCCGGGAGGTGCGCGGCACGGGGGCGCAGCCTCACTTAACAGAAGTTTCATCTCCCCCCTTGATTTCTTGACCGCCATAGAACACGCTGCCATCCGACGGGAGCAGTCCCCGGGAGGTGTGCCGAGTTTGAGCGCCAACGGCATGGCCCATAGGGCGAAATCGTGTCCCTGCCGGAACCTGCAACCCCTCGCGTATCTCCCTGTGCACCTAAGGTAGGGGTGGTCGGTATGGCGTACACGAACAGTCGGGACCGCGGCTCCTCAGGAGGCCTCTTCTGGCTGGTCAGCGTGGTAATTCTAGTCGTCGTGGTGCTGGCGGTGGGCCTGGCGGCCGCGCTGCTCGCCCGCACCCTGGCGGTGGCGAGCAGCATCAACGACAAGGCGGCGGTCATCGCGACGACCGGTATGGGCATCAACACCGCGACCGACTCTGTCATCCAGTTGAACCGGACAAACAAGACCGCGGAGTCGATCTTGACGAGTGCGCAGCCTCTGGAGGCGTCGCTCACCACGATCGTCGGCTTCGCGGGCCAGATCAACTCTCTGGCAGCGTCGATCAACGACTCGGCCGGTTCCGTCAACGGGACGGCCGGTGAGATCAACAACTCCGCTGGTGCGATCAACAACTCCGCCCGGACGATCAATGCGAGCGCGACGGCGATCAACCAGGCCGTCGGGCCCATCAATCGCAGCGTGATGTCGATCACCCGGACCGCGTCGGGCATCAACGGCCAGGCGGCAGCGATCCTCGACGTCGCCCAGCGCATCGACGTCGACGCGCAGAGCATCAACAACAACCTCGACGAGACGATCGGCATCGCCGAGGCCATCGAGGGTGACACCAGCGAGATCGTCAGGGAGGCCGTCGCAGCCCGGCAGACCTCCGGCTGCATCGCCGAGAAGCTCTTCGCCGACGGCAACGGCTGCTAAGGAGGCTGGAAGATGGCAACACAAACACAGGGCGGCCCACCTGCCGGGACACTGGTCCGCTGGCTGTGGATCTGGATCACGCTCGGCATCCTCGTCGTGGTCGTCGTCATCGGGTTCCTGTTCGGTATCGTGGGCAGGCTCCAGTCCATCAACTCGGGCCTGTCCGAGGCGACCGGCGCCGTGCAGGGGATCGGAGGCGACGTCGCGCCCCTGCCAGGGAGCGTCCAGGTGATCAACACCACCCTGGGAGAGATCGACACCTCCCTGCAGCCGATCCGCGGCCAGGCCGACGACATCGGCGCGGGGCTGGAGCAGATCACCAACTCGCTCCAGCAGATCGACGCGTCGTTGAAGGACACCGACGCGTCGCTGAAGGACACCTCCGGCTCGCTGGTGGACACCTCCGGTTCGCTGGTGGACACCTCCGGGACGTTG
>DASQWR010000106.1:0-19127 GCA_035640155.1 Pseudonocardiaceae bacterium
CGTCCCGGTGGAACGGGCGTCGGTGCTCGGATCCGGCTCCTCCGGCCCACTGGTGCTGGTGGCCTCCGGCGACGAGGTCGGCTCCGGGGTCTCCGACGGCGCGGTCGGCGTCTCCGGCACGGGCACCTCAGGTGCCGGCTCCGCGGTCCGCTGTTCCCCACCGAGGACCTGGGACACCGTCGACGTGTTCCCGCCACTGAGCGTCTGCCCGGTGGTGTTCTCGAAGCCGGTGATGACCATCATCGCCAGTGCGAACGCGGCCACCGATCCGCCAGTCATCGCAGCACACTGCAGGGTGCGGCGCGGGCGCACTGTCGTGGGGCCGGGAACCGAGCGAGGCTGTACGTCCTCGAGCGGCACCGTCGGCGACTGTGGTACATCCGGCTGCGGGACCTCCGGCTGGGAGGCCCCGGCTGGGGGACCGCCGGCTCGGCACGCTGCCGGGGCAACGGCATCGTCTTGGCTGCGAGCAGCCGCACCCGTTCCCGGCTTCGCTCCAGTGAGCGCTGGTAGAAGGCGCTGGACACGGTGGTGATGACGCTGGCCAGCGCGGCTCCTATGACGGTTCCGGCGACACCAATGGTCCAGCCGAGAACCGCGGCTGTGATCGCCGCGAGCGCGGCGGCGGACACCTTGGCAAAGCTGAGGTCGCTCTTGCGCGAGCTCTTCTCGATGGGGGGACTGATGCCGGACGTCGAGGGTTGCTGGTAGGTCATGATCTCCGGGGGACGACTGCGCCGGCCGCGCCATGCGGCCCGTTCCTCCTGTCAACGTCCGGCGTACCCGGTCTGCTCCCGGGATCCGCATCAGTGAGCCGGACCACGCCCGATCGGAGCAACGGCCTCGCGCCCGGCGCCCGGTCGCCACGAGCACGCCGGTCGCCAGGAGCACGCCGGTCGCCAGGAGGCCGTCAAAGGCCGGTGGGGTTCGGGTGGCGCAGGCCCGGGTGGGCGGCGGGCAAGGCCCGCAGCAGCACCACCCCGCTCACCGCGATGCACACCGCGACCAGCGGCCAGCTCAACGCGACCCGCGCGGTCACCAACGCCACCACCTCCTCCGCGAGCCACAACGGGGTGAACACCGCGACTCGCAGCACGTACTGCCCCACCCACACCCAGGACGCCAAGCGGTAGGCGCGCAGCAGCGCGGGGTCGCGCCGCCAGGCTGTCCGCTGGCCGAGGAGCCCACCGACGATGACCCCGAGCAACGGCCACCGCACCACGATGCTCGCCGTCCACACCAGCGCGCTGGCCACATTGGACAGCAGCTGGGTCAGGAAGAAGTCCGCCGCCCGCCCGGTGTGCAGCGCCACCAGCACCGCCACCGAGACCCCGAGCAGGCCGAGCAGCGTGGCCAGCGGCCGGCCGCCGAGGCGCCAGCGCACCGCGGCGAGCACCGCGCCGGTCACCAGCGCCGCCCCTGCCCCCCAGGCCAGTGACCGCTCCGCGAGGATCCACCCGAGCCCGAACGCGACGGCGGGCGCGGTGGCGTCCAGCGCGCTGCGCCGACCACCCAGCAGCCCCGCCAAGGACTCGGGCGAGGGGTCTCGGGCGGGCAGCACATCATCAGCCTGCCCGATTCGAGCACGCTCCCGAGATGACTTCTGATGTGAGCGCAGCTCACGGTCAATCCCGACGATGGCGCCAAGCAGTGCCCGTGCACCTGCTCAACAGCGTGGCGTTATTGGCGGCCCTGCCGTTTTCGTGCAGGCCGATCACCACAAGACCCAGCCCGAAGCGGCGACACCGCGTGGTCAGGCGAGCCCGCCACAACAGCTACGCGTCAAGAAGCCCGGGAGGCCGCCATCCGCCACCCTGGCCCACCCACGCTCATAGCGCTGACCGCTCGACATCGACCCAGGAGCGGATCAGCAAGCGGGTCTCTGTGAGTTGTCGCTTAGGTCAAGAGGCGGCCGCGGATTTTCGCCAGGTCGGCCTGCTGGACGCCGGCGTCCAGCAGATAGTCCTCGATGCCGTCGAGGGGCACCTCAACCCGGTCCATCCCGAGCGGAACGGGTGGGCCGTCGTACGCAGGGTCGAACTGGGCCGAGCCCCCAGCTCGGTGAGCCGCCGGCCGTCGCCCCACCGGATCTCGTCGTCGTTGCGCAGATCGAGGATCGTTCGCACGCCGGCGTCCCACGCCGCCTGCCAGCCGGCCGAGGTGACGAACCGGAGGTCGCCGGACCGGATGAGCGCACCGCGGTGCCTGCCGACCGTTCATGAACGAGCCTCATTTGCGGATCCGGCGAGGATCGTCCGCAGGTTGGCGCCGAGCAGCGGGAGGGCGGCAGTGGTCCAGGGACTTGCCGCAGGACCGCCCCGGGCGCGCCGGAGGCCGGCGCCCCGGCCACGTCGAGCGCGAGGCCCTAACTCTGGCGGCCGGGCTGCGGGTCGGCGCCGGCGGGGACCGCGCTTCGTCACCGTCAACGACGGCCCCCGCTATGGCCTCCCAACTCGCCCGCTACTTCGCCAGTGGCACCACCGCATCTCACCTGCCCAGCGGCGTCGTCGGCGGTGTCACGGTCACCGACGGTCGGTCCCTGCCCGTACCTCAGCGAGGAATCCGTCCGGATCGACCAGGCTCAGCCGCAGCAGGCGCAGCCGGACTGGGAAGCCCAGCACGCGAGCCTGTGCCGTCGGCTCGATGAGCAGCCGGATCATGCCTCCCGTGGAGCCGTTGACCAACCACCGACCTCGCCAGCCATGTACGCCCCAGCCCAGGATCAGGGCGTCGTCTCGCTCGATGACCTGGATGGCGCCGGGCGGGATGTGTGCCCTGAAGGCCCAACCCATCCGCACGTCGATGCCTTCGGGGCCGACCACCACTGCGGAGGCGCTCGGGCCCGTTCCGAGCAGTGTGAACAGCGGCCGTAGCGCCCTTGTGTAGCTGATGGCGAATGTTGTGGTGCTCATGGTGATCCCTTCTACGATGGCATTATCGCCCGACCGACGGCGTCCGCGCCGGACAGGCCTTGCGCCGCTGGTACCGCGCTAAGGGCTTCACCAAGTGCGTACGTCGCCAGCGTATTGACGAGGCCACCGGCCGCGTCACCACCCGCACCACCACCGTCCGAAAACAGCTGTTCGCGGCGAACCGCGCCCGCGAGCCTTTCCCTGTCAGTGATTGACGGCACCTCCCTCCAGACGGTGGCCACCATCCCTTCGCGGCGGTACGACTCCAGTCGACGTCGCGTCGAACTCGTGGACCAACCGGGTTTACGTCTCGAATCCGCAGCAACGGCTCATCCACGTCATAAACGGTGCGACCAACACCCAGCTCGAGCCAATCCGCATCGGACCCGGCCCGTTCGGTCTGGCCGCCGATGAGACCACCAACCGGATCTACGTCGCATTGCTCAAACCGGTCGTTCGAACCCAATGTCCAGGCGCTGGGAATCGTGACCGACGACGGCGAGCGCCGCGAAATCCCCCAAGGGTGGACATCGGGCCAGGCGCGACCCAGCCACAAGACGTCGCCGTGAACCTCGACAACGACCGCGTCTACGTCGCAGAGTTCAACCAGGATGAGCACGCCCTGGCCCGTCCTGCGCGGCGACCGGCGCGATCGCGCACAACCCCACCTGGTGCCCTGCTCACGGCGGAGCGGTTACACCCGCGTGGTGGCGACGTGGCGGGCCTGCCGGGCGAGCTGGCGGGCGTCGGCGCTCGTCGAGCGAGCCTGCAGCGCGACGAACAGCGGTTCGAGGCGGCGGCGGGCCCGCACCGACGTGAGCTTCGCCGCGGCGGTGACCGCGCCGTGAGCCAGCTGCAACCCGCGGGGCTCACCGGCTCGGACGTGGACGGTGGCCAGCACGACGGCAGACTGGGCTCGGCCGACCTGACTAACGCCCTCCCAACGGCGCACCGACGCCACCGCGAACGGCTCCGCCGCGTCGAACCGGCCCCGCTCAAGCTCAAGAGACGCGGCGGGACGGTCCAGGTCCCCGCCAACGCCGGCGTCGGCTGGGGTGGGTGTCCACAGCTCCCGCGCCTTCGCCAGATCAGCGTCCGCAACCGCCGGGTACCCCAGACGAGCGTAAGCGGTAGCCGCGCTCGACTGCACGCTTGCCTGCACCGCCGCCCGCGAACCTTCCCCAATCACCCGCGTGCTCGGGTCGTGATCCAGTGGGATGTCCAACGCCGCGAGCCCGGCGCACTGGAGCATCTTCACCCCGTCATTCGGGTGGCCGTGCTCCACGGCGGCCAGCCCCGCCCAGCTCAGGGCGACGGCCTGGCAGTAGGCGTCGCCAGCCTCGATGGCCAGCTCCAGTCCATGGGCATAGTGGAACATGGCCCGGTCATAGAGGCCGGCGTCGAACCCGGCCCACCCCGCCTCGATGTGCAACTGTGCCACCGCAACCAGCAATGCCCGCTTCAGCGCCTCGGCGCCAGGCACGTCCAACAGCCTGCTTGCCCACGCCGCCGCCGCGGTGCTCACCTCGGGGTCCGACCCGGAGATGAAAGCGGCTTCATGAAGCCGTCGAGCGAGGTCTCGCACCGACACCACGTGAACCCTGGAAAGCCGGGATGGCAACGGCGCCGGGGACGGACTGGGCAGCTCGATGTGCTCCAGCAGTTCGGCCAGCTTCGCGACCGGGTTGTACGCCACGGCGGCAATCGGGCCCAACGAGATCAGGTGCCGTCGCAGCATCTCAGCAACCCCTTCGGGGCTGACGACCGTGCCCTGTCCACCGTAGGCGCTGAGCTCGCCATAGGAGAGACCCATCAGCTCGCGGGGGATGCGCAGGCCCTGCGCGATACGCACCAACACGTCGTAGGACAACACCCGACGCCCGCCGAGGATCTCCGACACCTCGGACTGGGACTGGCCGGTCAGCGCCGCGATGGTGCGCTGGGGTGAGCCCGGCGTCGTCGCGGAGCAGCCGGTAGAGGGCGGCGATGTCGCGGGCGGCCAGCACACGACGCACGTCCTCGCGCTGGTAGAAGCGCTGGTCGACCGGCGCCCTGTCCCTCGTTGCCGGTGCCTGTGCTACCGCGGCGAGCTTGTCAGCGTGCCCGTAGCCCATCCAGAACAGTAACCCGCGCCCCAGCCATTCCTTACCGGCGCCACGCCGGTACACCGCGCGCCGCTGCCCTTACCCCCTCCCGGTTGCTGGCGGGTGATCTGGGGCCTGCTCACGCCGGCCGCCCGGCCGAGCCCGGCCAGGCCGAGCAGACAGACCGACCATGAGCGCGCAGCAGCGACCCTTCCTGTGAGGTGGGCCACGCGTCGCGCGGGCCAAGGTCGTCGGTGCGGTCCTCTCACTACCCGACGACGTGGATCGGGAGGTGACCGGGAGGGAGGACTGGATCGTGGTGCCCACCTCGGACGTCCTCGGCCCAGGGCCAGGCTGGGTTCGATGTGGAGCTGGCGGCGGCGGGCAGTGCGCGCGATCCGCCCGGCCACGGCCAGGATAGCGGCCAGCGCGGCGATCGCGAACCAGATCCAGTTCTGCACCATGTCGTGGTAGGGCAGGTTGCGCAGCCCGGTGTCCTTGCCCGATCGGATGCGGTCTTCGACGCGGGCGGGGCGCAGGTTTCCTCGTTGTTCAGCGCAGTGTCGCAGAACGTTTGACATTTCCTGCAACCGTGGCAGGGCGGGCGACAGCTCCGGTGGCGACGAGCTCCTCTGCCGCTTCGAGCTAACCGCGCAACGGCACCCGTCTGGTGGTAAGGTTACCCCCAATCGAGCGGGCACCTGTCGGGGAATATCCGAATATCCCTTGTGAGGTGGTCCTGATGACGTCGGCTCCCCCGAGCCCGCTAGGTGGCGATGGGCAGCCAAGCTGCATCCACACTGCTGTGCCGTCCGTCTTGGGGTGGCGCTACGAGATTGGCCCGCTGCTGGGCCAGGGTGGGGCCGCTCAGGTGCACCGGGCGTGGGACCGGCTGCTGAGCCGGGCTGTCGCGGTGAAGCTGTTCGCCCCTGGGATGGCCGGACCAGAGCGGGACCGGCAGGACCACGAGCTGGCCGCGTTGACCCGGCTGGTCCATCCCGGGTTGGTGAAGTTGTACGACGCCGGCGCTGACCTCGGTTGGGCCTATCTGGTCATGCGACTGGTCCAGGGACCGTCCTTGGCTGACCGGTTGCGGGACGCATCGTTGCCCGTGGCCACAGTCGCCAAGTTGGGGGCTCAGTTGGCCGACGCCTTGGCCTACGTCCACGCCCACGGGGTGATCCACCGCGACATCAAGCCTGCCAACGTCCTGCTCGACGAGCAGGACCGCCCATTGCTCGCCGATTTCGGGATCGCACTGCTCGTCGACATCACCCGAGTCACTCGCACCGGTGCGGTGATTGGTACCGCGGCCTACATGGCGCCCGAGCAGGTCCGCGGCGAGCTGGTGGGTCCCTCCGCCGATGTGTACTCCCTCGGCCTGGTCCTGCTCGAGGCGCTCACCGGCCGCCGCGAATATCCCGGAACCAGCATGGAGAGCGCCTGCGCGCGGTTGCACCGGACCCCGGCTGTCCCCGAGAACCTGCCGGCCGGGCTCACCCACATGCTACGTCGGATGATCGCCATCGAGCCCACCGATCGTCCGAGTTCTACTGCGGCCGCGAGCGTGTTGCAGGCCGCAGCTACCGAGCTCCACGGCGGCCCGGCCGCCGTGGACACCGATCTCCTGACTGACCTTCTGGGTGAGCCCACGCAGCCGGTAGTACCCCCAGACCGGCGGCGACGGGTCGTGCTCGCTGGCGCGGCCTCCGGCGTCGTGCTCGCGGCCGGGGTGCTCGGTCTCAGAGCCCTGGACCCGACCACCGGCGACGCGACCGGGACAGCCAGCCCGCCACCAGCCACCGCTCCGCTCCCGGCCCCTCCGGCCGGCCCACCCCTCTCCGCGGCACCCCCGGTGGCTCCCGTGATGCCCCTGCAGGTGGCGGGCACGCCGCCGGCCATGGGAACCTCGGCACCAGCATCGCCAGCGATAGCGACGGGGAAACCGGTACCGCAAGACCACCCCGCAGTGCCTACCCGAGCCGCGCCCCCTACGGCAGGAGACTCCGGGAGTGACGGCTCCCACATTTCTCACCCCGGTGACCTCGGTAGTGGCAACTCCGGCGGTGGCGACCCAGGCGGTGGCGACCTCGGTAGCGGCAACCCAGGCGGTGGCAACCCAGGCGGTGGCAACCCAGGCGGTAACGACCCAGGCGGTAACGACCCAGGCGGTGGCAACCCAGGCGGTAACGGTAATGACGTCGGCGGGGGTTTCGCTGGTGGCGGCCACGAGTAACAAACAGTCCGCACCTGGACAGCGTGTTCGGTGTTCCAGCCTAAAGTGGCCCCGCTTGGGGCCTGAGTGATGGTTGAGTGGCCCCACCCTCGACCTGGCTTCTTCTACGTTCCGTGATGTCTGCCAAGGCGATCACGGAGGGCGTAGGGGGTGAAGGAGAGATCGAGAGGGGAGCAGTTCGAACGTATCCGACGCGACCATCGTGACGAAGGTTTGTCGGTTCGCGAGCTTGCCCGGCGGCACCAAGGCGGCGGTGACCAGACCGCTGGTCTTGCTCATCGACACCCTCCAGGCCCAGAATCCGCCGTGAGTAGACGTCGGTGATGAACGATGCGTAACAGAACCCGCACGCGTTCCATACGTAGGTGACCTCCGTGACCCAGAAGGCGTCGGTCGGGGTTCTCACCGCGCTGGGCACCGCGATCAAAGACCTGGACCGCTTCGCTGCGCGGCGCACCCCACGAGCACCCCGACAGCCCATCTTCACCAGCTTCCCCCGCGCCGGGCTGGTCAACGCCACCCAAGTCCGCGCCGAACTCGCAGAAGCCGCCGCCTACACCGGCCCCGACGCCATCGCCACGCTCGGCAGGCTGGTCCCGGTCACCTGCTCCTCGGCCAAACACCGCAGCGTCAGCTTCCGCTGGGCCTGCAACAAGCGACTGCGCGTCGCCCTGACCACCTTCATCGACAACGCCCGCCACGCCAGCCCCTGGGCCGCCGACACCTACCAGCGAGCCCGCGCCAGCGGGAAGGACCACCCGCACCCCGTACGCATCCTCGCCCGCGCCTGGGTCCGCGTCATCTGGCGCTGCTGGATCGACCAACAACCCTACGACCACACCCGGCACGAGAGCGCCCAGACCTCCCCGCATCCCGCGGCAGCATGAAATTGATCTAGGGGTTGACACAGAGGGTGTCATGCCGTGCGCTCGAGCACCACGCAGCAGTTGACTGGGCACGGCCGCAGCCGAGCCGTCACCGCCTCGCTCATCGCGAGCCCGTCGAGGTAGCCGGCGCTCACTGCGAGGTTGATCGAGCACACGAGCTCGGTGTCGGCGATCCGCAGGCGTTGGAATGGGCAGTTGGTGAGGACGATCGTGCCCTCGTCATGCCGCGGCTCGTATCCCAGCCGGGACAGCAGCTGCGTGAGCACCTCCTGGGGCTCGCAACCATCGGCGGTGCAATCGCTCTCCTCGCGGGCCAGCTCGGCGCCCCGGGCTCTCGCCACCCGCACCGCCGCTGCCAGCATCAGCTCGCCTGGTGCCTGCTCACGTGTGGCGCGCACGAGCACCTCGGCGAGCAGCTCGTAGCGCCGCGGCGGCACCGTCGCGATCACCTCCCGGTCGCTCACGGCGTACCGCTGCGGCGGACGTCCCCGCGCGCCCGCCGCAGCCTCAGCGCGCACCAAGCGCACCAGCCCGGCTCGTTGGAGCTTGTCGAGGTGAAAGGCGACGAGTGTGCGCCCGAGCCCGAGCGTGTCGCAGACCTCTTGCTGCGTCTGCGGCTGCGTCGCTGCGGCCAGGTGGGTGTAGATCCGGGACCGCCGCGGCTCGGCGAGCACACCGACCGCTGCAAGGTCGTCGGCTCCCGAATCCATGACCCCACCGTAGGTTCCACGCCTCGTTCAAACAACCACCATTGACAGAAAGGCCACTGGGTATTAGACAATGGCTGTTGGCAGAAGACTCCCGTCCCCTGAGGAGGACACCATGCGTCTGTTCTCGTTTCGGCCCGCCTTCGCGGTCCGCGGCCGGAAGTTCAAGGGGCTGCGTGGCCTGGCCGGCAAGCCGTTGCACCCACCGCTGACGGACATTCCCGTGGGGGCCTACGTGCTCGCCGCAGGGTTCGACGTCATCTCCGTGCTCACGAGCGGGAAGCTCGCACATGACCTGTACCGGGCCGGCACGTTCGCGCTGCTCGGCGGTGTGGTGGTGTCCCTGCTCGCTGCCGCGACCGGCGTTGCGGACTGGCTCGGCTCGACCCCGCGTCGCACCCAGGCGTGGCGCACGGTCAACGCGCACGCGCTGGTGATGACGACGGTCACCGTCGTCGTCCTGGCGGCCATCGCGCTGCGCCTGACCACGTACGCCGACGACGCCGCCACCCCCGCAGTTGTGCTCGTGCTGTCCCTCGCGGCGGCCGGGCTGACCGCCGTGGGTGGCGCGATCGGCGGATCGCTGGTCTACGACTACGGCTTCAACGTCGAGACCGCGACCGATTCCCCGGTTTGGCACGAGTCGGACACCGACGTCTTCCCGGCCGACAAGACCAACGCTGGGTGACCCTGCACCGCTTCACCAGGAGGCGCGATGACCGCAGCATTGCCCTACGGGGACGCGGACGAGACCCCGCCGCGGACGCTACGCGCGGTTGGCGGTGAGCCGAACATCGATCTGCTGGCGGCAGAGCGTGCCGTGCGGGACCTGCTGCGCGCTTTCGGACGCGATCCGGCATCCGAGCACCTGCGTGAGACGCCACGTCGCGTCGCGCACGCCTTCGCTGAGATGTTGACCCCCACCCCGTACGCGCTGACGACGTTTCCAAACGACGAAGGCTACGACGAGCTCGTCCTGGCCCGCGCGATCCCGTTCTCCTCCCTTTGTGAGCACCACCTCCTGGCGTTTACCGGGGTCGCGCACGTCGCCTACCTGCCGGGTGAGCGCATCGTCGGGCTGTCCAAGCTCGCCCGGGTCGTCCAGGTGTTCGCCAAGAACCTGCAGGTCCAAGAACGTCTTACCACCCAGATCGCCGACTTCTTCGACGTTAGCCTGCAGCCCAATGGTGTCGGCGTCGTCCTCGAGGCCGAGCACTCCTGCATTTCGCTGCGCGGCGTCCGAGCGTCGGGAGTCACCACCGTCACCTCCCGCCTCCTCGGGACCCTGCGCGACGACCCCCGCTCGCGCCAAGAGTTCCTCGCACTCACGGGAACGACCCCATGACTTCAGGCGGGCGGCTCGTCGTCGCCGTGCGCGTTGTGGCCGCCTCACCCGCCACCGTGTTCGAGTTCCTCTCCGACCTACGCAACCACTGGCGGCTGGAGGACCGGTTCGTCGAGCTGAGCGGCCTCGACGGTGAAAATTCCAACCGGCCCAGTGGTGGACGCGTCCGGTTGAAGGGCCCGCTCGGCATCTCACGGAAGTGCGCACGCGCGTGATGGCAGCGGAACCACCCGCAGGCGATACGCCCGGCCGCCTCGCCGGTCGCGGCGAGGCGGCCGCGGCACGACAGGGCGCGTCAGCTGGCGCATTACTCCGCACGAGACCGGTGGGGCGCTCGTCACACTCGCGGCAGTCGTTGACCAGGCCTCGCTGCTCGACCGTGGGCTGCTCGCGACCGGCCGTTGGTGGCCGCAGTACACGTTCAACCAGGCCTTGATCAATCTCGATGCGCTGCTCATCTCATCCACCACGCCCGCTGGCCCAACGGGATCGCCACGGCGGCGCGGCGGACCGTTGCGCGGCTGGACACCCCGCGACCTCACCAAGCACCGAGTTTCGACAGCGCTGGCGCGCTACGTCGTCAATCCGCTGGTGCGCAAGGCCCTCGACCTGGGCGTCGCCCTGCCGGGGTACGCACTCCTCGAGACGACCGGACAAAAGTCCGGCCTGCCCAGGCGGACGCCAGTCGGAAACGGTCTCGACGGCGACACCTTTTGGATAGTTGCCGAACACGGTAGGAAGGCCGCCTACGTCCGCAACATCGAGGCCGACCCTCACGTGCGTGTGAAGGTCGGCAGGACATGGCGGATCGGGACCGCACACCTGATGCCCGACGACGACCCACGCGACCGGCAACGCAAGATCGGCCGGCGGTTCAACGCCGTCATGGTGCGGCTGATGGGAACCGAACTGCTCACCGTCCGGATCGACCTCCACGAGCACCCCGCAGCCACCGTGACTGCGGCGGCGAGTGCGCCCAACTGATCAAGTCGCGTGATCCATCGTGACGAGCATGTCGATCGGAACGATTCGCCATAGTAGGGGTAGTGGGTGGGGTCGTAGTCGAGCTGCAGGTCTGCGACGAACTGGCTGGCGAGGTATGCGCTCACGACCTGTTCTTCCTCGGGAGTAGCTGGATCGAGCACGTAGCAGGTTGACCACTGGTGTCGGTTCCGCCCTCCGACGCTGGCGTGCCAGAGGTGTTCGTCGAACACGATGACGTCGCCTGGCCGAGTGGTGGCCGAGTGGTGATCACATGTGCTGGGACTTCCCAGGTCGCTTCCCGGAAGCTGGTCTCGTCGTGGAACGCGGGCCCGTGCAGCCGTGCGGCAGGTCGGTGAGGACCCGCTCGTCGATTCGGTGCGAGCCCGGGATGACACGGAGGGCGCCGTTGTGCTTGCCAAGGGCGTCGAGGTAAGCAACCACCTTGACGCTGGGCACGGAATGTCCGGTGTCGGTGTGCCATCCGGCCATGTCGAAGAACAGCGTGTGATGGGAGACCGCTGGGAGTATCGGAACGCCCGCAAGGTCCTCCACCACCGGGGCGAAACGCTGCAGCGCCAAGCTAACCGGTGTACATTCGCCGGTCGCGGGAATGTAATGCCCGATAATGCCGCCTGCCCGTCATCGACAAGGTAGCGGTCGCCGGTGGCGTCTCGGACAGCACGCTGAGCCTCGCTGGCGAGCGCCGTGGTGTCGTCGTCGCTGAGCACACCGCGCAGCACGACGAACCCGAAGGCTCGGAAATGGCGTGTGGGGAAAACAAGCCCTGCATAGCTCTTCTCCTACGGTTTGCCACCTGATGGATGATCATCGGCAGGACAGGAGGAGCACGCGGACAGTCCGCATCCCACACCGCAGCGTGGATCAATGTCGATGCATACCCGAATGGTAGCGCGGTTCGCCGGCCCGCGGCCGGTGCTCGGAACCGGCACAACGATGTCATCGCGCTGCCGGTTCGCGTCGCTCGGCCGTCGCGGGGACTTCACTCTGCCGGTCCGCGCGAGAGTCGCGCCAGGCCGTGTCAGTGCGGTGCGATCCGGCGCGCCGACGATCGGACTGAAGACGGCTCGGACTGAAGACAGCAACGAGAGGAGTGGACGACATGACCGGAGACACAGCAGTCAGGCGCGGTACCGACGGGACAGCGGCCGACGTCGCGGCCCTGGGCACTATCCTCGGGGTGTGGGCTCACCCGGACGACGAGGCGTACCTGTCCGGTGGGTTGATGGCGCTGGCCCGCGACGCCGGATCGCGGGTGGTGTGCGTGACGGCCACCCGCGGGGAGATCGGCACGCCCGATCCGCGGACGTGGCCCCCGCATCGACTGGCCGAGGAGCGCACCGGCGAGCTGGCGCGCTGCCTGGAGATCCTCGGAGTCACCGAGCACCACTGGCTCGGATACCGGGACGGGGAGTGTGTGGCGGTCCGCGCGTCGGACGCGGTCGCCCAGCTGTGCGCCGTGATCGAACGGGTCCGCCCGCACACGGTGCTGACCTTCGGTCCGGACGGCATCACCGGTCATTCAGATCACCAGGCGGTGTCGGAGTGGACCACCGCGGCGTTCGAACAGGCTGCCCCGCCCGGGTCGCGGCTGCTGTACGCCACATTCCCTGAGCGGCGGGCACCGCGCTGGAGCGCGCTCAACGAGAGCCTGGGCATCTTTCCCCCGGGGTACCCAATCATCACGCCCGCCCAGCGGCTGGCGGTCGACCTGGTGCTGGACCCGGACACCAGCGCCCGCAAGGTCCGCGCGTTGGAGGCACAGGCGACCCAGACGGCCGAGCTCATCGCCGCCATGGGCATTGACTGCTACACCGCGTGGGTCGGCGAGGAGTCGTTCGTCGAGCTGCCGCTGCGCGCGACCGCTGCGGGCGGCGCTGGTGTGGCCGTCATGGCCGAGTGAGGTTCCGCTCGATCGCCCGCCGAGCAACTTCGAGGACGGCGGCCCGGCTGGGGATCGGCGAGGCGGGGGCGGTGTGCGCGGGCGGTTCGGCGCCGGGGGAGCGGTCGACGGCGGGAGCATCCGGGGCGCGGTCGGCCGCGGCGTCGAGGAATGCCGCCGGCTCGTCGTCGCCGAGCCGGCGCAGCAGGTCGGCGAGGTTGCGCAGGGTGGTCCACTGGTGGGTCCAGTTCCCGGTGCGGGCGAAGTAGTCGACGACCTCGCGGTAGCCACGGAGCGAGTCGTGGACCCGGCCGGCGGCGGCGCGCACCGTCAGCAGCCCGACCGTCGCGACGCCGATGAGGAACGTCGCGCCCGTCGTGCGGGCGAGGTCGATGGCGCGGACGTAGTGCCGCTCGGCCGGCTCGCTGCGGCCTGCGAGGTTCTCGATCTCCCCGGCGTAGTAGGCGGCCCAGGCCCGCGTCGTGGGCGACGTAGCCGCGGCGAGCCAGCGGTCGTTGAGCGCCCGTGCGGCGTCGAGGTTACCGGCATAGGCGCTGGCCAGGGCGGCGATGCCGAGGAAACCGTGCCGCGGACTCGCCGTCGCCGCCTCCGAGAAGCAGTGCTCGACGGCGTCTCCGTACGCTCCGCGCGCGAGCGCGCTGACCGCCAGCGCATGCTGGCAGTGCGCTATCCCGTCGCCGCCTCGCTCGAGTCCAGTGCGGGCGAGGTGGTCCGCTCGCGCCTGGTCGCCCGCGTGGTACGCGGCGTACGCCGCCACCCCGAGCACCGCGGCCGCGTCCGGGTGGCCGTGGAGGGCAGGGTCGTCGGCCAGCTCCCGCGCCCAGCCGCGGATCTCGATCAGGTCGCGGTTGCACACCGCGTCGAACAGCGAGGTGACCAGGGCAGCCGCGTCGTCGAGCAGGCCGCGCTCGCGGGTGGTGCGCCATGCGGCGCGCAGGTTCGGCAACTCCCTGCGCAGCAGGGCGTCGGCCTGCGGCTCGCGATCGGTGGTCGTCGTCGTGTCGAACCACCGGGTGAGCTCGACGGCCCACTGGACCAGCCGCCGCGCGGCGACGTCGTCTTCCCCACCCGCGGACAGCCGGTCGAGCCCGAACGCCCGCAACGTCTCCAGCATCCGGTACCGCGTCCCGCCGGTGAACGTCACCTCGACCATGGAGGCGTCGACGAGGCGGGCCAGCACGCTCCCGGGATCGCTGTCGGAGCCCAGGTCGGCGGCGAGCCGCTCGGCGGTGTCGAGGTCAAGGCCGTCGACGAAGACCGACAGGTGCCGGAACAGTCGCCGTTCGTCCTCGGTGAGCAGCTGGTAGGACCACTCGACGGTCGCGCGCAGCGTCTGGTGCCGGGAGTCCCCGCTGGGCCGGCCACCACCGAGCAGGTCGAGTGAGCGGTCGAGCCGGTCCCGCAGGTCAACGAGGGAGAAGGTGGACAGCCGCCCGGCGGCGAGCTCGATGGCCAGCGGCATCCCGTCGAGCCGGTGCACGATCTCGGCGATCGTGCACAGCTCCGCCGGGCTGGGCGGCGGACCCGGGCGGACCCGGCCGGCCCGGTCAAGGAAGACCGCCACGGAGGGGACCTGCGCGAGATCCTGGTCGGTGCCGGGCAGCGGGAGCGGCGCCAGCCGGGAGGCGTACTCGGCGGCGAGGCCGAGCGGCTCGCGGCTGGTTGCCAGCACGGAGAGCCCCGGGCAGGCGGACAGGATGACGTCGACCGTGTCGCGGGCCGCGTCGAGCAGGTGCTCGCAGTTGTCGATCACCAGCAGGCCCGGGCGGTTACCCAGGACGGCGACGCAGGCCGTCAGGACGTCGCCCTGGGTGACGGTCAGGTTCAGGGTCGCGGCGAGCGCGTGTGGGATGGCGGCGGGGTCGGTGACCGGCGCGAGCAGCAGCACCGTTGCGGCCCCGCTGCCGCGCGCGACCTCCAGCGCGACCCGGGTCTTGCCGACGCCACCGGGCCCGACGAGCGTGACCAGCCGTTCGGTCGCGAGCAGCCGGTGCAGCGCCGCGACCTGCGCCTCGCGACCGATCAACCGGGTCGTCGGCCGGGCGGGCACCGGAGCCTCGCCCACCCAACCCGAGGTGGGCGCCGGACCGGCGGCCCCGCTGGCGATGTCGCGTTCGAGCTCGCCCAGCGCTGGTGACGGGTCGAGACCGGTCTCGTCGGCCAGCCGGTGCCGGTACTCCCGTCCGGTGCGCAACGCCTCGGGCGCTTGTCCGGCCGCCGCCAGCGCGCGCATCAGCAGCAGCACCGCGGGCTCGCGCAGCGGGTCGGCGGCCAGGGACGCGGCGGCCAGGCCCACGACGCCGTCAGCCTGTCCCGCGGCGACGGCGCAGGCGACCAGCGCGTCGGTCACCTCTCGGTACAGCTGCGCGCACCCCTGGACGGCGGTGGCGATCGGTGCGACGTCGGTGAGGTCGGCGAGGACCGGCCCGCGCCACAGCGCGTGCGCTTCCCGCAGCAGGGTGCACGCGCCGGCCGGGTCCCGGTCCACGCCGGTGCGCGCCGTCGTCAGCAGCACCCGCGCCCGCGCCACGTCCAGCTCACCAGTGCCGAGCGCCAGCCGGTAGCCGTCTTGCAGCGTCTCCAGCCGTGCCGCCGCGGGTCCGAGGTGCCCGCGCAGCCGGAACACGTGGCTGTGCAGGGCTTGCCGCCCCGACTCCGGTACCTCCGAGGGCCACAGCGCGTCCACGAGGTGGTCAACGGTCACGGTGCGGCCCTCGGCGAGCGCCAGCAGCGCGAGCACCGCGCGGCGCTTGGGTCCGCGCACGTCGACCTTCACGCCGTCGACGACCAGGCCTAGCGGCCCGAGCACCTCCACCCGCACCGGCGCCAGCGCGTCCTGCGTCCTCATCGTCCGCCCCACGTGGACAGCATGCCCACAGCGACGGCGGCGCGGGAGCAGCCGGCGCTGTCAGCACGGAGAAAGCCCGTGCGAGAGCCGTGAAAGGCCACGCGCCGACCCTCTTGGCATGACCGGCACGAGCCGGCAGGACAGCACCAACAGGACTGGGCCAGCAGGATTGGAAAGGAGACCGGAGATGGACCACAACAAGGTGATGGAGTTCCTCGGGCAGGTCGTGACCGACATGGGCGCGACCGGCGCCGCCGGCCAGGTAGTGATCGGGAACCGGCTCGGCCTCTACCCCGCGCTCGCGCAGGGTCCGGCCACCCCCGAGCAGTTCGCCGAGCGCACCGGGTGCCACCAGCGCTACCTCACCGAGTGGCTGCGCGGCCAGGCCGCCGGCGGGTACGTCAGCTACGACCCGGCGACCGGCGAGTTCTCCCTGACCGAGGAGCAGGCGTTCTGTCTGGCCGACCCGAACGGCCCGAACGTGCCGGCGGTCTTCCTCATCGGGCTCGGCTACCTGCGCGCCGAACCGCAGATCACCGAGGCGTTCCGCACCGGGGCCGGCGTCGCCTGGCACGAGCACCACGAGGACGTCTTCGTCGGCTGCGACGCGTTCTACCGGCCCGGCTACGTGGCCGAGCTGGTCCCGAACTGGATCCCGGCACTGGACGGAGTCGACGCGAAGCTGGCCGCCGGCGCTCGGGTGGCCGACATCGGCTGCGGTCTCGGATCCTCGTCGGTGCTGATCGCCGAGGCCTACCCGCGCACCACCGTCGTCGGTTCGGACTACCACGCCGAGTCGATCGAGCTGGCGCGCAAGAAGGCCGCCGAGGCCGGGGTCACCGACCGGGTCAGCTTTGAGGTGGCTACCGCGCAGACCTTCACCGGCGCGAACTACGACCTGGTCACGATGTTCGACTGCCTGCACGACATGGGCGACCCGGTCGGGGCGGCGCGCCGGGTGCGGGAGGCGCTCGCGCCGGATGGCACGTGGCTGCTGGTGGAGCCGAACGCATCCGACGTCGTCGAGGAGAACTTCAACCCGGTGGGGCGGCTGTACTACGCCGGCTCGACGTTCCTGTGCGTACCCAACGCGCTCTCCCAGCCTGGCGGCCACGCACTGGGCGCTCAGGCCGGCGAGGCCGCGATCCGCCAGGTGGTGACGGATGCCGGCTTCACCCGGTTCCGCCGCGCCACGCAGTCCCCGTTCAACCTGGTCTACGAGATCCGGCCGTGAGAGTCGTCCGGCGGCGGTCGCGGATGCTGCGGCCGCCGCCGTCGACGCGTGCTGACACCTAGTCCACAATGGAGGTTATGCTGCTGAAGCGGGCTGGCGGGCACGGATATCACGGAGACGGCGGGTTGAACGCGGTGCGTCTCGACGAATCTCGCCGGCTGCATTCGGACGTCGCAGTGCGAGCATCCGGACGGACTACGAGGTGGTCTGGGAGCCCGGGACGAAGGGGTGCGTTAGTCGCGCTGGAGCGCTCCGCCGGCGCGAGCAGCCACACCGCTGGTTCAATTCGAGTCCCTGAGTACGGACGTGCTGACCCACTGGCCCCCCGCTACCGCACTGCGTTGGGCAGGCGGACGGCGATGACTGCCGCGGCGGCGGCCAGCGCGGCGGCTGCGAACGGTTGGGCTGACGGGAACAGGAAAAGGGACACCACGAACAAGGGCAGGAACACGGCGTAGCCGATCCCGGCCCAATACACCCGCTCACCGGTCCGGGCGACGGCCCGGCCGAAGGCGATGCCCCCGGCGATGAGCAGGAGCATCCCAACGCCGACAGTCGCGAACAGCGGCGTGCCGTAGACATCGGCGTTGATCGCAGCAGCGTCCGGTGCGCCGCGGAGAAAGGCGCGTCCGACCGCGGGCTGGGCGAAGGCGGCAGCTCCGAAGACCGCGGTGGTGAGCACACTGCCGCCGATCGTGAGGACCGTTCCCAGCACCGCCGCGCGCACCGCAGGGCCGCGGAGGAGGAAGGCCAGCGCCGCGACGACGCCGATCAGCCCGAGCGCGGCGCCGACGATGCTCGCGAACAGGTGACTGACGAGGAAGACGCCGGTGGTGACGTAGCGCGCGTAGTCGGGGAAGGCAGTCTCGGGATCGGGCTGGTGAGTGAGGGTGCTCAGGCCGAGCAGCACGGCGTGAACGGGCAGCAGCCACAGTCCGGCGCGGGCGTAGGTGATGGTGCTGGGCACCACCCCGGTGGTCGTGGTCGGCTTCATCGTTCCTCCCAGGGGCGGCCTTCGCTTTGGATTAGACAGAGCGTATGACTAATGAACGGTAGGCTCAAGGGCCGTGAGCCCCCGCCCCTACGCCCTCGGCGCCCGCGCCGCCGCAGTTGCGGACACGCGCGAGCGCGTCGTCATCGCCGCTCGGGAACTCTTCTCCGAGGGCGGGTTCCATCGGGTCCCGATCGATGAGGTGGCGCGTCGAGCCGACGTCGCCCGGGCGACGGTGTATCACCAGTTCGGATCGAAGCTGGGCCTGCTGGAAGCCGTACTCGTCGACTTCGAACACCGGGCCGACCTCCCCGCGCTCGCCAACGTCATCCAACACACCCCTCCGGACCAGCTGCTCCGCGCGACGATCAGCGACGGCTGCCGGTACTGGTCCACCGATCCCCAGCTCGCCCGCAAGATCATCGGTCTGGGGGCGGTCGACCCGGACGCGAGCGCACTGCTCGCCGGTCACGACGCCGGCCGCCTCCAGTTGCTGACCACGACCGTGCGGCGCTTGGCCGACGCCAACCTGCTGCGGCCCGGCTGCCCGACCGGGCGGGCACTCGACATCCTCTGGCTCCTCACCAGCTTCGACACCTACGACCAGCTCACCCGTGGCCGGAACCTAACCCCCGCCGAGGCCGCCGACATCCTGGTGGCGCTGGCGTCCGGCCCATTGATGAGCTGATGCGTCCTGGTGGCGCACGCCGCCCCCAGTCGTGGGCCCGAAAAGACCCCGTCCAAGTCGGCCAAAGATCCTGGCCGGTCGAGCTCGCGCACCCCGGCACCGCACGCTCCAGGCGGTTGGGAGAACCAGTATCCCTGCTGGTAGAACCAGAGCCGACGCGGGGACTCGAACCCCGAACCTTCCGCTTACAAGGCGCGCAATCGACGTTAACCCTGGCCACGACCGGCGACAACTGTTCGATGGGCCGCCACGCCGGTGCGGTTGAGGACCACCGGTGGACAGCATTTCGT
>DASQWR010000107.1:0-21893 GCA_035640155.1 Pseudonocardiaceae bacterium
GAAGCCAGGCGACCTAGCGACGGTGCTACGGGTGCTCTACCTGGTCTTCAACGAGGGCTACACCGGCGACGTCGACCTGGCGGCCGAGGCGATCCGGCTCACCCGGCAGTTGGCGTCGATGACCGATGACGAGGAGACCGCGGGGCTGCTGGCGTTGATGCTGCTGCACCACGCTCGGCGACCGGCGCGGACCCGGCGCGACGGCAGCCTGGTCCCCCTGGCCAAACAGGACCGCTCCCGCTGGAACACCTCGCTCATCGCCGAGGGCGTCGCCATCCTGCAGACAGCGTTGGGTCACGACCGACTCGGTGAGTTCCAAGCACAGGCCGCTATCGCCGCCCTGCACGCCGACGCGCCGCGCGCCGAGGAGACCGACTGGGTGCAGATCGTCGGCTGGTACGACGAGCTGCTGCGGCTCACCGAGAGCCCGGTCGTGCAGCTCAACCGGGCCATCGCGATCGGCGAGGCCGATGGCCCCGTGGCCGGTCTCGCGGCCTTGACCACGGTGGACCCTGGCCTGCCCCGCCACACCGCCGCCTCGGCGTACCTCCACGAGAAGGCGGGCGACCTTCGGACCGCGGCACGGTTGTATGCCGAGGCCGCCCGGTCCGCCCCCAACCTCGCCGAACGTCACCACCTCACCCGGCAGGCAGCGCGGATCAGTCAGGCGCTGCGTGGGTGAGCGTGTTGGTCAACCACCCCCAGGAAGGCGAACCTCTTTCGGGATCGACGCTGCTCCACGACCCGGCCAACGCGAGGGTGTCCCGCAAGACCAGTTCGATGATTATCTCGGTGAAGGGACGTCAACCGGGACACGCAAGATGCCCCTTGGACCATCCATCAGCCATGTCCATCCCACTCCATGCGTTGGTGAAGTCAACCGGAAGGTCGGCGCCCGGCGGCGGCGACTCGTCATCCTGACCCAGCCCCGAAGGCGTGAGGCCTCGATCGTCACACCTCGAGATCGCGATCTGCTCGCGTCCCGGCGGCGACGTCATCGAGCTCGGACCGCTGGTGCTGCGGTGGCGGTAGTCGGTCATCATGTTGGCATGACGTCGAGCGGTGACCGCCGTGGTGAGCAGGGTGAGCCGTCGCGCAGCGACGAAGGTACTGCGGCTGGTGAGGATGCCCTGGCCCAGCAGCTCAGCGCGCTGGCACGTGACCTCGAGGATGAGGATTCGCTGCAGGACACCCTGGACGGGATCGTGCGGACCGCGGTGGCCAACGTGCCCGGTGTCCAGTTCGCCGGAATCAGCGAGGTGCAGAGCCGCCGCGAGATCCGCACGCCGGCAGCCACCGCGGAGATTGTGGCCGAGGCGGATCGGGCGCAGTACGAGACCGGGCAGGGCCCGTGTCTGGAAACCGTGTACGAGGAGCAGACCGTTCGGCTGCCGAACATGCGCACCGAGGAGCGGTGGCCGGCTTTCACCAAACGGGCCGCGGACCTCGGGGTCGGGAGCATGCTGTCGTTCCAGCTCTACGTCACCGGCGAGAACCTCGGTGCACTCAACCTCTACAGCTCCTCGCCCGACGCCTTCACTGACGAGTCGGAGCACGTTGGGCTGCTGTTCGCCTCCCATGCCGCAATCGCGATGGCCGGCGCGCAGAAGCGTGAAGAACTAAACCGGGCGATGGAGACTCGCGACCTCATCGGGCAAGCCAAAGGCATTTTGATGGAGCGTCACCGGGTCACCGGCGATCAGGCCTTCAAGCTGCTCGTGCGGGCCAGTCAAGCCACGAACACCAAGCTGCGGGACATCGCGGACGAACTGGTGGCAACCGGCGAACTCCGCCCGCCTCGCACATAAATCGGCTGGCCGGTGCCGCGAGCCGAGCGCAGCCAGGTCGACCATCTCTACGGTACCACTGAGTGGGGGGCGATCCAGGAAGCGCGCGAGCGCCCGTTGCCAATGATCAGGTTCGCCTGGCATGCGGGCAGCACAGCAACGCTCGCCCGATCCTGGTGATGCTCCTCGCCGACGGGCCGTTGTCGACCACGCGTAGCTCAGTCTTGGGCGGGTCGCTCATCCGGCCCATGTGACGATTAGGAAGTCCACTCGTCGCTGGTTATCGAGGATCAGATATGTGATGATTCCGAATTCACCGAATGGAAGCTGCCGCACAGGTCGATCAGGGTTGTACTTGTTCAGGGGCAGCCCGTTCCACGGGACGATCTCCAGCACCACTAGTGCTTCTGCCAGGGCGGTGAGCGCCGGCGGAGGAAGCGCGGCGATCTGTTCCTCGGCGAGGGGATCGATGCCGAGCGTGTAGCTCACTCCGGCAGGCCGAGCTCCGCCTTGAGCTGGCTCCACAGCACGGCAGAGGGATGGCGCTCACCGGTGCGGAGCCGATGTTCGGCGCTCGCCAGCACGGCGCGGTAGCGCTCGGTCCCGGTGGTGGCAGTCACCCAGGCCACCCTGCGCCACGTCTCCAGGGTCTCCAGCACCTCGGTGAGGTCGAGCTCCTGGGTGGCTCGTGCCATGACGGCAACCCACTGGCGGTCGAACTCTTCGGAGTCCTCCGGGGTCAATGCGGCGCGTACCTGCGCGGGGGAGGTGTCTGCGAACGGCGTGCGCTTCGGACCTGGCAGGGGCTCGGCGGCGGCGGTCACAGCGATACGATAGCCCCGCAGCTCGTACCCGCTGATCACGAAGGGCCGGTTCGGGTCGCTGGGTTTGCCGACGAATCCCTCCGCTGGAGCTCACGGGTGCACGATCGTCAGCACCAGGCGCCCGCCCAGTTCCAGGACCCGCGCGATCTCCCGGACGGGGATTGTCTCCCCCCAGCACGATCACCAGCATCATGCCGAAGCCGCCCGCCGGTCAGCTTCGTCGACCCGGTTGCGTGCCGCCGCCGTGCCGCCCGCGTGCAAGGCGGGGGTCGGGGCGCGGAAGCCGGCTGAGCAGAGCGGACGGACCCAATACCGATGGTCCCGGCACACCTGAGCCTCCCACCGTGCCGTCGGGGGGTAGCCGGGCCCGGAGCCCCCGGTCGGCGGTGACCACCACGCAGTCCGGCTCGGCCCATGCCAGCTCCACGACGGAGTCGTCGCCGGAGCCCCCCGCGCGCACCACGTCCACCCCGGGTACGTCGGGCGCACTCGATGCCCGGCCCTCGAGCACCACGACACAGCGCCGCACCCACCCGTAGCCGGCGGGCAGCACCAAGGTGCACGGAAGCGTGGCAGCGAGCCGGCGCAGCAGCCGCTCGGCCGCACCGGCCCGGTCGTGCCACCATCCGTCGGGTACCGAGCCGACGACGTTCGCGGCGTCCACCACGAGCGTGACCACGCGGGTCCGCAACGTCGGCCAGCTCGCGGCGAACTCGGGGTGCAGGTCCAGGCCCGCGACGTCAACCTCGCCGACCCAGCGCAGCTCGGCGCTCTCCTGGTTCGCGGTCACTGGCAGCGGCTCGGTTGCCTCGGCCAGCACCGTGGTGAAGGACCAGGTGCCGGGCACCGGATGCGTAATGTGCTCCCCGATCAGCTGGATCCGGGCCGGGTCGATCCCGGCCTCCTCGCCGGCCTCGCGAACCGCGGTGTCGGCCGCGGACTCGCCGCTGTCCCGGGCCCCGCCCGGCAGCGCCCAGCAGCCCCCGTGATGCGTCCACGCGGCGCGGTGCTGGACCAGCAGCAACGGCTCGCCGGTCAGGCCGGGAGCGCGCAGCAGCAGGCCCGCGGCGCCGAAGCGACCCCACCGGCGCTGCCCGTCGGCGCAGTGCACCCAACCGTCGCCGTCGCCCTGCACAGGCGCCACGTTCACCGCCACCGCAACGCTGTCACAGCCTCACCTGCGGCTCGCCCGGTGCGCGGTCAGAACGAGGTGTGCTCGAGCCAGTGGTCGAGCAGCGCGGAGTCGCCGATGACCTGGACGCGGGGATCGTCCACCGGGATCCGGCGCGTGACCAGCAACATCAGGGCTACGGCGCTGCCGCGCACCGCCACGTCACCCTTGGCGTGCCCGTGCTCCCAGGCCACTCCGTCCGGGGTGCGACGCACCAGCCACTCACCTGCGTCACCGAGGCCGTCGTCGGTGGCGTGGAAGTGCAGCGTCTGGCCGTCACCGCGCAGCTCGACCAGTTCCGGATGGCGGGCCGCGAGTGTCGGCGAGGACGCGAACTCCAGCGACTCGGTGACGGCGTCGGCAGCGAGGTCCGCATCCCGGGTGACGGCGATGCCCACCGCGAGCTCGGCGTCCGCCCGGTGCACCGCCGTCTCGTGCGCCATCCGGCGCAGCCAGAACCCGACGCGCTGGTCGTCGGACCAGCTCCACAGCGGGGTGTCGGTGCCGGCGTCGCGGATCGCTGCCGACAGCCGAGCCGCACCGGAGCGCAGCCACTCCGCGGACTCCACGTCGGTCGGCGGCAGCGGGATCTCGTCCACCTCCTCGGGGGGCAGGTACGAGGTGGTGCGCTGCTCCACCATCGCCGTCACCCACCGGTGCGCTTGGCCGAGGTGTTCGGTGAGCTGTGCGATCGTCCACTCTGGACAGGTGGGCACCTGCCGGGAGAGGTCGGTCTCGCGCACCACATTCGCGAAGCGTCCCGCCTCGGTGTTCAGTGCGGAGTAGTAGCGGTCGTCCTCGAGCGAGGCCATCCTGTCCTCCAGGGTCGGCTGCGCCTGCGAGCCTAGGCAGAGCGGACGCGGCGGGTTCGGGCAGGGAGGCGACGACGTCGACGCCATGGTCACGGAGCTCGTCAGCGACATCGCCGAGCGCGGATTCGAGCTCGAGGAGCAGTGGATCGATGCGGTGTGGCAGTACGGGATCTTTCTGTTCGGGAAGTCCGCCTGAGGACCTGTGGAGTAGGTTTGATGCTGGCATCCGGCGAGCGCGGCGAGTCACTGCCAGCGGTGACCGTGCTGTCCTTCCGGCTCGGCGGCGCGGATGGGGTGTCGGTCGCCGCAGCGCAGTGGGTCACGGCGCTGGGGCGGATGGGATGCCGGGTCCGTACCGTCGCGGGGTCCGGATCCGCCGACCGGCTCGTGCCGGGGCTCGACTCCGATGCGACCCGACCGCCGCGTCGCGCTGCGCTGGCGTCCGCGCTGCGCTGCGCGGACCTCGTCGTGGTGGAGAACGTCTGCTCGCTGCCGATGAACCCGGCGGCGACCGACGCCGTCGCCGGGGAGCTGCGCGACCGGCGGGCCGTACTGCGCCACCACGACCTGCCCTGGGAGCGGGAGCGTTATGCCCACCTCGACGGCTGGCCACCCCACGCGCCGGGTTGGCAGCACGTCGCGATCAGCCGGCACAGCGCCGCGGAGCTCGCCCATCGCGGCATAGACGCGGTGGCCATCTACCACGGCTACGCGCACGTTCCCCGGCCCGGCGATCGGGACACGGCGCGGCGGGCGATGGACGTCGCGGCCGGGCAACGGCTGCTGCTGCAGCCCACCCGGGCCATCGCGCGCAAGAACGTCGCCGCCGGGATCGCGCTCGCGGAGGCGCTGGATGCGATCTTCTGGCTGACCGGCCCGGCCGAGGACGGCTACGCCGCGGAGCTGGCCGGGGTGCTCGACCGCGCGCGTTGTCCGATCCGCCGCACGCTACCCGCCGGGCTCCGGATGGCTGACGCCTACGCCGCGGCCGATGCCGTGGTGCTGCCTTCCACCTGGGAGGGGTTCGGCATGCCGCTCATCGAGTCCGCCCTGGCTGGCCGGCCGCTGGCGGTGAGCAATTACCCGGTCGCCGTCGAGATCGCCGCCCTGGGCTTCCGCTGGTTCCCGGTCGAGGACCCGGAGCCACTGGCCGGCTGGCTCGCCGACCCCGATCCGACCCTGATCGAGCACAACTTCGCCCTGGCGCAGCGCCACTTCGGGCCCGACGCGCTGACCGGTCGGCTGGCCGCGATGCTGCGCCGCTCGGGCCTGACTGCGCCGCGGTCACCGACTCGTTAGGGTCCGGTCATGCCATTCCTGGACCGGCTGCTGGCCCGCGTGCTGCGTGGTCCGGTGGAACGCCTGGTGGCCGAGGCGATGAACCGGCACACCCACGGCGAGTCCGACGATCCCCTCTACCGTTACCGGGTGCACGGCACGCTCGAGCGCCTGCACATCGACCCGACGGCTGTGGTGAACGACGCGCTGTTCAACGTGTCCGGAGGGGAGATCACCCTTGGGGAGCACGTCTTCTTCGGTCATCAGGTGGCGGTGCTCACCGGTACCCACGACATCACCAAGTTCGGCCGGGAACGGCAGACGACCTTCCCCCGCTCCGGCCGGGACGTGGTGATCGAGCAGGGGGTGTGGGTGGCCAGCCACGCGATCGTGCTCGGGCCGGTCCGGATCGGCAAGCACGCGGTCGTCGCCGGCGGCTCGCTGGTGATGGACGACGTCGCGCCCTACGCCGTCGTCGCCGGCCGCCCGGCGAAGGTCGTCAAGATGATCGATCCCGCCGGCCCGGATGCGGTCGCGCCGGAGGCGGAGGCGGCCGACGCCAACCTGCACCCCGCGTGAAGGTCGAGATCGGGGCGGGTGAGAAGCCCCACCCCGACTACGACGTGCACGTCGACATCCTCCCGCTGCCGGACATCGAGGTCATCTGCTGGATCGACCGGCTGCCCTTCGCCACCGCCTCGGTGGACGCGCTGCGCGCCAACCACGTCCTGGAGCACCAGAGCCACCAGCTGGTCGAGGACACCCTGCGGGAATGGGCACGGGTGATGCGCCCGGGTGCCCGGCTGGACATCGGCGTGCCCGACGCGCGGTTCGTCGCCACCCAGTGGGTGCGCGGTGAGATCGACACCGCGGAGGCGAACCACTGGATCCTCGGCGGACACTGTGACCGCACCGCTCACCTGGGCAGCGACGACCGCGGCGTGCCGCGCTGGCTCTGGAATGCCCACCACACCATGTTCGACGCCGCGTCACTGGGCGCGCTGGTGGCGCGTTGCGGCTTCACCGACCTCGAAATCCTCACCTACGACGTCCGCAACCTGCGCTGCTACGCCACCCGCACCCAACGGACCCCCCTGCCACATGGCAGGACGCGACGCGGCGTCGGATCGAGCAGTTCCTAAAGTGCTCTAGCAGGAACGCTAGAGAGGCGGATACCAGAGCATGGACGACACGCCCTCGCGCTTTATGGCCACATCTGCGATGGGCACTAGAGAGCCGGATACTGTCCGAGGATGGACCCGGTCCGGAACCCGTTCGCCCCCGGCGCCGGTCAGCGCCCGCCCGAGCTCGCCGGACGTGACCGCGAGCTCACCGCCTTCGAGGTCGTGCTGGAGCGGGTCGCCCGCGGTCGGCCGGAGCGGTCGCTGGTGCTCACCGGGCTGCGTGGAGTAGGCAAGACGGTGCTGCTCGGCGAGCTGCGGTCGATGGCGATGCGTCGCGGCTGGGGTGCCGGCAAGGTGGAGGCCCGCCCGGATGCCGGCCTGCGCAGGCCGCTTTCCGCGGCGCTGCACCGCGCCGTTCGTGACCTCGCCCTCAAGCACCGCGCTCCGGACCGCGTCGAGGAGGTGCTCGGGGTGCTCAAGGCGTTCGCGCTGCGAGCCAATCCCGACGGCGCCAAGCTCCGCGACCGGTGGCAGCCCGGCATCGACGTGCCCGCCACCTCGGGCCGAGCCGACTCGGGGGACATCGAAATCGATCTGGTGGAGCTGTTCAGCGAGGTGGCCGGCCTCGCCACCGACGTCGGCACCGGCGTCGCGCTGCTCGTCGACGAGATGCAGGACCTCGAGCCCGAGGACGTCTCGGCGTTGTGCGCGGCGTGCCACGAGCTGTCCCAGTCCGGCGCGCCGCTGGTGGTGGTCGGTGCCGGGTTGCCGCACCTGCCGGCCGTCCTGAGCGCATCGAAGTCCTACTCCGAACGCCTGTTCCGCTACCTCCGCATCGACCGGCTCGAACGGGAGGAGGCCGACCGGGCGGTCATCGCGCCGATCGGGCGGGAGGATGCGGAGATCACCTCCGATGCGCTCGACGTGCTCTTCGAGACCTCCGGGGGCTACCCCTACTTTGTGCAGGCCTACGGCAAGGCGATCTGGGATGCGGCACCCATCTCGCCGATCGGCGTGCAGGACGTGCGGGTGGCCGCGCCGGAGGCCGAGGCCGAGCTGGCCGTCGGGTTCTTCGGCTCGCGTTACGAGCGCGCGACGCCGTCCGAGCGGGAGTACTTGCAGGCCATGGCCGAGCTCAGCAAGGGCCGCGACGAGCCGGTGGGCACCGCACGGGTCGCCGAGGAGCTCGGTCGCAAGTCGTCCTCGCTGTCCCCGGCTCGGGACAGCCTGCTCAAGAAGGGCCTCGTGTACTCCGGTGAGCGAGGTCACATCGCGTTCACGGTGCCGCACTTCGGACGGTTCCTGCTCGGCCGCGACGGGTGACGCACTAATGTGACTCAGGCCACATGACCGACATGTAACGGGGGCTGGAACCGCCGCGATGTCCCGGTTGGCCCCGCGGTGCTGTCGGACCCCCGACCTGGCAGCGTCGTGGGGCTCTCCACGCCCGGATGGCGACGGCGATGATTCCGCTCGGCCACCATCGCTGGACGAGTCGTGGCGACGCCCCGAACGGCGCTGGGGCGCGGCGCAACCCGTACCCTCTGCATGTGCCCGACAGCAAGCTGCAGGTCCAGATGCTGCACGACCGCGTGATGGTGCGCACCGTGGGCGGCGACGGCGGAAGTGGCCAGGCGGTTGTCGTGGGGAGAGGTCTACGGGGTCGGGCAGCACGTGCGCACCGTCGAGGTGGGCGACCGCGTGCTGTTCAGTGCCGAGGACCAGTCCGTGACACCACGTGAGCGGGGTAGGCACGAGCGGAGTGGACACCAGTGGCATCGCCCAAGCTGACGGGGAGCGCACCGAGATGATCGCCACTCTCGAGCCGGACACCGAGGGCGATGGCCGCGGTCGTGCGCAGCGCCGAGCAGCCCTCGTCGCGGCCGCCGTGCTGGGTTTGCTCGCCCTCGTGTACGGCATCGATCTCGGTCTCTCCCGGGGTGAGGTACCGCGTGGCGTCACCGTTGCCGGCGTGCCGGTCGGCGGCCTGGAACGCCCCGTCGCGGAGCAGCGGCTGCGGGAGGAGATCGAGCCGCGGCTCACCGAGCCGGTGCCGGTGCGTGCCGGAACCATTCAGACCACCCTCGACCCGGCCGCTGCCGGTCTCGGGCTCGACTGGCCGACCACCCTCGACCAGGCCGGCGAGCAGCCGCTCAACCCGTGGACCCGGCTGACGTCGCTGTTCACCTCCCGGGAGGTCGGAGTGGTGACCACTGCCGATCGGGAGCGGCTCCTCGGCGCGCTCGAGGCCCTGCGGCCGCAGACCGATCGGCCCCCCGCCGAGGGCACCATCCGGTTCGAGGGCACCACGCCGGTCCCGGTGGACCCGGTGCCCGGGCAGAACCTGGAGGTCGCGGGCGCGACCGAGGCGATGCGCGCCGGCTGGGCCAGCGGCCGTCCGGTCACCCTGCCGGTGCGCGTGATTCCGGTCAGCACCACTCCCGAGGGCATCCGCACCGCGATCACCGAGATCGCCGAGCCGGCGGTGTCCGGGCCGGTGACCATTACCGGCGACGGCGCGAAGGCGATACTCGAGCCGGAGGTGATCGCCACCGCGCTGCGGTTCGCGCCAGCCGGCAACGGAGGTCTCACGGTCACCGTCGACGGCCCGATCGTGATCGGCGCACTCGCGCCCCAGCTGGCCCGCACCGAGATGCGGGGCCGGGATGCCGAGATCGTCTTTCAAGGAAGCACGCCGACGGTGGTCCCCTCCGTCGACGGCCGCACCATCGACTGGCCGAAGAGTCTCGAGCCGCTCATGGAGGTGCTCGCCCGCACCGAGGACCGCATGCTGCCGGCGCTCTACGTCGACCAGCCCGCGAAGTTCACCACCGAGGAGGCGAACGCGCTCGACGCCGGACAGGTGATCAGCTCGTTCACCACCGGTGGGTTCGCCGCCGACTCGGGCCGCAACATCCGGCGCATCGCGGAGCAGGTCAACGGCACTGTCGTCGAGCCGGGGGCGACGTTCAGCCTCAACGGGCTCACCGCCCCGCGCAACGCCGCGAACGGGTACGTCGAGGCCGGGATCATCGAGGACGGGCGGCCGAAGCGCGGTATCGGGGGCGGCGTGTCCCAGTTCGCGACCACGCTCTACAACGCCTCCTACTTCGCCGGAATGACCGACGTGGAGCACCAGGAGCACAGTTACTACATCAGCCGCTATCCAGCCGGGCGGGAGGCGACGGTGTTCGAGGGTGCGATCGACCTGAGGTTCCGCAACGACGGGCGCACCCCGGTGCTCATCCAGACCGTGTGGACCCCGTCGGACGTCACCGTGCGGTTCCTCGGTAGCAAGCAGTACGACGTGGAGTCCATCACGGGACCGCGGACGGACTTCACCGAACCGCAGACGCAGACCATCGCGGGGGAGCCGTGCACTTCCAGCAGTGGCTCGCCGGGATTCACCGTCACCGACACCCGGATACTGCGGGATCCGGGCAGCGGCGCGGTGGTCGACCGTCAGACCCGTCAGGTCACCTACGACCCGCAGCCGATCGTCGTCTGCGAGTCTGCGGGCGGCTGACGCGGTGCGGGCTACGCACCGGCGCGCCGACGGTCAGAAGGCGGCTTCGGGGAGGTCCATCAGGGCGTTGTCGGTCGCCTCGACGACCGCTCGGCGGGCGGTGAGCTCCGGCAGCACCGTCTTCGCGAAGAACGACGCCGCGGCGACCTTGCCCTCGTAGAAGGCGCGGTCCTTGGCGCTCGCTTGCCCGGCGAGCGCGGCCAGGGCCACCTCGGCGTGGCGCAGCAGCAGCCAGGCGATGACGACGTCACCAGCGCTCATCAGGAGGCGGACGGTGTTCTGCGCGACCTTGTAGGTGTCGCGCGGATCCTCCTGCGCCGACGTCAGGAACCCGATCATGGTGCCGAGCATGTCCTGCAGATCGGCGAGAGCCTGCGCGAGCAGCCCGCGCTCCTCCTTGAGCCGGCCGTTGCCCCCCTCGTCATCGAGAAAGGTCTGGATCTCGCCGGAGAGGAACCCGATCGCCCGCCCCTTGTCCCGGACGATCTTGCGGAAGAAGAAGTCCTGCGACTGGATGCCCGTGGTTCCCTCGTACAGGCTGTCGATCTTGGCGTCACGGATGTACTGCTCGATGGGGTAGTCCTGCAGGAAGCCCGAACCACCGAGGGTCTGCAGCGACAGCGTGAGCATCTCGTAGGCCCGCTCCGAACCCACCCCCTTCACGATCGGCAGCAGCAGGTCGTTCACCCGCTCGGCCAGCTCGACGTCATCATTCCCGGAGGACCTCCCTGCGGACCGAGCCAGCGCCACCTGGTCCTGGAAACACGCGGTGTAGAGGTAGAGCGCCCGCAACCCCTCGGCGTAGGACTTCTGCAGCATCAGCATCCGGCGGACGTCAGGGTGCTGGGTGATGCTCACCCGCGGCGCGGCTTTGTCCAGCATCTGTGTGATGTCCGCGCCCTGCACGCGCTGCTTGGCGTAGGCGAGTGCGTTGAGGTAGCCGGTGGACAGGGTGGCGATGGCCTTGGTGCCGACCATCATCCGGGCGTACTCGATCACCTGGAACATCTGGGCGATGCCGTCGTGCACGCCGCCGACGAGCCAGCCCACCGCGGGGCGGCCGTGCTGCCCGAAGGTCAGCTCGCAGGTGGTGGAGACCTTGAGCCCCATCTTGTGCTCGACGCCGGTGACGTAGGCGCCGTTTCGCTCGCCGAGCCCACCGGTCTCGGCGTCGAAGTGGAACTTCGGCACCAAGAAGAGACTCAGCCCCTTGGTGCCCGGAACAGTGTCGATCCCCGGCCCCGTGGGCCTGGCCAGCACCAGGTGCACGATGTTCTCGGTCAGGTCGTGCTCGGCGGAGGTGATGAAGCGCTTCACGCCCTCGATGTGCCACGTGCCGTCGGGCTGCGGGATCGCCTTGGTGCGGCCGGCGCCGACGTCGGAGCCGGCGTCGGGCTCGGTGAGCACCATGGTTGCGCCCCAGCCCTTCTCGATCATCAGCTCGGCCCAGCGCTGCTGCTCGGGGGTGCCGTTGCGATGCACCACCCGGGCCATGCTCGGGCCGGACAGGTACATGAAGGCCGCCGGATTGGAGCCGAGCAGCAGTTCGGAGCAGGCCCAGCGCAGGGTGGCCGGGGCGCCGAAGCCGCCGAGGTCTGACGGCAGATCGAGCCGATACCACTCGCCGTCCCACAGCGCCTGGAACGACTTCCGGAAGGCCGCGGGCAGCTCGACGGTGTGTGAGCCCGCGTCGAACACCGGAGGGTTGCGGTCGCCCTCGGTGAACGACTCGGCCAGCGGGCCCGTCGCCAGCCGGTCGATCTCGCTCAACACGTCCCGGGCGATCTGCTCGTCCATCTCGGCGAACGGGCCGGTGCCCAGCCGCTCCTGGACGCAGAACACCTCGAAGAGGTTGAACTCCAGGTCGCGGAGATTGCTCTTGTAGTGACCCATGTCTGGCTCCGAGAACTGGCATCGCTGGTGTACGTCCAGCGTGCTACTGACCGGTAACCTCAGGATATTACTGTCGGGTAACTCCTGCAAGCTGCAGCAGGAGCTTCGCCTTGCGGTCAGGTCGGTAACCGCCAGCACATCCGCACGGTGGTGCCCTGATGGTCGTGGTGCACCTCGACGTGGTGGGCGAGCTGGTGGATGAGGGGCAGCCCGCGGCCACGATGGCTGTTCGCCTCGGCGCCTCGGGGGCGCCACCGGCCGCTGTCGCTCACAGCGACGAGTACCCGCAGGTCGTCCGTGCACGCCGCTTCCAGCTGGAAGTGGCCGTGCTGTCCGGGCTGGTAGGCGTGGTCGACCACGTTCGCCATGGCTTCGTACGAGGCGAGGACGAGATCGTCGACGTCGCGCGGTGGGAGACCGGCGAGGGTTGCCCAGTCGGCGAGCGCGCGCCTGACGGGGCCGAGCGCCTCGGCTATGGCGGGAACGTCAACGAAGGTCAGGGGCGGTGGATCGTCGACGAGTCGAACTCCCATCTCCTCCTGGTCACCCCCACCGGCCTCCGGGTTCTGCCACCGTCGACGAGCACGTCGCTGTCGGCGGTCCTGCATTTCGGGGGGCTACCCCCGATGGATGCCCGTCACACCAACCGTGCCGGCGCGACCTCGATCCGAGGATCGACGAGCGATGAGTTCCGCATCCTTGGCAGGACTACCCGTCCGGAAGGCCACGACGAGATGATCATGATGCAGGCGCAGCTTCATGGGCGGCGCGTTCCCCGGTGCCATTAGTAGAGACCTGACAGCTACGGGTAATCCGCACCGCCTTGGTGACCGAACGGGAAGACCCACCGGAACGGGCTCAAGGCAGACTTCTTGCACCAGCAACTTGAAGCGCAGCCACACCTGATGCCACTCACGACGAAGGCCCAGGTCTATTGAGATCTACCCCTGACTTGGGCCTTCGTCGTGGAGCGGATGACGGGAATCGAACCCGCATCTAGAGCTTGGGAAGCTCTCATTCTACCATTGAACTACATCCGCAGCGGTGGTCAGCCTACATGATGCCGCGTGCGTTGAGGGCACGCCCGAGCGGTCGATAGGGTGACGCCGTGCTGCTGTCCGACCGCGACCTGCATGCCGAGCTCGATGCCGGGCGCTTGGGAGTAGACCCGTTCGACCCCGCGATGCTGCAACCGTCGAGCATCGACGTGCGGCTGGACCGGTTCTTCCGGGTCTTCGTCAACACGAAGTACACGCACATCGACCCTGCTCAGCAACAAGACGAGCTGACCTCCCTCGTCGAGCCCGACGGAGAGGAACCCTTCGTCCTGCATCCGGGCGAGTTCGTGCTCGGTGGCACGTTCGAGCGCGTCACGCTGCCCGACGACCTCGCCGGCCGGCTCGAAGGCAAGGCGCTGGCGGTGGACACGCCGATCCCCACGCCCTCGGGTTGGCGCACCATGGGCAGTCTCAGGGTTGGCGATGAGGTGTTCGGGCTCGACGGCGCGCCCTGCCGAGTGCTCGCAGCCACTCCGGAGATGCCCGGTCGGCCGTGCCGTGAGGTCGTCTTCTCGGACGGGCAGACGATCGTGGCCGACGTCGGCCATCCCTGGTCGACCACGACCAGGTCGGCCCGCAGGCACGGGAGACCCGCTGCAGTGCGCACCACGGGCGAGATCGAGCGGAGCCTGCGGACCGGCAACGAGTACACCCACCACCTGCCGCTGGCCGAGCCGGTGCGCTACCCCGAGCAGCAGCTACCCACCGATCCGTACGCACTCGGCGTCCGGCTGGGCGCGAGTGCCAGCAGCAGTGCCGAGATCGCCAGCGGCGGAGGGGACGAGCAGGTGCCGGAGGTGTACCTGCGTGCCTCCGTGCCGCAACGAACGGCGCTCCTGCAGGGACTCATGGATTCCGGCGGCCACGTCGGCACCACCGGCCGGTGCGGGTTCGTCAGCGTCCGGGAGCACCTCTGCGACGCCGTGCTCGAACTGGCCGCGAGCCTGGGACTGCGGCCGGTGAAGCGCAAGAAGGCCACCGCGTTCCGGCAAGCCCCCCACGGCGTGGCCTTCCAGGTGAGCTTCACCCCGCACCGCACGGTGTTCCGGCTGGAGCGCAAGGCCGCCAGGCTGAGGGTTGGACGAGCCCAGCGGTTCCGAGCCGTCGTCGACGTGCGTCCGGTACCGACCCGCCCGGTTCGGTGCATCCAGGTCGACGCCGGGGACGGGCTCTTCCTCGCGGGAGCTGCCTTCATCCCCACCCACAACTCCAGCCTGGGCCGGTTGGGGTTGCTGACCCATTCGACGGCGGGGTTCATCGACCCCGGCTTCACCGGGCACATCACCCTGGAACTGTCCAATGTAGCCAACCTGCCGATCACCCTGTGGCCCGGGATGAAGATCGGCCAGCTGTGCCTGTTCCGGCTCTCCAGCCCTGCTGAGCATCCCTACGGGTCGGTACGCGCGGGCTCGCGCTACCAGGGCCAGCGCGGACCCACTCCCTCGCGGGCGTACCGGAACTTCCATCGGGTGGAGACCCGACGCTGAGCGTCGTCAGTACGGCGACCGCGTCGCGGCCGGTCGGATCTGGTGGCACCACCGGCGACGACGACGCCACCAGGTTCAGGGTGCTGGACGACGAGGGGCGCAGCGGTCCTTACCGCCCGGTTCTCGTGATCCGGCGTCAGCTGCCCGGCTGCCGGGGCCGTCACCCTCGACCAGGTGGTCGTCGGCGTTCACCCGCGACAAGGGGGTCTTGGTGCCGAATGCTCATGGTGACTGTCCTGAATCGAGGAGTCACGAATGCGCGTCCCCGCCCGAGCCGCCGCGGTGCTCGCCGCGCTCGCGACTTCGACACTGACCGCCACTGCGCAGGCGCCCCCCGCCGAAATTTTCGGACGCGTGGTCGATGACGCCGGCGCGGGCATCCCGGGTGTCGTCCTCGAGCTGAACGGCACCATCGCGGACGGCGGGCAGGTTGATCAGCAGGCGCTCAGCGGGCCGGACGGATGGTGGAAGTTCGGCGCTCTTCCTGCCGGTCACTACTCCCTCACCGAAACGCAGCCCGAGGGATACCGCGACGGGCCGGAGATCCCCGGCACGGCCGGCGGAGTCGTGAAACCACCGGACACCATTGCTGAAATCGGGTTGTCCCGCGGGCAGCGCGCCATGGGCTACGAGTTCGTCGAGCTGCGCGCTGCGCCCATGGCGTGAGCTCATGCAGGCAGCGTGGTCAACTCAGCCTTGACAGATCGGCAGCGTCAAGGAACTGTTGACGTATGACTCTCGATGAGCTCGTCGCGCAGACGAGGACGAAGGCAGCCAGCGTCGACCCACTCGACCTCCTTGCGACCGCCTCGCGGCAGCAACAGGAGCTGACCGATTTCGGCGAGCAGCTGCTCGACTACTGGGTCCAGCACGCCCGCGCCGCGGGGTGCTCCTGGGCGCAGATCGGCGGTTCGCTCGGCGTCACGAAGCAGGCTGCCCAGCAGCGGCACTCCGCGGCGCGCGGCCTGCTCGGCAAGCTCAAGGGGAAGGTGGCCGGCGCCGGAGAGGGGATGTTCACCCGCTTTGCGCCCACCGCGCGCGCTGCGGTGGTCACCGCCCAGGAGGAGGCCCGGCGGTTGCATCACAACTTCCTCGGCACCGAGCACCTGCTGCTCGGGCTGCTCGCCGACTCCGACGGTGTCGCCGCGACGGTCCTCACCGCCGCCGGGATCACCCGGGACGGGGTCCGCGTGGCCGTCGAGCGGATCGTCGGCTGCGGGCAGGTCGCGCCGAGCGGGCACATCCCGTTCACGCCGCGCGCCAAGCGCGTGCTGGAGCTGTCACTCCGCGAGAGCCGGGAGCTCGGCCACCGCCACATCGGCACCGAGCACATCCTGCTCGGCCTGCTCACCGAGGGGGAGGGCGTCGGCGTCCAGGTGCTCACCGAGACGGGCGTCGACCCCGACCAGCTCCGCGACGCCGTGCTCGCCCGCGTGGGGAGCTAGTTCCGCTTCGGGGCGTCCGCCGTCTCGCCGTCCGGGTTGGCGCTCTCGGTCGTGGTCGAGTCCGAGCTCGTCATCCCCCGCTTGACGCCGGCGAGGAGCAGCTGCGCGACGTCGAGCACCTCTGTGGCGTTGCCCGCCGCGCCTTCGCTCTCCCGGGTGGTGAGACCGTCGGTGAGCATCACCCGGCAGAACGGGCACCCGGTGGCGATCTTCGATGACTCGGTGGCGATCGCCTCGTCCACCCGATCCAGGTTGACCCGCTTGCCGATGTCCTCCTCCATCCACATCCGAGCGCCGCCGGCGCCGCAGCAGAAGGACCGGTCGGCGTGGCGTGGCATCTCGGTGAGCTGCGCCCCGGACGCGGCGACGAGCTCGCGCGGCGGCGAGTACACCTCGTTGTGCCGCCCCAGGTAGCACGGGTCGTGGTAGGTCACCTGCGGTTGGTCGGACCCAGCCCCATCGGACCCAGTCCCGTCCGCCGGCGCGACCGGCACCAGTTTCTTCTCCCGCACCAGCAGGTTGAGCAGCTGGGTGTGGTGCACCACCTCGTAGTGCCCGTCGAGCTGCGGGTACTCCCGGCCCAGGGTGTTGAAGCAGTGCGGGCAGGTCGTCACGATCTTGCGGCGGCCCGGCTCGCGGCCGGAGAACACCGTGTTGAGCATCTCGACGTTCTGCTGCGCCAGCATCTGGAAGACGAACTCGTTGCCCGAACGCCGCGCCGGATCGCCGGTACAGGTCTCACCGCTGCCGAGCACGACATACTTGACGCCCGCGTGGTGCAGCAGCTCCGCGGTGGCGCGCACCGTCTTCCTCGCGTTGTCGTCGAAGGCGCCGGCGCAGCCGATCCAGTACAGGTACTCGACGTCGGCGTCGAGCTTCTCCCCGGTGAGCACCGGCACCTCGAAGTCGAGCCCCTTGGCCCAGTCCATCCGGGCGGACTGGTTCTGCCCCCACGGGTTGCCCTTGTTCTCCAGGTTCCTGAACAGCGCGGCGAGCTCCGTGGGGAACTCCGACTCGATCAGCACCTGGTGGCGGCGCATGTCGACGATGTGGTCGACGTGCTCGATGTCCACCGGGCACTCCTCGACGCAGGCGCCGCAGGTGGTGCACGACCACAGCACGTCCGGGTCGATCACCCCACCGACCTCGGCCGAGCCCACCAGGGGGCGGGCGGCCTGGTCCGGTCCGGAGCCGGTGACGCGACCGAAGCCGGACTCCGGCACGCCGTGACCGTGCGCGTCGGGGCGCTGGTCGTCGCCGGCCTGCTTCGTGCCGGGCAGGATCGCGCCCCCTTCCGGCCCTTCTCCTGGCGACCCCTTCCCCGACGGCAGGCTGCGGTCGCCGATGAGGTACGGGGCCTTGGCGAACAGGTGGTCGCGCAGGTCCATAATCACGAGCTTGGGGGAGAGCGGCTTGCCGGTGTTCCACGCCGGGCACTGGCTCTGGCAACGGCCGCACTCGGTGCAGGTCGCGAAGTCGAGCATGCCCTTCCAGGTGAAGTCCTCGACCTTGCCGCGGCCGAAGACGTCGTCCTCGTGGGGGTCATCGAAGTCGATCTTCTTACCGCCGGACTCCATCGGCAGCAGCGGACCGAGCGCCTTGGGCAGCCGCTTGGCGGAGACGTTGACCGGCGCGACGAAGATGTGCAGGTGCTTGGAGTACAGCACGATGATCAGGAACGAGAGCATGACTCCGATGTGGGCCAGCAGCCCGACGGTCTCCAGCGCTTCGGCCGGCCCCTCGCCGATCGGCTCGAGCAGCGCCCCGACCGCTTCGGAGGCGAAGGCCCCCGACTCGTAGGGGAACGTCCCGGTGACCACGGCGCTGCCGCGGAACAGGAACATCGTCCAGATCACAGTGAAGATCATGAACAGGATGAGCCAGGCGGGGCCGGTGTGGGAGCCGTAGAAGCGCGAGGCCCGCTCCTGGCGCTCGGGGGCCTGCCGCACCCGGATCACCGCGAAGGCGATGATCGACACCAGGACGGCAAGGGCGATGAGGTCCTGCAGGAAGCCCAGCACCGCCCAGCGGCCGACCACCGGGATCGCGAAGTTTTCGTCGAACAGCGCGCCGTAGGCCTCGAGGTAGACGGTGATCAGGATGACGAAGCCCCAGAAGGTGAACAGGTGCGCCAGCCCGGGCACCGACCACATCAGCAGCTTCCGTTGCCCGAACACCTCGACCAGCTGGGCCCGCAGCCGCGGGCCCAGGTCCTGGCTGCGGTGGGTGTCCGGCTGGCCCGCGCGGATCAGGGAGTACAGCCACCGGACCCGCCGTGCGGCCACCGCCAGCGCCAGGATGGTCAGGCCCAGCCCGACCACCAGTCGCACTGCCATCACAGCGTCCACCTCCGCGATGCGCATCGACAGGTCCGATGCTGCGAACCGGGTTCGGTCCCGCTCGCAGGCTACGACTGGTTACCGATGGGTAGCCAGTGGGATCTGCCGTGAGCGCGGCCACCTCGTGCTTTCCGCGCTGGGCAGTGGGCTACAGGCTGGTCCGAGCAGCAGGCTGGGCAGACCTGTTCCTGGTCGGGCGGGGCACCGGGCAGGACGGTGAGCGGGCGGAACTGCCTACCGTCGCAGTGCGCGGTCACCAGGGGAGCGTGTGGCGTGGGCTCGGCGAGGTGCGTGTCACCGTCGGCGAGGGAGGCCACGTACCAGCGCGTCACGCTCGCGCCGTCCGATGGCTGCGTGTGGTCGCGGACCGCGAGCCGGCGCGCGGCGCGCGCCGGTGCAGCAGCCGCGCCACCCACCCGCGACGGCGGTGCGAGGTGGTGCTGACTGTGGTGGCCCGGTGCAGCGCTGTCTCGCAGTCCAGGCACGTCGAGCCCCGCGGGCTCACCAGGGCCGCTGCCACCACGCGACGTCCGCAGAGCGCGGTGTACTCACCGTGGCCGGCCACCAGCCCCGCCGTCGTGGCCTGCTCGTTGAGCAGATGATCTCGTGCGTCGGCGGTGCTGGTCACCGTCGTGGGGCGGGTGATGCGGCGCTGGATCTGGTCTACGGTGGCCATGGCAAAGCCCTTTCGTCATCGGTGGGGTTTGCATCGGCCTCGGCGGCGGCCACCGCCGGGGCCTCCTCTTCTTGATGCTGCGACGCCAGCGCCCACAGGTCACGGCACCGCGTGTGCCCTGCGAGTCGCAGGACACGTAGGTCGCCGTTGCGGCCCAAAGGCACCCGCCCGTTGGAGGGCCCTGAGCACCTCCCTTCGGGGAGCTTCAGCGGCCTTCACTATGCCAAGTATCTCGGTATAGTGCAACACGTACGCCGGGCAAGCAGGTGCCATCCGAGCAATGTTGATCGCGGAGGAAGGTCACGTCACGCTCGGTCCCCCACCCAGAAAGGACCTGACGCCATGGCTCTGATCCGTCTCCGCGGTGTCTGCGAAGCAGGCAACGTCTGCCTGACCCTCATCCGCGACACCGACACCGGTGACGCCCTACTGCAAGGCCCCCTCGACCCCGCCGCCGCGGCGACCCTCAAGGCGCCAGACGGTGAGGGCGTCATACGCATCGCCGCCGAGCAGGTCGGCACGATGCTCTACGGTCTCGGCCCGGACACCCGCACTGACACGCCCGGCCGGGAGGTGATCACATGAACCTGCTGACCGCAGACCAGCTCGGCGAGGTCCTCGAGCGGACCCGCCAGGACCTGTTCCGCATCGAGACTCTGCCGAGCTACGACACCGCCATGACCACTGGCGACTTTCGTCGTTGGCTCGATGGAGAGACCGAGCCGACGTGGGGGGTGCGCCAACCGTGGCTGGACACGCTGGCGCAGTGGGCGCGTGAGAGTCGGCCGCGCCGCCGGGTCCGGATCATCCACAATCCACCCAGCGACTACGAGCGGTACGCCTGTGACTGGGGCTACCGGTACAACGTGACGGCCGGTGAACCCACCCGGGTCCTGGACCTTGCCGAGCAGGAACTACCGAAGGAACTCGACGCCGCACCGGGCGACTGGTGGCTCATCGACGGCCGCGACGTGGTGACGATGCATTACCATCCCGATGGGCAGTTCTGCGGAGCGGAGGTCCTAGACTCATCACACACGGCATGGCACCGCATCGCCGCCGATGCTGCATGGCGTGCCGCCGAGCCGTTCACTTCATGGTGGGACCGACATCCGCAGCATCACCGCTCGCCAAGCCGAGTGGCCTGACCAGAGGATATTGTTTGAGCATTCCCCGCCGCCTCGACTCGCTGTCAGCGACGCTGCGGACGCTACGAAAGGGCGCTGACCTTTCCGGGATCGAAGCGGCGCGGCGCGCGGGGATGTCTCAAGCGACGATCAGCCGGTTCGAGAACGGTAAGCGGGTGCCCACGGCCGCTGATGTCCGCATCCTATGCGAGGTGTACGGGGCACCCGCAGCCACTCGCCGGGAGCTACTCGCCCTCGCCAAGGACCTGCGCGAAGGGGCCACATCGGCTCGCACCCTTCTGCACCGTGCAGGCGCTCCGTCTGTGCAGGAGCGTATCGGCCGGATTGAGGCCACCTCAGCGCGGATCCGCAGCTTCCAGCCCACCATCGTCATCGGTCTGCTCCAGACCGCGGACTACATGCGCGCGCTGCTGTCCGGCCTGCATCAGGGCGAGGATCTTGAGGCCATGGTCGCCGCCCGCCTCGCCCGACAGCAAATCCTCAACACAGACCGGAGCTTCCACCTGGTGCTCACGGAAAGCGCACTACGCTGGCACGTCGGCTCCCCGAACATCATGACCAGACAGGCGGAGCACCTCGTCACAGTCGCCGCCCGGCCCAACGTCCAACTGGGGATCATCCCCTGGAGCCGGCCGGTGACCCACCCAGTGCTGCACGCCTTTCAGATCTACGACCAACGGGCCGTGATGGTGGGCACCGAGACTGCTGTTGCGGTTATCACGGACGCTCGCGATGTCGCCGACTACGAAACCCGATTCGAGATCTACGCCGGGCTCGCCGGCTACGACGACGATGCCCAACATGTCCTGCGGCGATTGGCCGACGAGTACCGGGCGTTAAAACCCTAGATCCCAGGGGAACCCATAGGGTCAGGACGGTCAGGCCCTGCCCTTATTGATCGTAGCCAATCGCGGACCACATGAACTGGTGCGTAAGACGCGTCGGGGCAGCAGTCGCCGCGGCCCCCGCTGCGAGGGGAAGCCAACGGGAGGCGGTCTGACCCCAGCGCTGCACCCACGCTCACGAACGAGCATGAGACCTCAACACGATCTTCCTGGCGGTGCAGACCTGCTCCAGCGGTTCCAGGCTTTCCGGTACTCGGTGTTCCGCCTGGAAACCCTCCAGGTCCATGCCGGCTCTGGGGAGGAGGAAGGCATCGCCGCGTTTCACCGCGGCGAGCCGTACATTCCGGACGCGGTAGAGATGGCATACGCGGGCATGGTGCGTGCTCACCGCGCCGCCGGGAAAGTCTGGCAACGGGTGCACGCGGTACGTGAACCGATCTCGGACTACATGGCCTATGAGCTGACCTGGGAGTACGGACC
>DASQWR010000108.1:0-12798 GCA_035640155.1 Pseudonocardiaceae bacterium
CGGGTCGGCGTCATACAGGGTCGGGGAGAGCCGCCCGATGGCCGCGAGGTGACCGAGCCAGAAGTGGCGCTGCCGCTCCGAGGCGCACAGGAAGAAATCCCCGCGCCGGAGCTGGTTGGACAGCACCGAGGTGACGACGTCGACAACGTGCCCGCGCCGGATGTCGCCGGCAGCGTTCCCGTCGTCAGTTGAGGCGTTCATCCAGGTGAACCATGACCGCCTCGCCGGGGCTCTTGCCGACGACCTGGCGGAGGTCGGTCTTCACCGGCAGCTTGTGCCTGCCGTCGCCGAGGGCCATGAAGGAGCTCTGGAAGGGATGGCCGTCGATGGTGCCCCGGACCTTGACCAGGCCGCGGGTGCCGAAGAAGTCTGCCGATCAGGGCATGACCAGGTAGGTCCAGCCTCCCGGCTTCGGGCTCTTCTGCGCGAGCTGGTTGTTGGGGGCCAAACCGTGGGGACGAATACGCCCGGCACGGCGGGTACGCCGCGACCCGGATTGCCCCATCCGACCGTGTGGGTGGCCGCGCTGCTGGTGCCGTTCGTCGACTACCTGCTCCACCAGCAGGGGGCGTTGATGCTGGCCACTGTGCTTGGCTACGTCGGCTACCGGTCCTGGCATCTTCGGGGTGCCGTCCCGTACTCGTTCAAGCCCACCGCGACGCCGGCCGACTCGAGTTCTGCGAACCTGAGGTGATCGCCGGGAGACGGCGAGACAGCGCTGCCAGCGGACCCGATAGGGGATCCGCTTTCGGTGAGCCTTGACCGGGGCGAACCGGAGTGGCTCGTCAGGCTGCGGCGACGTCCGCGAGCCCTGGCTCTCGTAGTAGGGGGATAACCAGCCGAGGCGCCCATCGGCTTCCACCGCCGAGCCGTCTCCTCGGTACCGGACACGCCGCCGACCCTCACGCGGCGAGGACGAAGGACAGGAAGAAGCCCGCGGCGGTGGCAAAGGCGTTGAACGGTCGGCCATGCTCGAACGCCTCGGGCATCAGAGTGTCGGCCAGCGACGCCAACACTGCGCCGCCGGCGAAGGCCAGCGCGACAGCGAGGACATTGTCGCTCAACCCGCCGGCGAGGACCCGCCCGAACACGACCGCCGCCGCCAGCAGCAGCGCACACAGGGTCCAGGTCATCAGCACCGATCGCGTGCCCTGCCCCCCTGCCCGCATCGCGACGGCACCGACTAGGGATTCGGGCAGGTTGGAGAAGAAGATGGCGACGAGCAGGGTGAGCGAGGCACCGGTGACCAGTGACACCCCGAGCGCGAGGTTCTCGGGAACCCCGTCGAGGGTGACCGCGGCCAGCAACGCCAGGCCGACCCCGCGTCGCGATCCGGCCGATGCCACCTCCCGCTGCTCCGGATCCGAGCGGCCGGTGACGTAGCGGTCCAGGACCGTGTCGGCGGTGACGAACGCCGCGGCCCCGGCGAGCAGCCCGAGCCCGGCTCGTACTGCGCCGCCGAGCTCGAAGGCTTCTCCGAACAGCTCGACGGCCAACGCGGAGATCAGCGCACCGCTGGCGAACGCGAGCAGGACCCCGGTGACCTGCCGGGGTGGATCCCAGAAGGAACCCACCGCTGCACCGATGACCAGCGCGCTGGAGGCAGCGAGCCCGAACAGTGCGGCGGTGAGCACAGCGGTGATTCTGGCGGTCCGGAAGGGCTCGTGCGATCGGAACGGCGTCACGATCTGAGGAATGAGGACGGCCCGGATGTGACATGGAGGCAACGGGCGTTACTCTAACGTGTGTCGCCTGCTTGGAGGAGTGCTCGCGATCGCGACCGCCGTCGGCACCGGACCGCTGTCCTGGCCCGCCGCTGCGGCCTTCACCGCCGCCGTGGTGTTCACCATCGCCGTGGTGTTCACCATCGTCGTCAACGTCCCGATCAACCGCGCCACCGGGCGCTGGGACGCCCAGCACCTACCCGCCGACTGGGAACCGACCCGCAACCGCTGGAGTTGTTCCAGGGCGTCCGCTCGTGGCTGCTGCTGTTCGGGTTCGTGCTGGTTTGCGCGGCCTCCGGCACCTGATCTGATCCGAGCAACACCATCACCATCGGCGAGCATAGCCGCCGCGCGCTCACCGTCGAGATCCTCAGAAGTCCCATAGCGTGGGCCGGCGGTTGGCGGGCACCCTGGGTTGTCCTCTCCGTCCGTGCCCAGGAGTGATCGCCTTGCTCTACACGGACCCGTTGCACCCACCGACCTCACCCGAGGAGTCGCAGTGGTTGATTGCCACACGAAGCCCAAGAAGCTGAAGAAACCGGTCTATGAGGCTGAGCTCGCCCGGCTGCAGCTTGAGCTCGTCAAGCTGCAGTACTGGGTCAAGGAGAAGGGCCTGCACATCGTCGTGCTGTTCGAGGGACGCGACGCCGCCGGCAAGGGCGGAACGATCCAGCGGATCGTTGAGCCCCTCAACCCGCGCGGCGCGACGGTGGTCGCGCTCGGCACGCCGACTGAACGCGAGAAGACTCAGTGGTACTTCCAGCGCTACGTCGCGCATCTTCCCGCCGCCGGGGAGATGGTCTTCTTCGATCGGAGTTGGTACAACCGCGCTGGGGTCGAGCGGGTCATGGGGTTCTGCACCGAGGGCGAGTACCAGGAGTTCCTGCGCGCCTGCCCCGAGTTCGAGCGGATGCTCGTTCGCTCGGGGATCATCCTGCTGAAGTACTGGTTCTCGGTGAGCGACGAGGAACAGGAGCGGCGCTTCCAGAAGCGCTCGGCGGACCCGACCAAGCGCTGGAAGCTCAGCCCAATGGACATCAAGTCGCGCGAGTTGTGGGTCGAGTACTCGAAGGCCAAGGATGCGATGTTCGCCCACACCCACACGCCCGAGGCGCCCTGGAGCACCGTCGAGTCCGACGACAAGAAGCGGGCGCGCCTGAACTGCATCGCTCACCTGCTTGACTCCATCGAGTACGACGACGTCCTGCCCGGGCCGATCGAGCTGGGCGAGCGTGCCAGCGGAGCCAGTTACGACCGGCCTCCAAAGGACGAGTCGACCCTCGTCCCCGAGAGGTACTGACGCCTTCAGTCAGGCAGGCCCACCGACGGTCTGGTTCTCCCCGGCGATGGCTACCGAGTCGGTCCAGGTTGGGCCGATGCGCACGGCCACCACGGTCACCGGCTCGCCGTGAACATCACGCGCCAGGTCGTGGTGCCATCCGTTGGCCGCCGTCAGCCGCCGCAGCAACGGCGTCGCGGGATACTCGGCTCCGCTCATCGGGCGCCGCCCCGGTACCGGCCTGGGCGGGAGCCACGCCGATGCCGACCCCGCCTGGCGGGATCCACCCGGTCGCGACGGTGCGGCGGATCGTTCCCGATGGGAGGAAGCGGAGCGAATGGCTGAAGGCTCATCAAACGATCCTTGGGAGCACGTCGGTGGTGTCGGGATCGCCCAACAGCGCACCCGGCGCTCTGTCCGGCTCGGGCTCTGCTTCCGCAATGAATGGTGACGGGCGTGCTGGTGCAGCTCACTGGCGAAGAGGCGGAGCAGCATGTCCTCGGGCTGGTAGAGGTAGAACCGTGCTGCGACGAGCACCCGGCAGATCCGGCGCCGGCGCCTGAGCAGCGCACGCAGACCCCGGCAGCGGCGGCAGTGGCCGTGCCGATCAACCTGATGGTCACCGAGCAGCGCGTACAGCGCAGCGATGGTCCGGCACGGGGTGGAGCCGATCCCGCCTTCGCGCCTGGATCCCGCGGCGGCTGCCAGGCCAGCGCGCAGTGTGTCCCGCAGCAGCTCATAGCTGGTCTGATGCACGTTCCGGTTCATGCCGGAGCCCCTGCATCAGGCCGATACCAAGATGCGATCTCGGCTCCAATGAGGACGGTCGCGAGCACCCGACCCACCAGGGATACTGCGATGCCGATCACGGGTGCCGCACCGTTGCGGTCTGCCACGGCCGAAGGGGCCGACTGCGGAACGATCACGGTCAGCTCCTTTCGCTGGGAATGGCATGCCGGTTCGGGTCCAGCCGAGCATCACAGGAAAATGGTGATCAGTACCAACAGCAGGGAGCTGTACAAAGGTGAGTTGTGCCGACGCCTGGCCTTGGTCACCGGAAGCCGACTATGTCTTGGCTGGTTTCAGAGTGCGCCTCGGCCGCTCGATGCGAGGGCGAGCGCCGCGGCACCGGCGGCTTGGACCGGCTCATGTAGGGCGAAGTGCGGAGCCTGCGACAGGCTGAACTGGCGACTCCCGGCGTCAGGAGTCGCTTGTGCCCGAACGAGCCTTCCTTCGGAGTTGGTGTCAACGAGCCGCGCGAAGAGGCGATCGAAGACCGGTGCGTCGAAGGACGCCGTGACGACCAGGTCGGTGGCGAGGGTCAGCGGGTCGACACCGAGCCCGAGCGCGTCGGCACGCACCTGCCCGTCGGATAGCCCGCGGGCGAGGTCGGCCGCAAAGGGCCACGACTCGTAGCCGATCGGCCCGCTTCCGTAGTTCTCCGACTCGCCGAGAAACTCCTCCGCATACTCACGCACCGCACATCGCCACAGGGAGAAGTCGTGCCGCTCGTTGTGCTCCTGGTCGTCGGATGCCTGGAAGATTCCGACCGGCGCAACCATGTAGAGGCCACCAGCGTGGCCCACCTTGGCCGGGTCGCGCCCGTGCAGCACGAACGTGGCCTCGCCGCTGGCGCGATCCTCGCGGATGGTGAGGATGCTGATTGCCATGTTGGTCGGTCGGCGGGTCGGGTCGCAGGGATCGCCGATCGCGCGCCGTAGCGGCATCGGCGTGCCGTCGAGATGGTGGGCTGCGTACTCGTGCGCTACCGATTCCCCGAGGTCGATACCGTCGAAGTACATGCCTCGACCGAACGTCATCGCCCCGCGCGGACCGGTGAGGTCGGCAGAGAGGAGCCGGTATGTGCGGCGGTTCTCGAACACAGCGGGCGCGGTGAGATCGGCCATCACCTCGGAGTAGGTCCGGTAGCGGGATCCGTCCGACCGTACGGGCAGCATGGGGTCGGTCGCGGGGTCGTCCGGAGCAATCCCGTTGTTGAGTTCGTCGGGGGCGAACGTGAGGTCGATGTCGAGCAGCGGGATCGGCTCGGGGGGCAGCCAGTCGGGCCGGCTGACCAGTGCGGTGTCGGCGACCTTGAGCGTGTCCGCATACAGGTCGACGGCCTGCTGGCCGAGTTCGTGACGGTGGGCCACCAGGTACTCCCGCACCCGGATCCACTTCCGCTGGCTCTCGGTCAGCTCGCGGCCGCGATGGCGGTCCAGCAGTGACATGGCGCCTCCTGGCTCTACAGGCCCAGGAATTGGCGATGCTGCCATGCCAGTGACAGGCAGGCTGCCCCCGGCGAAGCCATCGGCTCCGAGCTGAGCAACCGGCTCACCGCCTCCCTGGTGAACGGCACGCTCCCGGCCGGGCTCCCACCGCCGGCGGTGACTACCTCGCCTTCGTCATTGAACCGCACCGCGTCTCCGAATACCTCAGAGAACACGTCGTCGTCGATCACCACCACGGTGAGGATGGTCGCCGCGAGCGTCAGCGCGTCCAGGCCGAGGCCGAGCAGGAACGGCGTTACCGTGCCGGCGTCCTGTGCAACCTCCATATGCTGGTAGAGCGGCCAGGCGTCGTAGTCCATGGGCTGGCTGCGCGAGCCGTTGTGCTCGGGCTCGCCGCGCACCTCCTCGGCGTACTCGCGCACGATGTTGCAGCTCGGCGCGAATGCAGTTCCAGGATGCCACCCGGTGCGGCACGCTGGACGCATGACGCTCTCGACCACCGCGCTGTCCCCCACCGAGCGCAGCACGCTGCGTCGGCACCGCGAGCGGGCCCGCAGCGAGCGCGCCGAGCTGCACGCGCTGCTTGACACGTGCCTGGTGTGCCACCTCGGCTTCGTGGTCGACGGCGCGCCCGTCGTGCTGCCCACCGGATACGGCCGCGACGGCGACACGCTGTACCTGCACGGTTCCTCCGGCGCCGCGAGCCTGCTCACCGCTGCGGCCGGCGCGCCGGTCTGCGTCACCGTGACCCGGATGGACGCGGTGGTGTACGCGCGCTCGGTGTTCAGCCACTCCATGAACTACGCGAGCGCGGTCGTGCACGGCGTCGCGCACGAGGTCACCGGCGACCGCGCCAAGATCGACGGCCTGCGCGTCATCGTCGAGCATCTCGCACCCGGGTCGTGGGACCACGCCCGGCAGCCCACCCGCCGCGAGCTCGCCGCCACCCGGGTGCTCGCGCTCCCGCTCGCCGAGGCGTCGCTGAAGGTGCGAACCGGGCCGCCGGCCGACGACGAGCCTGCGGCCGCGGCGTGGGCCGGCGTGCTCCCGATCATTCGCGGGTGGGGGACGCCGGAGCCGTGCCCGCGCGTCCCGGCGGGGAAGCTGGTGCCCCCGCACGTGCGGGACCGCAGTGCCCTCACGCCGTCGCCATAAGCGCCCTGTGGCGAGCAGTAAGCTCCCAGCCCGACGTGTGTTCTTTGGCGCAGTGGAAGCCACGAGCCGGGGGGACGGGGGGTCAGCGGTTGACGGGCAGCCCCGTGGCCTCCCATGCGGCGAAGCCGCCGATGACGTCGGTCGCGCGGTGCAGGCCGAGGCTGCGCAGCGCGTCGGCGGCCAGGCTCGACGTGTAGCCCTCCTGGCAGAGTACGACCACCTGCACGTCATAGCCGGTGGCGTCGGGCAGCCGCGCGTCGCACTCCGGGTCGAAGCGCCACTCGAGGTGGTTGCGCTCCACGATCAGCGCGCTCGGGACGTCGCCGTTCTCGGCGCGCTGCCATCCGGGGCGGATGTCGACGAGCACGGCACCAGCCGTCACCGCGACGTGCGCCTCCTGTGGGGTCAGCCGCTGCAGCCGCGAGCGGGCGTCGGCGAGCAGCTCGTCGACGCTGCGCGAGCCGGGTGGCCGGCTCATCGGTTGCCACCGGCCTGCTCGACGAAGCGGTGCACGCGCGAGGATCGTCAGTGCTGCGGGCGGCGGCGCAGCTCGGCGAGGACTGCGCCGTAGAGCAGGTGGTCCGCGGTGAGCGCGACCCGCTCCGCACCGGTGCGACTGCGCCGCTGCCGGCCCAGCCCGAGCGCCGGGCTGACCACTGTTTCGAAGCCCAACCACATCACCGCCCCGTACACCGGGCCGGCCCAGGGCAGCAGCCGCACCCGGTCGGGCAGCACTCCGAACGCCGCACCACCGACCGCTCCATAGGCCCAGTGCAACAGCTCGACGGCCGCCTCCCGCCGATTCTCGGGTATCCGATCGAGCATGCCACCGGCGTACTCGTCGACCACCATCTCGGGAGGGGTTCGCTTGAGCAGGCCGAGGCGCACCGTGAGCGAGCGCATGCCGCTCATGCACATCGCGGCCACCACACCACGCATCGTCGCGTGCAGCGTCGTACCACCCGCCGGGTGGTGGCCACGTCCTCGTTTGCGTCCGCGCACGGGCGGCAGACTACCCGTCCCGTCCTGCTGGTGCGCGCGGGCGCCGTCCGGGGGTCAAGCTGAGCAGCTGCTCAGCAGCGGCGCGGACGGCGGCCGGGGTGATCCGCAGCAGCCCGGGGTCGGGCGCGGCGGCGAAGGGGTCGCTGGTGGTGCCGGACCAGAGTGGGACGTGCTGCGGGCGCTCTTGTGGCGGCCCCCACCGGGCGGGCGCGACCGGGCCGAAGAGCACCACCGACGGGGTGCCGTAGGCGGTGGCGAGGTGACCCAGTCCGGTGTCCGCGCAGACCACCAGCGACGCGTCGGCGACGAGCGCGGCCAGCGCGGGCAAATCGGTCCGTCCCGCGAGCACCGACTCCGGAGGGAGCCCGGCGGTGCTGGCCACCTGCTCGGCGAGGTCGCGCTCCGCGGCACTGCCGGTCACCACCACCCGCAGTCCCCGCCCGGCCAGCCCGCGTGCCACCTCGGCGAACCGGTCGGCCGGCCAGCACCGGGCGGGCAGCGCCGCCGTGGGATGCACGACCACCGCGCCGGGTGCCGGGCTCGGCACGTCCGGTCGGGCGAGCGTGAGGTCACCCGGGTCCGCCGGGATCCCGGCAGAGGAGAGCAGCCGGCACCACCGGCGCACCTCGTGCGCGTCCGGCTCCCACTGCGCGCATCCGAGCCCCGGATGCCCCGGATGGGCGTGGGTGAGCAGCGTCCCCGGCGCCAGGGCACGCAGGGCGTGCGTGCTGCGGGGGCCCTGGCCGTGCAGGTTCACCGCGACCCGCGGCGACGGCCCCGTCCAGGCGAGCGGGCCCAGCTCCGCGGTGGGCAGCACCTCATCGACCGCACCGGTGAGCTCGACGATCGGGCGCAGGCCCATCGGCGCGGCGAGCACCATCCGGTGGTCCGGGTGATGCGCGCGCAGGGCGCGCAGTGCCGGGACCGCGGTGAGCAGGTCACCGAGCCCGAGCGCCCGCAGCACCAGCACCGTCGGCGCCGCGCCCGTCGAGGTCGCCGCCGTCGACATCAGGGCCAGGACGACTCCTCCGACGAGCAGACCACCATCTCCCGCACCTGGCAGCCGGGCGGCTGGCGCAGCGCGAAGACCACGGTCGCGGCCACGTCCTCCGGGCGGTTGAGCTTGGCGTCGGGCGGCGGCTTGTACTGCTCGGTGCGGCCGTCGAAGAACGCGGTGTGCATCCCGCCCGGCACGAGCAGCGTGACGCCGACCCGGCCCGCGGTCTCGGCGGCCAGCGCGCGGGTGAAACCGACGACGCCGAACTTCGCCGCGCAGTAGGCGGTGGCGTCGGAAACGGCCTTGATGCCGAGGGTGGACGCGCAGGTCACCACGGTGCCACCGGAACGCTCGAGGTGCGGCAGGGCGGCGCGGACCACCCGCGCGGTGCCGAGGAGGTTGACCTGCACCACCCGCTCCCAGTCATCGGCGGGCACGTCGCCGAGCGCACCGCAGGAGTCGATGCCGGCCGCGGTGAACACCCCGTCGAGCCCGCCCGCCTGCTCGGCGAGGTGTGCCACGGCGGCCTCGGTGGCGCCGCGGTCGGCGAGGTCGGCCTGCACGTGCTCCACGCCGTCGGCCGGTGCCACGCGGTCGATCACCAGCGGACGCCCACCCTCGGCGCGCACGGCCGCCACGGTGGCCGCACCGAGCCCCGAAGCCCCCCCGGTGACCAGCACGGTGCCCAGCGGTCTCATCCGGTTCCTCCCTGTCGGTGTCGGTCCTGTCGACGACGGATCACCGTGCGGTTCGCACGGCCGAGACGAGCCGGCTGGTCGAGTACCCCTCGACCATGGGGATGATCGCGACCTCGCCGCCGTGGCGCCGCACCACATCGGCCTCCGGGAGGTCGGTGACGGCGTAGTCGCCGCCCTTGACCCAGACGTCGGGCCGCAGCAGCTCGAGCAGTGCCGCCGGAGTGTCCTCGTCGAACACCGCGACCGCGTCGACGGGCTCCAGCGCCTCGAGCATCGCCATCCGGTCCGCCGCCGGCACGATCGGACGGCCCGGCCCCTTGCCCCGCCGCACCGACTCGTCGGAGTTCAAGCACACCACCAGCCCGTCGCCCAGCGTTCGGGCCTGCCGGAGCAGGCCGAGGTGTCCGGGGTGCAGCAGGTCGAAGCAGCCACCTGTCGCGACGAGCCGGCGCCCGGCGGAGCGCAGCCGCGCCGCGATGTCGAGCGCGGCGCACCCGGCACTCGGGCGCACCATCCCGGTGACGGTGGCCGGGGTGTCCAGTGCGGCCGCCCCGCCACCGGCGACGAACCGGGCGGCCGCGCCGACCGCGGTGGTGACGGCCTCGCGCGGGCACGCACCGTGCAGCAACGCACCGGCGACCGCGGCGGCGAAGGCGTCCCCGGCGCCGCAGGTGTCCTGCCCCGGGGGGGCGGCAGTGCCCCGCACGGGAACCACCTCGCAGCCCTGCGGGGTGTACAGCAGCGCGCCACGGGCACCGAGGGTGACGGCGAGGGCCGCGCAGCCCCAGATGTCGCGCAGTGTCGCGGGCACGGCGTCCTCGGCAGTGTTCTCTTCAACACCCTCCTCGGCCGCGAACCCCACCGCCTCCGCCTCGTTGGGGGTGACCAGCCGGCACCCGGGCACCGGCACCGCTCCCTTCGGGTGCGGGTCCCACACCACCGGCACCCGGCCGGCGAGCTCAGCCAGGGCGCCGCGGACGGTGGGGTTGGCGGCGACGCCGCGCCCGTAGTCGGCGACCAGCACCGCACCGGCGCGGCGCAGCGCCTCGTGTGCTCGGCTCCCGATGGGACCCGCCGCGGCCCGGCCGTCACCGGAGTCGATGCGCAGCAGGGACTGCCCACCTGCCCGGATCCGCGTCTTGCACACCGTCGCGCCCCGCAGCGGCATCCGCACCACCTCGACGTGGCCGGCGAGCAGGTCGGCGAGCATGCGGCCCGGCGGGTCGGCGCTGAGGGCGGTCACCAGCACCACGGAGTGCCCGGCGCGGGCGGCGAGCAGCGCCGCCAGGCCCGCTCCGCCGGGACGCTGGCGCTGGCCGGTGGCGTCGAGCACGGGAACCGGCGCATCGGGACAGAGCCGCTCGGCGGTCCCCTCGACGTCGGCGTCGAGCAGCGTGTCGCCGACGACGACCAGGGTCGAGCGGTTCACCTCCGCACCCCGGGTGTCACGCCGAGGGCCTCGTCGAGCGCCGCGCACAGCACGTGCACCACGACCAGGTGGATCTCCTGCACGGTCGCGATGCCCGGCGCGGGCACCGCGACCGCGTCGTCGCTGATGGCAGCGAGGGTGTTGGGGGCGGGGCCGGTGAGCGCCCAGGTGGTCATGCCGACCTCGTGCGCGGCCTTGACGGCGGACACCACGTTGCGGCTGGTGCCGCTGGTGGACAGCGCGACGAGCACGTCGCCGGGACGGCCGTGCGCGACGACCTGGCGGGCGAACAGCTCGGTCTCGCCGTAGTCGTTGCCGATCGCGGTCAGCGCCGAGGTGTCGGCGTGCAGGGCGATGGCGGACAGCGGCCGCCGGTCGTGCAGGAACCGGCCGACCAGCTCACCGGTGAGGTGCTGCGCCTCGGCGGCGCTGCCCCCGTTGCCGCAGGCGAGCAGCCGCCCGCCGCCGGACAGCACGCCGGCCAGGTGGCGTCCCCAGGACTCGATGCGGGAGCCGGCCGCGTCCATCCCTGCCAGCGCGCGCCGCAGTGCCGCGAAGTGCTCGTGCATGCTCATCCTCCCGTCGCAGCCGTGGTGCGGTCCCCGGCACCCGTGAGTGCCTGCCGGTAAAGCTGTTCGGTCTCGCCGGCGATGCGGTCCCAGGCGTAGCGGTAGCGCGCCCGCGCTGCGCCCGCGGCACCCATCGCGGCGCGCGCGGCGCCGTGGTCCAGCAGGGTGCGCAGGCAGCCGGCCAGGGCGGTGGCGTCGCGCGGGGGGACGAGCACGCCGGTACGGCCGTCGACGACGGTGTCGAGGTGTCCACCCACCGCCGACGCGACCACCGGGACACCGCAGGCCATCGCCTCCAGCGGAACCATCCCGAAAGGCTCGTACCAGGGCACGCTCACGACGACGTCCGCGGACCGGAGCAGGCTGGCCACCTCGGTGCGGGCGATCTGGCCGAGGAAGCGGACCCGATCGCGCACCCCGCAGTCCTCGGCGACCGCGCTCAGCCGCACCACCTCGGGGTCCGTGGCGGGATCCCCCCCGCCGGCGACGACGAGCTCGGCACCGGGCACGTCGGCCAGCGCGCGGATGGTGGTGTCCACGCCCTTGCGCTCGACCATGCGGCCCAGCGCGAGGATGCGGGGGCGCAGCCCACGGGGGGCGCGCGGCCCGCCCGGCGTGAAGTGCTCGAGGTCCACGCCGCAGGGCACCACGGCGACCCGCCTGGCCGCGGGCTGCATGCGGGCCAGCTCTGCGACCTCGTCCGTGCAGGTCGCCACGACCGTTGCCGCGTCGCGAGCCAGCGCGGCCTCAAGCCGCAGCCGGGACGCCGGGCTGGTGTCGGCCGCGCCCTGGTGCCGGCGCTTGACGGCGCCGAGCGCGTGGAAGGTCTGCAGCACCGGGGTCGGGATCCCGCGGGCGCCCTGCTGGGCGGCGAGCCCGCTCATCCAGAAGTGCGCGTGCACCACGTCCGGCGGCTGCGTGACCCAGCGGCGGGCGAGATGGTCACCGAACTCCGGCATGAAGGGCAGCAGCTCGTCCTTGGCCAGCTCGGCCGCCGGCCCGGCCTCGACGTGCTCGACGGTGACCCCTGGCGCCGCGCGGACCCGGGCGGGCAGGTCGGGATGGTCCCGGCGGGTGTGCACGGTGACATGGTGCCCCCGGCGGCCCAGCGCCTGCGCGAGCTCAGCGACGTGCACGTTCTGCCCGCCCGAATCCACGCCACCGATCGCCGCGAGCGGGCTCGCGTGCTCGGAGACCAGGTCGATCCTCATCGGGTCACCTCCTGGCGCAGCCGGTTTGGGCCGAACGGGATCGGTGGAACATGTTGTCCGTTGCTTGTCAGCGCGTCGACGGCGTCGACGACGTCCGCCGCGGTCACGCCGGTGAGGCACGGATGCCCCGGCACCGGGCAGTGCCGGGCCCGGGTGCCGCGGCACGGCGCGTCCTGGTCGCCGAGCAGCGCGACCGGCACCCCGTAGGGCGCCCACCGGGCCGCAGGAACCACCGGGGAGAACAGCGAGACCACGGGAGTGCCCACTGCGGCGGCGAGGTGTGCGGGGCCGGTGTTGCCGACCACCACCGCGCGGGCGCCGGCGAGCACCGCGGCCAGCGAGTGCAGGTCGGTGACCCCGCCCAGGTCCACGCCGTCCGCCCCGGCAACCCGGGCGGTGAGCTCCCGCTCTTCGGGGGCCCCGGTGACCAGGACGCGGTAACCAGCCGCGACCAGCGTGCGGACGGCCTGCGCGCAGCGCTCGGCGGGCCACGCACGCGCGGG
>DASQWR010000109.1:0-5513 GCA_035640155.1 Pseudonocardiaceae bacterium
GGCGGGGGCGGGGGGAGGCCCGGAGCGGGTGGCGGCACCGGAGCCGGCCTGGCTGCCGCCCTGCCACCCGTCCGGGTTCCCGCAGGGGCGGGCGAACGGGTCGGCACCGCTTGCTGCGCCCGCGGCTCGACCGGAGTGCCATTGGGAGTACTGCCGCCGTCGGCGGTGATCCTGCCGTCCGTGGCGATCCCGCGGCGGGCGCTGTCGGGTACCGCTCGATCGTCCGGGTCGCTCAGCGCTTCGTCGGTTGGCGAGACCGGAGGCACCCCGGACGAATCGGTCGACTGGATGATCGTGATAGGGATCACGGCGGCCGCCAGGGCGAATACCGCAGCTGCGGCCGCCAGCAGCGCGCGCTGCTGGGGACGCAGCCGCGCGACCGGACCTGCGACGGGGGGTGAGTCCACCAACGGCACGTCAGCGTGCGGGGTGCGCTGGATGGGCGCGACCGGCGCCCCGAAGTCCGGCACCACGGCCGACGGTGACCGGGTCTTTCGGAGGTTCAAGGTGGCCAGCGCTGCACCGGAGGCGGCATGGTGCAACGGATCGGTGGCCACCGTGACCGGCCGGCCGAGCTCCTCGGTGAGCAGGGTGGCCACCAACGGTGTGCGTGCGACCCCCCCGGTCACCAGCACCGTGTCCAGCTCGGGCACCGTCAGCTGCGCTGCGGCGACCGCGTCGCGCAGCGCCTGGATGCCCTCATGCAGCGCGGGGCGGATCATCGACTCGAGCTGCGATCGGGTCAGCTCGATCCAGGCGTCCACACCCGGCAGCGCAACCGGGACGAGTGTCTCGGTGTTGTCCGAGAGCGCCTCCCGGGCCAGCATGCAGTCCTCGAGCAGCAGTGCCATCCCGGCGCGCACGACAGGGTCTTCGGGGTCAGTTTCCGCCAACCGGTCCCCGAGGACGTCCACGACGTGCGCGAACACGGTCTCGTCGAACGCCGTCCCCCCGGCATGGGCCAGGGTCCGCGGCGGGCCGAGCAGCGTGAATCCGCCCTCCTCGCTGGGAGCGAGGACAGTGGCGTCCACCATGGCGCCGAGGTCGTGGACGGCGACATGGCCGCCGGGTTCGAGTCCCTCCGCCGCGGCCCATCCCGCAGCGGCCGCCACCGGCGCCGACACGAACAGCGGCTCGCCGATCCTGGACTCACTCAGCGCGTCCGTGACGAGCTCACGTTCCCGCTGACCCCAACCCGGCGGGTGGGTGATGGCAATCTGGTCGGGCTGGGTGCCCTCTCCGGCGGTCACGGTGTCGAGGACCCAGCGGACCAGCCTGGCGGTCAATGCCTCGGCCGTCGGTTGCCCGTCCGGTGCGGGCTGCCCGATCCGGCGCAGGAAACCGCGGAAGACCCGGTCGGGCTCGGTGAGAACGTGCTGCTCGGCGGCGGCTCCGACGAGGGCGGAGCCGTACGGGCCGAGGTAGAGCACCGAGGCGACACCCGCAGCGCGCGCGGTGAGGGGCACGGTCTCGATGTCGACGCCCTGCACGCCCGTCCGAGCTACGGCCGCCACCGTGGAGCTGGTACCGAGGTCGATCCCCAGGCCGTAGGACAATGTTGCTCCTCACCCCTATAGACAGCGCGCAGGCGTGCCACCTCCGGTGGTGCTGCCCGGCCGATGCTAGGTGACGTTACAACCGATGCGAAAACCGCCCGGTACGAGCAGGTGCCCGACCGGGCATGTGCCCGGTCGGGCACCACTGGCCCGCCGGGACCAGGGCCGCAGCGCGCGGTGCGGTGCGGCAGGATCGGGGGGTGACCGAGCATCCCGCAGCCGCCGTCCCGGAGACCCTGTTCGACGACCCGGCCGCGGAGGCCCGCTGGCGGGCGCGGTTCACCGCCCCGCGGGTCAGCCTGCCCGAGTGGGCCCGGGATGCGGCGGATCGCTGCCTCTACACGTCCAACGCCTCGGGCACCTGGGAGGTCTACTCCTGGGACCGCGCCACCGACATTCACCGTCAGGTCACCGACCGTCCCAACGGCACCCGCGGGGGTGCGCTGCCCCCGAACGGGGAGCGGATCTGGTGGTTCTCCGACAACGACGGCGACGAGTTCGGCGAGTGGGTGGTGGAACCCTTCGCCGGGTTGCCCGACGGGGCGCGTCCCGAACCGGCCGTTCCGGGCAGCGGGGCCGGCTACCCGGCGGGGCTGGACATCGGGCGAGACGCCGTGGTGCTGGGTGCCTCGACCGACGACGGGACCACGATCTGGGTCGCCCGCGGCGGCTGCCCCGCCGAGGTGGTGTATCACAACGAGCACGACGGCGGCGTGGGCGCGCTGTCCCGGGACGAGCAGCTGCTGGCGATCGTGCACTCCGAGCACGGCGACTCGCGGCACCCCGCGGTCCGGGTGCTGCGAGCCTGCGAGAACGGCACAGACGGCACCAGCGCAGCCGTGGCCGAGAAGTGGGACGGCCCGGGCAAGGGCCTCGACGTGCTGGGTTTCGCCCCGGTCGAGGGCGATCCGCGGCTGCTGCTCACCCACGAGCGCCGCAGCCGCGAGGAGCTGCTGATCTGGGACGTCATCGCGGACACCGAGACCGAGGTCGAGCTCGACCTCCCCGGTGAGGTGACCGCCGACTGGTACCCCGACGGCGCCGCCCTGCTGGTGGTGCACACCCATGCCGCCCGCAGCACTCTGCACCGCTATGACCTGCACACCGGCGCCCTGTCCACGCTCGACACAGCCACCGGCACCGTGGGGGGCGCGGCGGTGCGCCCGGACGGGACGGTCGAGTACTCGTGGTCCAGCGCGGCCGAGCCGCCGGCGGTACGGGCGCTGCACCCGGAGGGCACCGATCGGGTGCTGCTGCGGGCACCCGGCGAGCCGGCGCCGGGTTCGCAACCGCTCGAGGACGTGTTCGTCGAGACCGACCACGGCCCGGTGCACGCCCTGGTGGCCCGCCCGCCGGGTGTCGCCCGGGAGAACCCGCTGTCGGTGGTGTTCATGCTGCACGGCGGGCCGCAGGCGGCCGACGAGGACAGGTTCTCACCGGTGCGCTCGCTGTGGCTCGACGCGGGCTTCGCGGTGGTCCACGTCAACTACCGCGGCTCGACGGGGTACGGCTCGGCGTGGCGGGACGCGATCGAGCAGCGGCCGGGGCGCACCGAGCTGGAGGACGTGGCCGCCGTGCACGACTGGGCGGTGAGCTCGGGGCTCGCCGACCCCGGACGTTGCGTGGTGGAGGGGTGGTCGTGGGGCGGCTACCTCACCCTGCTCGCCCTGGGCATGCAGCCGCAGCGCTGGGCGGCCGGCGTTGCGGGCGTTCCGGTCGCCGACTACGTCGGGGCGTACGAGGACGAGATGGAGCCGCTGCGCGCGTTCGACCGCGCCCTGTTCGGCGGCTCGCCCGAGGACGTCCCCCAGCGCTACCGGGACAGCTCGCCGATCAGCTACGTCGAGCAGGTGCGTGCCCCGGTCCTCGTGCTGGCCGGGGAGAACGACCCGCGGTGCCCGATCCGGCAGGTCGACAACTACCTGGGCCGGCTCGCCGAGCGCGGCGCGGCCTACCGGAGCTACCGCTACGATGCGGGACACGGCTCGCTGGTGGTGGCCGAGACGCTGCGGCAGTTCGCCGCCGAGGTGGCCTTCGTGCGGGACGTGCTCACGGACGTCACGCCGGCGTGACCGTACGGACACACGCCGGGCGCAGGCTGCCCGGCGAGGAGGTGGTCGCGGTGGCGCTGTGGCGGCTGCACGTGCAGGTCACCGATCAGCCGGGGCAGCTCGGTGAGCTCGCCGCGGCACTGGGCGGCGCGGGCGCCAACATCCTGTCCCTGCACGTCATCGGCGAGCGATCCGACACCGGGGCGGTCACCGACGAGCTGCTGCTGGAGTTGCCCGCCGCCGTGCCGGTCACCGCGCTGGTAGCGGCTGCCGAGGGCCGCGGTTTCCGGTGCACCGTCGTCGTGCGGGCCGATGCGCAAGCGCTCGTCGACCCGGTCACCACGGCACTCGCGCTCGCGCGCTGCGTGGTGACGGACCCGCCGAGCGCATCGCGGGCGGTAGCCACACTGCTGGGTGCGGAGCTCGTCGACGGCAGCGTCGATGACCGGGACGCCCGACCCGCGCACGTAGCCGAGGTGGGCAGCGTGCGCCTCGGGCGCGGGTGGCCGCTGACCGCGATCGAACGGTCCCGCGCCGTCGCCCTGCTCGAGCTGGCCGGAACGCGCGGCACCGGTCCCGCGCCCACCCCGACCGATCCCCGGGTGCTGCTCACCGACGGCTCGCAGGTGGTGTTGCGGCACGCGACCGCGGCCGACGAGCCGTTGGTGGCCGCCCTGCACGCCCGCTGCTCACCCCACACCCGAGCGCTGCGCATGCTCACCTCCTCCCCGCGGCTGGCGCCCGCCGAGCTGCACGCGCTGCTCACCGCGGACGGCCCGGGCTCCGCCGCAGTGCTCGCCCTGACCGCCGACGGCGGCAGCGCCACAGGCCTGGCGAACCTGCGGCCGGCCGGGGACGGCAGCGCGGAGATCGGCCTGCTCGTGGAGGACTCCTGGCAGGGCCGGGGGGTGGGAACCGCGCTCACCCGGCGGCTGGTCGAGCTCGCGCTCGACGGTGGGCTCGAGGAGTTCACCGCCGTGGTGCCCGGGGACAACCAGCGCATCACCCGGTTGCTGCGCCGCGCGGGGCTGCGTCCGCAAGCCCGGATGGCCGACGGGATGCTGCACGTGCGGGCCGGCCTCACCGGCACCCCGACCCCCTGGACGGGCTGAGATCCCTCCGGACGAGCTGGGGTCAGACCGTTCGGGTGCCGTGGCGGTCCAGCGCGAACTGCACCACCTGCTCGCCGATCGTGCGCAGGGTGCGGGTGACCGCAGCGTCACTGGCGGTACCGTCCGGCTCGAAGACCACCTGCCGCGAGTTGACCGCTGCACCCAGCGGCGTGGGCCAGCCCCGCAACGCGTGCACGATCTGGCGGAGCGCGGTCAGCGTCGTCACCGCTGCCTGCCAGCCCTGCGCGGCGGCGACGCAGCCCACCGCCCGCCCGTCGAGATAGGGACGATCGTCGGTGCGCAGGTCCTCGACGTAGTCCAGCGCGTTCTTCACCAGCCCCGAGACGGTGCCGTGGTAGCCGGGCGAGACGAGCACCACGCCGTCGGCCTCGCGCACCACCTCCACCAGCCGCCTGGCCGCTTCGGGGCGCTCCGGCACCGCTGGGTCGTAGAAGGGCAGCACGAGCTGCGACCCGGTGAGCGCCACGGTACGGGCCCCGGCTTCCTGCGCTCCCCCGAGCACGAGTCGCAGCGCCCGTTCGGTCTGCGAGTCATGCCTGATGGAGCCACCGATGCCGACCACGGTGAGGCTCATAGACACCGACCCTAACGCCGACCGGGGCGGGCCGGCGCTGTCAGCTCCCACTGCTCGGCCAGCCCGCTCAGCTCAGCCGCGATGCCCCCCAGTGCATGGTGCGCGCGGTCGGCCAGCGGGCGCAGCCCGGCGAGCCGGCGCACCGCGTCGGCGTCGGGCACCACGGTCTGGCCCGCGGGCAGCACGGCGGCGGCTGCGG
>DASQWR010000110.1:0-2343 GCA_035640155.1 Pseudonocardiaceae bacterium
GACTGAGGGCCGCGATCTCGTGGAGTTCGTCCGGGCGAGGCTGCCAGCGCCCTCGGTGGCGGCCGGCATGCTCGCACCGCTGGCCGGCGCCGTCGACGACGCCCACCGCGCGGGCCTGGTGCTGGGCTCCGACCACCCCCAGCGCATCCGGGTCACCACGGACGGCAACGCGAGGCTGGCCTTTCCCGGAGCACCGGTCGGAACGAACCCGCACGACGACATCCGGGGACTGGGCGCCGTGCTGTACCTGCTCCTCACCGGGCACTGGGCGCTCGACGGCGGCTCCCCGGCGCTTCCGGCCGCCCCGCGGGGCCCGGAGGGAAACGTGGTCAGTCCCCGCTCGCTCCGTCCCACCGTCCCCCTGGAGCTCTCCACCCTCGCGGTGCGCTGCCTCGCCGACTCGTCCGCGGGGGGCGTGCACACCGGAGCGGCGGTGCGGCGGGTACTCGAGCGCAGCACCGCCACCGGCGACGTCGAGCCGCAGTCTCCCAACGGCACCGCGGACCGCGGGTCGGTGTGGCACGCCCCCGAGGAGGAACCGCCCCCGTCCCGCGAGCGACGCACGAAACTGGGCATCGGCGTGGCGGCGTTGGTCGCGGCGACCCTGCTCATCATCGGATGGCTCGGCGCGCAGGTCTCGTCGGTGTTCGGCGACGGCGAGGGGACTCCACCGGCCGTGGTGATCGAGGCCCAGCAACCCGCCAACGGCGCTCCGGTCCCCGCAGGCCCGCCGGCCGGCGTGGTGGAGATCGACGACGTCGAGGTGTACGACGTCCTGGGCAACGGCGCTCCCGACAACCCCGGGGACGCCGAGCTGCTGGTGGACGGGGACTCCGACACCAGCTGGTCGACCGACACCTACCGCGAGCAGTTCCCCGCCCTCAAACCCGGCGTCGGAGTGCTGCTGACCCTGGCCGAGCCCGTCGCACTGTCCTCGGTGACCCTCGACTCCCCCAGCCCGGGCACGGTCGTGGAGATCCGGTCGGCACCGTCCGCGGACGCCGACTTCGACGAGACCACGCTCCTCGGCACCGCGACGCTCGACGAGGGCAGCACGCCGATCCCGCTGCGGGCCGCTCCGCCGACCCGGTACCTGGTCGTGTGGATCACCGAGCTGTCCGGCGGTGGTGCGGACAACGTCTCCAAGCTGAGCGAGCTCGACGTCCAGCGGGCCAGCTGAGGCGATTCCAGCGCCCGCTGACGTCCGGCGGGAGCTATCCTGCGCGCCGTGACCCCATCGTGACTGCTACCGGGAGCTCGGCCGAGACGTCCGATGGTGACCTGCTCGTGGCGCACGCGCGGGGTGATCCGCAGGCATTCTCCGAGCTGGTCCGTCGGCACCGGGACCGGATGTGGGCGGTGGCGCTGCGCACGCTGCGCGACCCGGACGAGGCCGCTGACGCGCTGCAGGAGGCCTTCATCTCCGCGTTCCGCGCCGCAGGCTCGTTCCGCGGGCAGTCCCAGGTCACGACGTGGCTGCACCGCATCGTGGTCAACGCCTGCCTGGACCGGATGCGCCGCCGGCAGGCCCGCCCGACCAGCCCGCTGCCCGAGGAGTGCCCGGAGGAGCTGGCTGCGGGCCGGGACACCATCGCCGACCGGGAGACGCGACTCGCCGTCGGCGACGCGCTCGCCCAGCTTTCTCCCGAGCAGCGGGCCACCGTGGTACTGGTCGACGTGCAGGGCTACTCGGTGACCGAGACCGCGCAGCTCCTCGGGATCGCGGAGGGCACCGTGAAAAGCCGCTGCGCCCGGGGCCGGACGAAGCTCGCGGTCCTGCTCGGGCATCTGCGGAACCCCGACGCGATCCGAGCCGTCCCATCCCATGTGGCGGCTGCGCGGCACCAGCGAGGGGAGGGCCGATGACCGATCCTGCGAGCGCGCCGGGTCCGGCGCTGCCACTGCACCTGCTGGCCGACCTGCACGCCGAGGTCCTGGACGAGCGGGTCGCCGCCGGGCTGCACAACCAGGTGGCGACCGACCCGCGGGCCCGGGAGGTGCTGGCCGCGCTCGACGCGACCCTCGCTGACCTGCGGAACCTGCCCGCGCCGGCGATCCCAGGCCACGTCGCAGCCCGGCTCGACGCCGCCCTGGCCGCAGAGGCCCGCGCCGCCCGGCCGGCGGCACCCGTGGCTGACCTCGCGACGCGCCGTCGGCGGACGGTCTGGGGTGGAGTCGGGCTGGTCGCGGCGGCAGCGGCCGTCGTCGTCGGAATCGTCGCGCTCGGCGCCGGGCCGCTGGAGACGGCGGGCAGCCCGCGTGTGGAACGTCCCGCGCTCGCGCTCTCCGGCGGCGAGCTGGGCGACGGCCTGGACGACGCGCTCGGTGCCGTCGACTTCGGGC
>DASQWR010000111.1:0-3998 GCA_035640155.1 Pseudonocardiaceae bacterium
GCCATCCATTCCGGGTAGAGCCGCAAGGTGTCATGGTCGCGCAGCACGAACCGGTCCACCGCGCCGCCTCGCAGCGCCACCACCACGTTCTGGCCGTGCAGCTCGGGAAGCACCCCGTAGCGCAGGAACCCCAGTCCGAGCTCGCAGAATGCCTCGGCCAACCGGCGGAAGAACTCGACGGCGTCGGCGGCACCAAACCCTGCTGGGCCGGATCCTGCTGGGCCGGATCCTGCTGGGCCGGATCCTGCTGGGCCGAATCCTGCGTTCCCGACCGCTGAGCCCAGCACGTCCCACTCGTGCGCGGCCAGCGCCGCCATCGGCAGCACCAGCCGGGCTCCGTCATCGAACAGGTCGGCCGGGTAGGCCCGCAGCTGCGCCGTAAGATGCCCGGGACGGTCGTCGAACTCGTCGGCGCCGCCGGGGTGCCGCCAGCCGCACCAGGTCCGCTCGTCACAGACCTGCACGCGCCCGCGCAGCGCCGGATCCCGCTCGATCAGCTGCTGCATGGTGCGCTGCGCGCGTTCCCCGTTGTCCAGATACCGGGGTGGCAGCAACCGGACGGCGCCGAGGGTGGCGACCCCGAGCGGGAGTTTGAGGTGCAGCTCCGTCTCGGGAGCCGTGGTGAGGGTGCGCAGCGAGGCGGTGGGGTGGAACCGTCCCAGCTCGCGCGCGAGCGGCACCACCTCGCCCGCGGCCAGCTCGGCCGCGTACGCGGTGGGCAGCACGTGGTCCAGCTGCCACGGGTGCACCGGCAGCGGCTGGACGTCGTCGACGTGCAGGCCGCTGCGATGGAGGGCGTCGGCGAGCTGCTCGCGGTCCGCCTCGTCGAGCAGCAGCTCGTGCAGTCGGTCCGATCCAGTGCCGCTACCACGGCGCAGCCGGTCCCGGCGTACCGCCACCCAGCTCAGACCGAGTGGCTGTTGCCGCAGCGGCCCGTACCGGGCCAGCTCGTCGGCGGTCCAGCCGGCGGCGGCGCGGGCCGTCGGGTGGAACGGGCGGTTGCGGGTGGCGGCGAGCCGTTCCGCGGTGAGGAGCTCGCCGGGGTGTGGCCGAGCGTCGGCCAACCGGGCGCGAGCGGCGAGGACCACAGCCGCGTGCTGCACCGCCGTGCGCAGGTCCGCGCCTACCTGCCCCGCATGGCCAGGACCGTCAGGGACCGGGCAGTCAGGGGCGTTCGGTCGGCCGGTGGCGAGGAGTTCCAGCAGCTCCTCTGGTTGCAGACGGCGCGGCTGCGCTCTGGGCACGCCGCCGTGCCAGACGGGCGGGCGGGAGAGCCGGTACGGCTGCAGTGCCCCCGCCGCACGGACCCGGAAGCAGACCCATCCAACGGCCAGGTCGATGCGGCGCCACTGCTCGCCGGGTTCCACGGTCTCGGTGTCCAGCGCCGCCGGCCGACGTCGCTGTGCGGCGTCCGCGAACGCCCACAGGTCCTCCTGGATCAGCGTGTCCACCAGGTCACGCATCACCAGGTGGGACGGCTGCTGGTGGCACGCGGTGCATCTCATGGCCGGTTCCCCACTCAGTACAGGTCCAGCCAGGTACCGATCTGCTGCTGCTTGGCGCGGGTGTAGACCTCTGCAGCGCACGCGATGTCCTCCACGGCCATGCCCATCGGGTTCAGCACGATGATCTCGTCGTCGCTCTCCCGGCCGGGCCGTCGGCCGGCCACCACCTCACCGAGCTCGGCGTGCAACTGCTCGTGGGAGAACTTCCCCTCCAGTACGAGCTGGTTGATGATCTTCTTTTCGCGTTGCTCTGCTCCCAGTCGTCGACGACGACCTTGTCCGCGTGCAGGAAGACGTCCTGGTGCACGTCCATGATCGAGACGTTGCTGAGAAAGGCGCCGCTCCCGAGCCAGCTGAACGAGATGTACGGCCGGTCCGTCACTGTGCACGCCGCGACGAGGTCACCGGCCCGCACCGCATCCTCGGCGCTGTCGGCCACCCGGGTCGCGACCGCCGGGTGCTCGGTGGTGACGTCGTGGGCGAGCCGCTGCGCGGTGTCGTGGTTCACGTCGTACAGGTGCACGGTGCCGATGTGGCCGAACTGCTGCAGCAACGCGGAGACGTGGGTCCGCCCGATGACCCCGCAGCCTACGAGTGCGATGTGGGTGAAGTCCTTGCGCGCCAGATGAGCCGCGGCGATGCAGGTCACCGCAGCGGTGCGCCAGGCGCTGATCAGGCTGGCCTCCAGGATTCCGATCGGGTAATTGGTCTGCGGGTCGTTCAGGACGATGACGCCGCTGGCCCGGGGCAGCCCGACGCGAGTGGGGTTGTCGTGCCTGCTCCCGATCCACTTGATGCCGGAGACTCCCGGATCGGCGAGATGGGCCGGCATGGCGATGATCCGGTCGGCGATGTGCCCCTGCTCGCCGTGTGCCCGCAGGTAGGGCTTGAGCGGCTGCACCACCTCGCCCTTCGCGTGCGAGACCAGCGCGTGGCGCAGGGCTTGCACATAGAGATCCGAGTGGCCGCCACCCGCAGCGGCGACGTCGCCACGGCTCAGATACAGAATGCGCGGTGTGCCCGCGGGGGTGAGGGCGATCGCGAGGGACACGGGTTCTCCTTGGGCGCGGGCGGCCAGGTGTCGGATGATCAGCCCGAAGGTCGCGAGCCGCGGGCCGGCAGCCCGGCGAGCCAGTCGTCGTCGTAGACCAGGTCGAGGTAGCGGTCCCCCCGGTCGGGAAAGATCGTGATGATGCGGCAGGGCCGCCGTAGGTCGGGCATTGTCCTGGTGATCGCGGCCACCACCGAGCCGGTCGAGCCACCGGCGAAGATCCCCTCGGTCGCCAGCAGCGTGCGGCAGGCGTGGGTGGCCTCGAGGTCGTCGACGTGGACGACCTCGTCGATCTCCTCGGGCCGGAGCAGCTCTGGCACCCGGCTGGCGCCGATGCCGGGGATCTCCCGGGGTCCCGGCGGGCGGCCGAAGATGACCGAGCCGGCAGCGTCGACGGCGATGACCCGGACGTCCGGGAAACGCTCGCGCAGGCGCCGGGAGCAGCCGAGGATGCTCCCGGTGGTGCTGACGGCAGCGAAGAAGTAGTCCGGGGGCCGCACCAGCTGCTCGGACATCTCCGCTCCGGTGCCGTGGTAGTGCGACTGCCAGTTGCGGTTGTTGGCGTACTGGTTGACCCAGATCGCGTCGGGCAGCTCGCTCAGCAACTCCTGCACGCGATCAATCCGGGTCTGCAGGTAACCACCGCAGTCGTCCGACTCCCGGACGACGTCGACATCGACACCGAGGTGATGCAGGATCGCGATGTTCGCGGCGGTCGTCTTAGGATCGACCACGCAGGTGAACCTCAACCCGTGCAGCCGGGCGGCGATGGCCAGGGCGATCCCGAAGTTCCCCGAGCTGCTCTCCACGAGATGGGCTCCGCGGGGAATCGAACCATCCGCGAGGCCCCCCTCGATGAGGTAACGGGCGGGACGGTCCTTCAGGCTCCCGCCCGGGTTCATGAGCTCAAGCTTGGCGATCACCTCGACGTCGGGCTGGGGGAAGAGCCGGGTCAACCTCACCAGCGGCGTGTTGCCGACGCAGGCCAGGACGGAGTCGGGCAGGCACTCGATGGTGGTCTCGGCCACGGTCACGAGGCGACTCCTCTAGCCGTTGCAGCTGCGAACATATAACTTCTCCGAAATTTGGGCATAACCTAAAGATCACCCACATCACAACCGGCGCACAGGCGCCTCGATGCGCCGCCAGCGGGTTGGCTCGGTGGCAGGAGCCGGTGGGCTGAATCCTCGAAGCGAGTGCGTCAACTGCTCATCGCGATAGCAGTGGCACCAACAACCAGCCGGCGAGCACCCGGGGGTCCCGGTTGCCACGGCCTCGTCGATGACCACGCCGATCGGGACCGGGACGAGCGCCGCACGGTTGGGGGCGACCGACGGGGAACAGCGTCGCGATGCCGACATGGCGGCGGTACGCGTCGAGGGAGGCGCGCAGCACCAGCCCCCGTGATTCCTGCGAGCTCCTGTTGACAAGGTTACTCTTGC
>DASQWR010000112.1:0-7718 GCA_035640155.1 Pseudonocardiaceae bacterium
CGGCTCCAGGTTCGTCGTCCCGCTGGGGTTGGGGAACTGGATCGAGGGGTCCAGGAAGGCGCCAAGCAGGTTCGCGTCCTCGAGCTCGCGCTGCGCGTCGTCGTCGAGGTGGTCCTTTAGCTGTGCCCACACCTCCTCGACGATCTCCTCGCGCGTGCACTTCGAGGCGACCTTGCCTAGGCGCGGGGCGGGGCGCTCCCACTCCGAGACATCGACCGAGAAGAGGCCCTCTACCCGCCCGTCGCCGTGGGCGGCGGGGTCGAAGCGGGGCCAGAACTGGCGCTGGGAGACGGAGGTCAAGGCCCACGGCGAGTCGACGTAGATTGCGTGGCCGTGGACGAGGCGTACGTCCTTGTCGAGGTAGAAGACCACGCCGTTCATCCACCGCGTGACGAGCCGGTCTAGGCGCGCTAGCTGCGGGTCGGCGGCGCGCAGCTCCGGGCTGACCAGCAGCCGCAGCTGCTCGACCGGCAACGCGGCCACGTAGTGGTCGGCTGTCACGGTCTCCGCAACGCCGCCGGGGGCGACAGTCACGTCCGCGATCCGCCCCTGCCGGACGGCGATGCCGGTCACGGGGCAGCCTAGGCGCAAGCGAACGCCACTAGCGGTCAGGTGCGCGACCCATGGGTCGATCCACACCTCGCTCGTCGGCCCGTCCAGCAGGCGGTCGATGCGCCCGCCCGCCTGCGTGAGGTCGAAGAGAAACTGCAGCAGGATCGTGCCACCGCTGCGCGCGCTCATCTCGCGGCCGCGGGCGGCTACGAGGGTCCGCGTGATGCCGTCGGCAAGGAACTTGCCGTAGGCCTCGCTGCGGCCCTCGGCGCCCGAGAAGCGCCACCAGCTCTGATGCTCCCACTGGCCGAAGCGCCGCTCATCGCAGCTCGTGAGCAGTATAAGCAGGCGCTCGACGAACGCCGCCTGGTCGACGGCCGGGATGCCCAGGGATGTGGACCAGGCGACGAGGAACCGAGTGATCATGGCGAAATCCTCGAGCGAGGTGGGCGCCTGGGCAGGGCCGACCAGCTCGTTGCGCCCACCGGCCTGCGCCAGCAGGACGCGGGTCGCCGGGACGAGGCGGTCGAGCACCGAGCCCGACCCCGCGCCGGCGGGGATGCGCCGCATCGTGTCGATCACATGGCGGTAGAAGCCCGGGAAGAACCGGAAGCCATGTTCGCCGGGGAGGTCGGCCCGGCCACCGCAGCCCGAGCCCGGCCACGGGAAGCTGCGCGCCTTGCCGCCGGCGACGTCGCGCCCCTCGAGCACGGTGACCTCGAAGCCGCGCTCGGCCAGCTCATGGGCGGCGCTCAAGCCGGCGACGCCGCCGCCCAGCACTGCCACTGTCGTGGTCATGTCGATCTCCGTCCTGGTCGACGTCGGACACGGGCAATCATTAGCCCGCTCCTACGGCTCTCCTTGTCCAGCGATACGGCGGGCAGATCGTGGATCACCTACCATGATGAGTTCGACCAAGCTGCGCCTGATACGCCAACCTCTTGTTTCGCCGCCCGGCTTTGTGGCCCTCAACACCGCCCGCTAGCCTTGATGTCGCCACTGATCTTGGCGTTCAGCAAGATCGGCTTTGATCGACTCTGGCGGCATGCCTAGTTGGAGCAGCATCTGCTCCAACGTGTTGAAGGGTTCGGCGAGTCTTCTAGATCGCACGAGCGCGCAGGGCGGGCAGAAAACTGCGCCCATCCAGTGGGAGCACGGACCGACCTCGGTAGGCGCTGGGATACCGCGCGCCGGTGCAATCGAGCAGTGCCGGAAGCACGTCGACAAGTTGCACCGGGAGATCCACGACACTGTCGGCCGCCAGCTCGCCAGCGGGCCCATGAGGAACGGCGCCGCGACGCCGCCCTCGTGCACAGTCCGCCAAGACGGCCACTCGGAGATGCTGACAAGGCTGAAACGGCGGATGCCACGTCGTGATGCCGCGATGAGCAGTGCGCGGGAGACGACGTCGGACAAGCCTCAGGCCGTATCGCTTCTGGGAGAACGACCCGACCGACAGTCGCACCAGCTGACCACCCGGGTCACGCGCATACGGCCGATGCTGATGGACCGGGAGAATGTAGTCACAGCTCGACAGATCAAAGGTGACACAGGTTTCTCAGGGGCGATGGGCCCGCCGCAGGCTGTCCATCCGGGCGCTTGGCCCGCGCAGTCTTGAGCCCCGCCAACCCGCCTCCCATCGCGCCTGGTGCTGGCACTCGCTAGGAACAGGTTGATGGCAGGGGTATGCCCCTACTGGTGGAGGACGGTGTGCACGATGAGCGACGGTTCAGCCATGGCGTCGCCCAGTAGCGGTGGCCGTCGGTGGCGGGTGCCGATGGTGGCCAGGGACGCCGGTGAGCGCCACCGGACGGCGACGCCGCTTGAGCTGTTGTTCGACCTGACCTTCGTCGTCGCCGTCGCCGCGGCCGCGGCGCAGCTCGCACACGCGATCGTGGAGGACCACGCGGCGCAGGGGCTGCTCGGCTACCTGATGGTGTTCTTCGCGATCTGGTGGGCGTGGATGAACTTCACCTGGTTCGCCTCCGCCTACGACCCTGACGACGCGCCCTACCGCCTGCTGACGCTGCTGCAGATGGGCGGAGTGCTCGTGCTCGCCGCGGGTGTCCCCGCCGCGCTGAACGAGCAAAACTTCACCGCTGTGACCATCGGCTACGTGATCATGCGCGTGGCGATGCTGGTGCAGTGGCTCCGCGCAGCGCACAACGACCCCGTCCGCCGAGCGACGGCGCTCCGCTACGCCGCTGGCACCGCCGCGGTGCAGGCCGGATGGCTCGTCCGGCTGGCGATACCGGAGCCGGCTGGCTTCGTCGGGTTCTTCGTCCTGGTCGCCGCGGAGCTGGCCGTTCCGGTATGGGCGGAACGGCGCACCGACACGACCTGGCATCCGCACCACATCGCCGAACGCTATGGCCTATTCACGATCATCGTGTTGGGCGAGTGTGTGCTCGCCGCCTCCCGCGCGCTCGCCCCGGCCGTGGAAGCGGGGGTGGACCTCGACATCGTGCTCGTCGGGGGCGGTGGTCTGCTTCTGCTGTTCGGGTGCTGGTGGTTGTACTTCCTGGCTCCTGCCGCCGCCGGGCTCGCCCAGCATCGGGATCGCTCGTTCTGGTGGGGCTACGGCCACTACGGCATCTTCGCTGCGCTCGCGGCGCTCGGCGCCGCCTTGGAGGTAGTGGCCGAGACGCTCACCCATCCCGTCGCTGCACCCACCGGGTTGGTGGGGTTCGCGGTCGTGACACCCGTCTGCGTGTTCCTGCTGCTCGTGTGGGCGCTGCACGCGCCACTCGAAGCCGCGCCCAGCCGGAAGCTCGGCTACGTCCTCGCCGCCTGCGCCGTCCTCGTCGGCGTCGCGGCCGCAACCACGGCCGGCTTCACGCTGCCCTGGGCGGTCGTTGCGATGAGCGCCCCCGTCTTGGCCCTCATCGCGCTGCGGGTAACAGCCGACCACTGCCACGCACGCCGCCGCACCTCGGCCACCCAATGACCCAGGACGGTCGCGGTCGACACTGTCGATCCGCACGCCCAACGACCCGCGAATGCATCAAGGTAGCGCTGGTTCTCCGGCCGTCGACCCCCACAGCATCCCGGTGCCGCCCCCCGAACTGCGCGGACTGGGTGATGCTGGAGGGCTACTCGCGGGAGCTATCCAGCTGCGGGTTCTGACACGGACGAGGAAGGCGTGTTCTACGCCTATGCTTATCCCGAACTCCGACGGCTTCGCCGACCACCGTCCGCCCCGAGGCGTTCTACACAGCACCGAGGTCGACAGTTCCTGCCCTACGAGGCGGTGCGCACTGCGTCCGATCCGACGGGCATTGACCGGATTCCTGCGCACCACCTACGAGGGCGCGGCCGAACGTGAGGGCTGGGACCGGAAGGCGCTGCAGGACGACCCAACTCCACGGTGGCGCGTAAGCAGCCCATTTCCGTCGGTGGTGATGTGCTCAAACCACCGCGCCACCTGGTCGGTGTCGGCTTTGGTATCGTCGGCGCGGTCATAGATGTCATCGAGTGCCTGGGCCAGCGCGGTCGGGTTGGTGCTGTCAGCCTGGCTTCGCAAAAGACCAGCGGGTCGCCCTCGGTGTTGCAGAGCACGGCGGAGCGAGCCGTCGGGTGAGGAAGGCGACCGTATCCACCGGGTCCGGTTCGCTGTCCCACGGGTCGATCAGCTCGTCACGGTAAGTCAATTCGACGGGTTCGATACCGCCGAAGACCTGCATGGTATCTCCAGTGGGTAGAGTATCACCCCGGCAAAGCCTAGCAGGCGGTCAGCGAGGCCGTTGCAGCTTTCGGCCGCATTGATGTGGTAGTAAATAGTGCTGGCTATGGCCTGTTCGGGCCTATCGAAAATACGACAGATAAGCAGGCTAGAGATATATTCGATACTAACTTTTTCGGGGTACTCAACATGCTGCGCGCAACGCTGCCGGTACTTTGAAGACAGCGCTCCTGCCATGCATTTCAGATGTCCTCGCTCTTCGGGCAAATGTTTTATCCGGGTACCGGTTTGCTGGCTGCTACGAACACGCGGTCGGAGGGGTTACCGCAGCCCTTGCCCAGGAACTAACTCCGCTGGAAGTCCGGTTCACCATGGTCGAGCCTCGCGCGATCAACACGCCATTCATGTCTCAGCATAACGACCCCAAACTGAATCTGATTACAGATGGTACAGTGGGTGCCCTTTTGCGCTCACTAAGCCAGGTCCCGGCGAAAACGCTGCCTAGCGCCGCCACCATCGCAACCGCCATTGTTCAGGTCGCTCACGCTGATTCGCCGCCTGCATCTAGCGTTAGGAAGTACCGCAATGAAAGAGATTCACAGGGAACTTACCGCGCGGCTGCGTGACTTGACCGAATGGAAACAGTTCACACGCAAAATTGACGATCAGAGCTATAGTGAACCCGGACCAATCTAGGAGCTAGACTAGGGTTGTGCCTAGCTTCAGCTGATGGGTGACAGATTGGTTTTACCTGATCGGTGACACTCGCCTCCCTGGTTGACACAGCCCAAGTCACGCACCGTGATTCCACGAAGGAGTCGTCGCGTCAAGCCTGAGCGAGAGGCACCCCGCAATGCTTGGCATCCCCGCCTGTGCAAGTGCGGGCACGGCGCTTGTCGGACGGACCACAACTTGCCGCTGTATGCGGTTGATCAGCCCTGCCGCGTTCGCGCGTGGCTCGTCGCCCACTCGAGCGCGTAGTCGGCAACCTGCTCCCAGCCGGGCTCGACACCGGTGAAGTGTGAGCGGTCCGGGAACTCGTAGGTCTCGGTCAGCGCCTGGGAGTTGCGGTATTTCTTCGCGTTCGCGCGTTGCACCGAGGGCGGCATTAGGTGGTCTTTGCCGCCCATGATGAACAGCAGCGGCGCCCGGTCGTCCAGGTCGTAGTCGACCCAGGTCTCCTGGTGGCCCGGCTTCCAGTTGGCTATCAGGCCGTACGCCCATACCCAGTTGCCGGGCGCCGGGATGTGGAGGAGGTCGTACGCCGCGTCGGACTCCTCCCGGCTGACCGTGTTGGCGAACGCATAGTGGAACTGCTCCTTGGTGAAGCCCACCGCGCGGTGCCGGTTGGCCGGGTTCTTGAGGATCGGGAACAGGGACTTGATCTGGGACGGCGGGTTCACCCGCACGCCCTCAGGTGGCGCCGAGTCGATCGTCACGGCGGCGGCGCCCAACCCTCGGTTGACCAGGAGCTGGGTGAAGGTCCCGCCGAAGGAGTGGCCCATGATGATCGGCGGACGGTCCAGGCTCTCGACCACGTCGCTGAGATGGTCGAGGGTCGCGGGGACCGATGCCGCGGCGATGATCTCGGGCTTTTCGCGCAGCGCCTCGACCTCGATCTCGAATCCCGGGTACGAGGGCACGATGACCTCATGTCCCTTCGCCCGGTAGTACTCCACCCAGCGATCCCAGCTTCGGGCGGTCATCCAAAGCCCATGGATCAGCACGATCGGCGGGGCGTTGGTCGTCGGCTCGCTCATGGTGCTCCTTCCGATGGGGGCTGCGACAATCGTAGGGGCCCTCGGACAGCGGTCGCCTCACCCCGCAGGAATGAAGTCGCGGCCCGCCGGCGCACGCTCTGCACCGCCGCCTCGGGGTCGCCGGTCGCTTCCGTGACTCCTGGCCGTCCGCACATCGGCATGACAGGACGGCTGCACGACAGCGCGCACCAGGCCCCCGGCTCGGCGGCACAACGCGAAGGGCGCGCGATCGGGCTCGCGTCCCAGGACGACGCGTCGGCCAAGCGCATGTCGTCGGGCGTCGCGAGGTCGCCCTGCTCCACGCCGGGGACGCGCCGGACCCGGACGAGTGCTCCTCCTCCGCCCCCCACCGCCACTTCCTTTGCCCTGCTGCTGCAGTCCGCCGCCAGCCCCGGGGAAGGCGACCGACACGTCGGTTGGTTCATGGCCTGTTTCCGTCGAATGTGGTCGTGCAGCACATCTGATGCGTGCGCATCTACCAGCTGCGGGAGGCAGCCAACGGTCCTGAACGGCCGTCCCCGCGATGGTGGACCGCGACTACTGCTGGGCGAGCCACTCGTCGAAGGTGATCTCCCCGAGCTCGGCATCCGGACCGGGGAGCAGCGTCCGCTCGCTCAGCCGCAGCCCGTAGTAGCGGGCCTGCTCGTCGGTGATGACCTCGCGCGGGTCGCCCGTGGCCGCGAGGCCCTTGCGCACCAGCTCGTCGAGCCAGAACTGCTCCGGATCGCCGATCTCGCGGATCCCGTTCAGCGGCTCCCCCACCGCGACGCGTCCGACCCCAGCGGCAACGTCATCGGCCGCCATCGGCTGGATCAGAGCCCGCGGCAGGTGGACCTTGCCATCGACCGTGCTGAAGTCCGCGATGGCCTTGACGAACTCAAAGAACTGGGTGGCGTGCACGATCGAGTACGCCCGGCCCGACTCGCGGATCAGCTCCTCCTGGACGATCTTCGCGCGGAAATAGCCCGACTCCAACAGCCGGTCCGTGCCGACCACCGACAGCGCCACGTAGTGCCCGACCCCCGCCTCCCCGGAGTAGTCGAGCAGGTTGGTAGTGGAGGTCCGGAAGAACTCCATGACCGGGTCATCGGCGAACGACGGCGAGTTCGACACGTCCACCACGACCGCCGCGCCCTCGAGCACCTCGACCAGACCTTCCCCGGTGAGGGTGTTCACGCCGGTGCTCGGGGCAGCTGGCAGCGCCTCGTGCCCATGCTCGCCCAGCTTGGCGACCAGCTTCGACCCGATCAGCCCCGTCCCCCCGATTACCACGACCTTCACGACGTATCCCTTCATTCGACGAACGCGATCCCCCCTGCCCACCGTCATCGGCAGGTCCGAAAGCGAGGACAACACGGCCCCCAGGAACTGTGACGCAGATCCGCGAACAGCGCCGTGATGCCGGTCGTGTCACGGATCAGTGGTTCACTCTTGTTCCCCTCTCGACACACCAGCACCTCGCGAGGACGACACACGGAAACGACGTCGCCGGGCCGGCGGTTCCGAAAGCCGAGCGCAGGAGTGCCTCTTCAAGGGCCCTCGACGCCTAGCTCACCCCGGGGTCACGGACGGGGCGCGCGGCGGGACCGCCGTTCCTCGAGCTCCTCGCCACTCACCGGGATGAGCATCGGCTGGCCGGGGACGCCGAACATGGTGACGACGAATCGGGTCTGGGCGTCGGCGAGGTTGTTGCCGTCCTGGTAATGGATCACGTCGCCGCCCGG
>DASQWR010000113.1:0-16807 GCA_035640155.1 Pseudonocardiaceae bacterium
GAGCAGCACCGCGGTCACGGCGACGCCGCGACGGCGCAGGAACGCCCCGGCCCACAGGGCATCGCCGCCATTGTTGCCCGCCCCCACCAGCAGGCCCACCCGGCGCCCGGCGACCCCGCCGGTGCGCTCGCGCACCATCCGCGCGGCCACGGCAGCGAGCCCGAACGCCGCCCGCCGCATGAGCGCACCCTCCCCGGTCCGCGCCAGCACCGCGTCCTCGGCCACGCGGATCCGCTCGACACACCACGCTCCCTGCGGCTCCGCCGGTGAGAGACGGGGTGCGGAACCGAGCGGCACGCGTCTCATCCGACGGCGACCGACCTGGCGAGTCCGACGTAGCCGACGATTCCACCCATGGCGCTCACGGTAGCCGAGGCGGGTGACCCCTCCGGCGCGGCGGGAACGGCCCCCGACGACCCGGCCACGGGACGCGGCGGCACCGGGCGCGGTACCGTCCCGGCCCATGCCACCCAGTATCAAGGCAGCCGGTGTCAAGGCAGCCAGTGTCAAGGCAGGAGGGGGGCCAGACAAGGCCCCAGGCAGCCGCAGGGCAGCCAAGCTCGCCGCCCAGGAACTCACCCGGCGGGGACCGCACGAGGTGCTCTGCGGGGACCTCGACCCCGCCGGGCTGCCGGGCGTGGTGTTCACGCCACGCTCCGGGCTCGGCCTGCCGGCGGTGGCGTTCGGTCACGGCTGGCTGCAGCCACCTGGGCGGTACGAGGAGTTGCTGCGTCACCTCGCCTCGTGGGGCATCGTCGCGGCCTGCCCGGGCACCCACGGCGGGGCGCTGCCCGCGCACCACGAGTACGCCGCCGACCTGCGCAGCACGCTGGACATCTGCACCGATGCCCGGCTCGGGGACGGGGGCATCAGCGTCGACGCCGGCAAGCTCGGGCTGGCCGGTCACGGCATGGGTGGGGGGTGCGCGGTGCTCGCCGCGAGCAGCGAGCCGCGGATCCGCGCGGTGGCCACCCTCGCCCTCGCCGAGACCCGGCCCTCGAGCGTGGACGCCGCGAGGCGCTGCGACATGCCCGCGATGCATCTCGCGGCGGGCAAGGACCGCGTCGCGCCCGCCGCGGGCAACGCCGAGGCCGTCGCCCAGGCGTGGGCGGGCCCGGTCCAGCTGCGCACCCTGACCAAGGCGAGCCACCTGGGTTTCACCCGCGGCTGGCACTGGAGTGACCTGGTGCTCGACGGCAGGCCGGAAGGCGGCACCCGCCGGATCAGCCGGGCACTGGTCACCGCGTTCCTGCTGCACCACCTCGCCGGGCGGCTCGAGCACGACGCCCTGCTGGACGGCGACCTGCGCACCGCCACCATCGGCCAGCTCACCGCGACGGCACCCCAGTAAGTCGGCGCCGGACGGAAGATGGCCGACTGGTACGTCAGGCATCCCTCGCATGTCGATGACGCGCCGGCCGAGCAGCCGCCGCGCTCGACGATGCCAGCTGAGTGGCCCTGCACCGCGGCGAGGTCAGGGTCTACGAACCGGTGCTGTTCGCAGCTTCTCCCGCGCGTCCCGCTCCTGGACCAACTCGGTCGGGAGACGCGAGCCACCACCGGAACGTTCCCGGTCGGCCACCGAGCCAAGACTCGCGCCGCCCGGTCCGGCGTCACCGAGGACCGCGCCACCGTCGGGGAAGGTCACCCCGTCGACCGGCTCCGCTCCGGACAGGCCGGCGCGGCCGAGCGATGCCCCCCGGCTGGGCACCGGGCTGTCCCCGAGCGCTGCCCCGATCCCGTCCGAGTCCGGCACCCGGTGCGCGGTCACCCCACGCAACGGGTGGAAGTCGACCAGGTAGCGGGACGCCTCCCCGGTACCGCCGTCGATCGTGACGAGCAGCCCGGCGCCACCGGCGATCCGCTCCGCGGTGACGGTGACATCGCCCAGCTCGAAGACCACTGCGCTGTCCCGCGCCGTATCCAACTGGCCGGTGCCGGAGCCCTGCGTCCGGGTTCCGGATGCATCGGCCCCGAGGTCGACGGCGTGCTCCTGTGGTGTCCGGCCACTGCCGTCATCGGCCGTGATCCGAACCGAACCGGTGCCGTCCGGGCTCTGTGCGACGACCGTCGAGGCACCGTGGCGGATCGTGACCGCTTCGCCCCCAGCCGGGTCGCCGGACTGCAGGGAGTGCATCGGCACGGGCCCGATCGCGGGTGGTTCGGCCGCGGGTGGCCCCATAGTGAGCAGTTCTGCGGCGGGTGGCGCCACGGCGGGTGGCCCGACCGGGGAGATGCCCGCGAACGGGTTCTCGGGAACGTTCTCCACCGACGTTGCATCGTGAAACGCCGACCACAGTGCGCGAATGTCGTCCTCGTGCCGGGCAACGACCTCCTCGCGGAAGGCCCGCAGCCGCTCCTCGAATGTCGGGACGAAGTCCTCGTCCAGGACCTGCCGCGCGACCGGCTGCGCAGCGGTTGTCCTGTGCATCACGAACTCGATCAAACTGTCGACGAGCGCGGGGGATCCCGTCGCGCACGTCGGGCTGTGCAGTGACAGGGCTGCCGAGGCGTAGGACCGGACCACCCCCTCCAGCGCGTCCGCGAGGTGGCCGCAGGCTCGCCCCACCGCTGCGGTGTCCTCGTTCAGCCGGTCGGCGATGCCCAGGACGGCGACGACGTGATCCATCGCGTTCGATGCAGCGTGCCCCCACCAGCGGCTGGCCAACCCAACGAACGAGCTCCGCAGCACGCCGGTCGACACCGCCAGGCTCTGCCCGCAAGCCTGAAGGGCCGCCGAGTCGCGGCGCAGCGCGGCGAAGTCCATACCCGCCAGGCGGCGGAACGGACCGTAGATCTCCCGCTCGACGTCGAACGGCACTGCGGTATACCTCGAATACAGCGGACCAAACATGTCGAAGAACCGCAGACCTGCCGCACCGGCGGCCAGGAGCTCGTCAGACCTCCAAGCGGACCCGGTGGGATCGTCCAGCAGCACCCTGCCGCGCGCAATCTCCCACGCGTCCCGCTCCGCATGCCGGCCGTGTGCCAGTTCCATCACAGTCCCCCGAGTTCGGCGGTGTCGTCCGATTCGGAGGCCTCATACTTCTCGGCATCGGCCAGCAAGCCAGTCGCGATGGCCTCGACTCGGGCGCCGTAGTCAGTGATCGTCTTCTCCAGGCGCAGGACCAGGGCTGCGTACGCCTCTCCCGCCGCGAAGAACGGCTCGCCGACCGTGCTTCCCGACACAGTGCTCGCACCCACCACGGCGGCCTGATCGGTGATGCCGGGCACGTGGTCACCGAAGAGTCGCCCGATGCCTGTGACCTCGTCGGCTGGAACGTGGTATCCACCGGTCACGACGTCTCCTCCCGCTGCCAGATTCCCCCATCACCGGGTGAGGCATCATCCGGTTCGCCTCCTGCGGTCAGTGCAGCCAGTGCCGGTCCGAGAAGGACTCGTCCCCGGGGTCGCGGGCTGGAGTCCGCTTCGGGGATGCCCCCACCGGAGCGCGCTTCGTCGCGCGGTCTGGCTCCGCCGCAGCCATGGCTTCCTGAGTCGCGCGGCCCGCGAGGTCCACCATCCGCTGGAGATGGCCCCGACCCCGAACCCGCGCTGCCGCCTGCTGCTCGGCGAGTTCGCGCCGCAGCCGGTCCACCCGGCTGCGAGACGCCTCGCTGATCGCCACCGCACGGGCAGCGAAGGCGCGGTCATCCACTGGCACGGCCCGCACCCGCGTCTGCGCCGACCGAGGCGACGACAGCGGCGATGCGCCGGCCGACCTCGTCCGCGACGTCCTGGGCGGGCGCCTCGACCATCACCCGCACGAGCTGCTCGGTGCCCGAGGGCCGCAGCAGCACGCGGCCGCGCTCGCCCAGCTCCGCTTCCGCGCCGGCCACCGCCGCGGCCACTGCCGGTGCCGTGGCCACCGCAGCCCGATCCGTCACCCGGACGTTCACCAGGACCTGCGGCAGCGGGGACACGACGCTCGCCAGCTCGGCCAACGTGGCGCCGCGATCGGCCATCCGGACCATCAGGCGCAGCGCCGTGAGGATGCCGTCACCGGTGGTGCAGTGCGCGGGGAGCACGACGTGCCCGGATTGCTCGCCACCGAGCGTGTAACCGCCGGAGCGCAGCGCCTCAAGGACGTAGCGGTCACCCACGCCGGTGGTGTGCACCGTGATGCCGTGCTCGCGCATGGCCAGGTGCAGGCCGAGGTTGCTCATCACGGTCGTCACCAGGGTGTCCTGCACCAGCTCGCCCGACTGCCGCATCGCGACGGCGAGCACCGCCATCACCTGGTCGCCGTCGACCACCTCGCCGGTCGCGTCCACGGCCAGGCATCGATCGGCATCGCCGTCGTGCGCGATGCCGAGATCCGCGCCCTGCTCCAGCACCGCCTTGCGCAGCCCGTCGAGGTGCGTGCAGCCGCACCCGTCGTTGATATTGAGCCCGTCCGGCTCGGCGTGCAGCGCCATCACCTCGGCGCCGGCCCGGCGGTAGGTCTCCGGGGCCACCGCCGATGCCGCGCCGTGCGCGCAGTCCACCACCATGAACAGCCCGTCGAGGGGCTGCGGGCTGGCTACCAGCAGATGCCGGACATAGCGGTGCTCGGCGTCGGCGAGGTCGTGCACCCGGCCGATCTGCTTCCCGGTCGGGCGCGGGCCTGCCTCGTCCAGCCGGGCGATGATCTCGTCCTCCACCACGTCGGGCAGTTTGTGCCCGCCGACGGCGAAGAGCTTGAGCCCGTTGTCCGGCATCGGGTTGTGCGAGGCAGTGATCATCACGCCGAGGTCGACGGTGAGCTCACCCACCAGGTGCGCCACCGCGGGCGTCGGCAGTACCCCGACCCGCAGCACGTCCGCGCCGGCCGCGGTGAGGCCAGCCGTGACGGCGGCCTCCAGCATCTCGCCGCTCGCCCGCGGGTCCCGGCCGACCAGCGCGACGGGGCGCCGGGTGCCCGCGTGCTCGGCGAGCACCCGGGCCGCCGCACCGGCCACCGACAGCGCCAGCTCGGGACTCAGATCGGTGTTGGCCAGGCCACGCACCCCGTCGGTGCCGAACAAGCGGGGCATGCTCAGCGCTTGCTGTACTGCGGGGCCTTGCGAGCCTTCTTCAGGCCATACTTCTTGCGCTCCTTGACCCGGGGGTCACGGGTGAGGAAGCCGGCCCGCTTCAGCGCCGGGCGGTCGTCGGGGTCGAGCTCGATCAACGCGCGGGCAACGGCGAGGCGGAGTGCCCCGGCCTGCCCGGAGGTGCCGCCACCGGAAAGGGTGCCGATGACGTCGTAGGACTCGGTGCGCTCCGCGGTGACCAGCGGGTCGCGGACCAGCTGCTGGTGCACCTTGTTCGGGAAGTACTGCTCGAGGCTCTTCCCGTTGAGGGTGAACGTTCCGGTGCCGGGCACCAACCGCACCCGCACGACGGCCTGCTTGCGGCGGCCTACGCTCTGCACGAGCCGGCCGGCCACGGCCGGTGTGACCGTTCGCCCTTCGGCGGCCACGTCGCCCGGGACCACATCGCCCGGGACGGCGACCGGTTCGTGCGTCGGGACGACGGCTGCCCCTTCCGGGGAGCCCGGCTCGTCGGTGACGACGCCTCCGGGGACGATCGACGACTCGGGGGCGGCGCCTTCCCGGGGAACGGGGGCGGCCGCTGCGGCCTCGCCCTGCGGGCTCTCGGGGGTACTCACGTTGTCTCTCGGATCCTCACTGGGAGCTCTTACCGGGTCACTGGGCGATCTGGGTGATCTCGAACGGCTGCGGCCGCTGGGCGGCGTGCGGATGCTCGGCTGCGGCGTAGACCTTGAGCTTCTTGGCCATCGCCCGCCCCAGCTTGTTCTTGGGGAGCATGCCCTTCACCGCCCGCTCGACCAGCTTCTCGGGGTGCTTCTCGAGCATCTCGGTGAAGGAGCGCTGCTTCAGACCACCGGGATAGCCACTGTGCCGGTAGACGAAGTTGCGATCGCCCTTGTTGCCCGACAGCGACACCTTGCCGGCGTTGACCACGACGACGAAGTCCCCGGTGTCGACGTGCCGCGCGAAGGTCGGCTTGTGCTTGCCGCGCAGCAGGGTCGCAGCATGGGTGGCGAGCCGGCCCAGGACCACGTCCGCAGCGTCGATGACGTGCCAGGCTCGCTCGACCTCGCCTGGCTTCGGGCTGTACGTCCGCACGGATCTACCTCGTCATCACATGTTCGTCAGGGGCAAGTTCGGCAACTCAGGTTCGGCAACTCACGCCGTGCGGGCCACACCCGCAACAGCGCGCCCGCCGTGCGGCCGCGCGGATCCGCTCAACAGCGCTCGAAGATACCCGGCTCGATGCAGCAGGGTCAAAGCGGGTCCGACGCAGCACGGTCACGACTGGGTCGGTGGACGTGGCCGCGGCCCCGGGGACGATCCTCCAAGGGCCGCAGCGCACAACCGCTCAGGTCCACCGTGCCGCGTTCGCCCGCTCCGCCTGCTGGTAGTTGTCGTTCGCCGTCCCCAACGCCACACCGACCTGGCTGAGCACCTGGTTCAGCTGCGCCGCCGAGTCGTCCCACTGCTTCTGCTTGACCTGGTAGTCCTCCGCCGCCTGACCCGTCCAGGTCGCCACCAACGGCGCCAGGAAGGACTTCAGGTCGTCCAGCTGCTGGTTGATGTTGCGAGATGTCGCCGCCACCGACGACTGTGCGTTCGAGATTTCCCCGAACGTCACCAGGATCTCACCGGACACCACTACTCCCCTTCACCTCGAAAAGAACTGGACACCAGCACCGGAGCATCAGCCCAGCGCGTTGGTGATGTTCGACATCGCCTGCTGCTGCTGCTCCTCCTGCTGGGCATAGGTCGTGCCCGAGGACTGGATCGACTCCCCGATCCCCCGCAGCGCCTCGTTCAGCGACCGCGCATTGGTGTCCCACCGCGTCATCAGCGTCTGGAACGCCGTCGACGCCTGCCCCTTCCAGGCACCTGCCAGCGGAGCCAGCTGGTTCCGCAACGACGACAGCTGCCCCTGCACGCTCTCGTTCACCTCGTGCACGTGGTTGGCAGCGGCCTGCATCTCTTCGATCGAGGTGCCGTAAGCGCCTGCACTCATTGTTGCCTTACCCCCTACCGGGTTGATGGTTCGGACATCGTCGTTGGACATCGTGTTCGGACGGCACTGCGACGCAGACCCTGCCAGGTCCGTTCCATGAAGTGACGGTTTCGTCGCAAGTAGTTGCGGTCGTGAATGCACAGCGTTGCTGCTGCGAACGTCGCCGGTTGTCGCAGGTGCCGCACCACGACAGCTCAGCAGACCGGCAGGCCCAACCCGTCGGCCACCCGGTCGGTGTGAAAGTCCCCGTCGCCGAACGCCAGCGCCGCGCTCATCGCATGTCGCAGGTAGTGGTGCAGGTGGTGCTCACCGGTGAACCCGATCGCACCGTGCACCTGGTGCCCGAGCGCGCACACCCGCTGGTAGGCCTCGCTGACCCACGCCTTGGCCGTCGACACGGTCAGCGCCACCTCGTCGGCGGCCTGGCCCGGCGCGGTGAGCCGCCAGATCGCCTCGTAGGCGATGAACCGTGCGGTCAGCACGTCGATGGCCATGTCCGCACAGTGGTGCTGGACGGCCTGGAAGCTGCCGATCGCGCGCCCGAACTGCTTCCGCTGCGTCGCGTACTCGACGGTCATGTCCAGCACCCGCTGCACGCCGCCCACCATCTCCGCGCAAGTGGCCGCGGCGCCGAAGGCAGCGGCCGTCGCGGCGACCGCGGTCCCGCCACCGACCTCGCCCAGCACCCGGTCGGCGGGCACCGCGACGTTGACGAGGTGCAGGTCATGCTCCCGGTTGGGGCCGACGACGTCCAGCGCGTCGGCGGTCAGGCCGGGCGCCGCGGCGTCGGCCAGGAAGGCCGTCAGCCCCACGTCCGGGGTCTCGGCCAGCACCAGGACGTCCTCGGCGACGTGGCCGAACGGCACGAACCGGGCAGCGCCGTCCAGGGTGTGTCCGCCGTCACCGGACGCGACGGCCGAGACGGTCGACCCGTCCGGGCCCCAGCCGCCGCGCGGTGCGGCACGGGCGTAGGTCAGCACCCGGCCCTCCGCGATGCGGGAGAGCCAGCGCTCCCGCTGCTCACCGGTGCCGAACCGCTCGATCGCGGGCGCGCAGCAGCCGACGGTGGCCAGGAACGGGTTCGGCACCTGGGCCGCACCCATCTCCTCGATCAGCAGGCACGCCTCCAGGAAACCCTCGCCGACGCCGCCGTAGGACTCCGGAACGGCCAGGCCGGTCCAGCCGAGCTCGACCATCTCCTTCCACAGCGCGGCCGAGTAGCCGGCGGGCTCGCTGGCGACCGCGGTCACGCCGGCCGTGGCGGCCCGCGAGGCGAGCACGTCCCGGGCGGTGCTGCGGATCAGCTCCTGATCCGGGGTCAGAGTCAGGTCCATCGGTGTCACGTCCTACCGGTGTCACGTCCTATTGGGGCCGGGATCTTGTCCGAGCGCACCCAGACCCCCGGCCGCTCCTCCCAGAAGAGCTGCACGAGGATGCCGCCCGCGTGCTTGGGGTGGATGAACGTGTGCTTCCACCGGGCTCCGTCGGTGACGCCCTCCTCGTCGTCGAAGGTCGGCACGTGGTGCGCGTCGCAGGCGGCCAGCGCGGCGTCCCAGTCGACCACCTCGAACGTGACGTGGTGCGCGGCCGGGCCACTGCGCTCCAGGAACTTGTCGACGAAGGAGTCCTCGCCGCGGCCGGTGATGACCTCCCAGCAGATGCTGGAGCCGGGGATGTTGAGGACCAGGTCGGCCATGTCCGGGATCTCGTCGTCGGCGGTGCGCCAGACCTGCACGAAGCCGGCCAGATCGGCGTACCAGCGGGCGAGCTCGTCGCGGTCGGCGAAGGCCTGGCAGATGTGGTCGATACCGCGGATGCCCAGGGAAGCCCCCTCGACGGGCGCCGGGTCCACCGCCATGGCGTTGTCGTCACCCAGCATGGCGAGGTTTCCTGGCCCGCGCAGCCGCCACAGCACGCCGGGCCCGGCCTCGGGCGGGGACAGCGACGCCTCCACCCAGCGCCCCGGCACCGAGTCGGTGATCTTGAGACCGCGGCTCTCCAGCTCGGCGACGGCCGCGTCGAGGTCGGGCACCTCGGCGCCGACGTGGTGCAGGCCCGGCCGGCCGCCGTGCTCGCCGAGCCAGGCTTGCAGCGACCCGCCGTCGCCGGACGGCGCGAGCACCACCCAGGTCTGCCCCCAGCTGCCCGGCACGGCTAGGCGCACCCCGCGCACGCCCTGCTCGGGGTTGTCCCAGGTGTGGGTGCGGCGGAACCCGAACAGCCCCTCCAGCAGGCCGACCTGTTTGTCCAGGTCGGGCGCGGCCGCCGCGACGTGGTCGATCCGGTAGATGCGCAGCATCTTCTCGTCCTTTCCGACGATCAGCTGGGATGCGGCTCGATCCAGTCGTAGCCGCCGGTCACCAGCTCCTTGACGAGCCGGAGGTTGTAGCGGTTCATCGCCGCGATCCGCTCGGCGAGCGCGGCGATCCGGTCGTCGAACTCGGCGGCGGGGTAGACGTCGTTGACCAGCCCGAGCTGCAGGGCGCGCTGCGCGTCGAGCCGGATGCCGGTGAACAGCATCTCCTTGGCCCGCGCCAGGCCGACCCGCTGTGGCAGTCGCTTCATCCCACCCCAGCCAGGAGCGCTGCCACCGAACTCGGGCTGGTCCGGGTCACCGTCCTCAGTGATCTTCGGCCGGTACGGGGGACGGGCCGAGAGGGTGATCTCGGTCAGGCCCATCTTGGCGTTGTCGGAGCACACGATGAAGTCCGCGGCCAGCGCCAGCTCGAGCCCGCCGCCCACGGCGTAGCCGTGCACCGCGGCGAACACCGGGATCGACAGCCGCTCCATCATCGCGAACGTCTTCTCGCCGAGGCGGCCCTGCTCGATTCGGTCGGCCCTGGTCAGCGACTCCGACCAGTCCAGGTCCATGCCGGCGCAGAACCCCTTCTCGCCGGCCCCGCGCAACACCGCGACGCAGACTCCCGCGTCGTCGTCGATGTCGGTGAACACCCGGCGCAGGCCGTGCATCATCTCCGGGGTCAGCGAGTTGAGCTTCTTGGGCCGGTCCAGGGTGATCCAGCAGACCCGGTCCTTGGTCGTGACGTCCAGTCCCTCGTCCATGTGCTCCTCCTCAGGACCGGGGCAGTCCCAGGCCCCGGGTCGCGATGACATTGCGCTGGATCTCCGAGGCGCCACCGAGGAAGGTGGCGGCCACCGAGTCCAGCCGCAGATGGGTGAACGCGGCGTCCAGCGGGGCGTCGCGGCGCTGCCACAGCAGGGCGTGCTGGCCGAACACCTGCGCTCCGGTGCGCGCCAGCCGCTGGTGCAGCTCCGCGCTGAACAGCTGGTTGACCGACGCCTCGTAGCCGGGCACGCCGCCGCCATCCTGCTCGGACACGGTCTGCTTGGACACGGTGTAGCGGGCGATGTTGTAGAGCACCCGCATCTCGGTGTAGCGCCGGGCGATCTCCTGGCGGGTGCCGTGCTCGAAGCCCTCCCGCAGGTGATCCCGACCCTCCGGCGAGCCGATGTGCTCGACCAGGCGCGCCAGCGCCTGCTCGTACTTGATGGTGGCGCCGATGCCGGCTCGCTCGAAGCTGAGCGCGTCCATCGCCACGTACCAGCCGCGGTTCTGCTCGCCGACCCGGTTCGCAACGGGCACCCGCGCGTCGTCGAAGAAGATCTCCGCGAACGGCGCGTCGCCACGGATGTCGCGGATCGGCCGGACGGTGACGCCGGGAGCCGTCGCATCGACCAGCAGGAACGTGATGCCGCGGTGCTGGGGCGAAGCCTCGGGGTCCGTGCGGACCAGCACGAACAGCCAGTCGGCGTGGTGCCCCAGCGAGGTCCACACCTTCTGCCCGTTGACGACGTAGTCCGCATCGTCTCCCGGGCCGTCCCGGACCGCGCGGGTGCGCAGCCCGGCCAGGTCGGAGCCCGCCCCCGGCTCGGAGAAGCCCTGCGCCCAGGTGCGCTCGCCGCGGGCGATCGGAGGGAGATGCTGGGCTCGTTGCTCCTCGGAGCCGTGCTTGAGCAGGGTCGGGCCGAGCAAAAAGGCGCCGATGCCGTTCACGGTCGGCACCCGGGCCCGCATCATCTCCTCGTGGAGAATGAACTCCTCCAGCGGGGACAGGCCCGCGCCGCCGTACTCGGCCGGCCAGCAGGGGGTGATCCAGCCGCGCTCGGCAAGGGCGGCCGCCCACTCCCGGGCGCCGGCGCGCCGCTGCGGGTCGCCGCTGTCCCGGTCGACCGGCCAGTTGTAGCCGAAGACGTCCTCGGGTTCGAGGCTCTGCTCGGCGTCCGGGTCCGGGGTGTACCCGGCCGGGAACCGATCGCGGACGAAGGCCCGCACCTCACCGCGGAACGCGGCCTGCTCCGGGGTGTCCGCCCAGTTCATGTGGTCCTCCCCGGTGTCGTCCTGGTTGTCGCGGACTCCTGACCCGCCCGCTGCGCCGGCACCGCATCGACGCGCCCTCCCCTGGCATCACGCGCTGCGCGCGTGCGATCCCAGGTGCCAGGGGTGAGGCCGTGGTCACCCATCGCGCGCAGCGCGTGCTTGGCGACCTTGTCGGTGGGTGTGCGGGGCAGCTCGGCGACGAACTCGATGTAGCGCGGCACCATGAACGAGGGCAGCTTGGCCGCGCAGAACGCGGCCAGCTCGGGCTCGCTCAGCTCCGCACCGGCGGCACGGACGACGGCCAGCTTGACCTCCTCCTCCGCCAGCTCCGAGGGCACCCCGAAGGCGGCGCACTCGAGCACCGCGGGGTGCAGGTTGACCTCGCACTCGATGTCGAAGGCGGAGATGTTCTCCCCGCGCCGCCGGATCGCGTCCGCGATCCGGTCGAGGAAGTAGAAGTAGCCATCGTCGTCACGCCAGGCGCGGTCGCCGGTGTGGAACCACAGGTTGCGGAAGGCACGGGCGGTGGCCTCGGGCATGCCGTAGTACCCCGTGGTGATCACGAATGGTTGACGGGGGCGCACCACCAGCTCGCCGGGCTCGCCCGGGCCGACCTCCCGGTCCCACTCGTCGACCACCGACACCTCGAAGCGCTCCTCGTGTACCCGCCCGCAGGACCCGACGCGCCACTGACCGTACGGGCTGCCGGTGGCGATGCCGACCTCCGTGCTCGTGTAGGTCTCCACCGACCGGACCCCGAACCGCTCCACCAGCGGGGCGTCCAGCATCGACTTGCCCATGTAGAAGGTCTCCAGCGGATGCTGGCGGTCCCGAGGGGTGGGCGGCGCACCGAGCAGGATCGGGATCATCGCGAACACGCTCATGGCGACCTGAGCGTCGAAGCGGCGGACGTCGTCCCAGAACCGTGACGCGCTGAACCGCTCGACGATGCCGATCGCGCTGCCGGACAGCAGCGCGGCGAACACCCCGTCCCACAACCCGGCGGCGTGGAACAGCGGCAGCGGGCAGTAGATCGTCTTGCCCCAGCGGTCCAGGAAGTCCAACGAGTCCTGCGCGCAGGTCAGGGCCAGGGCGTGCGGCACCATCGCACCCTTGGAGCGGCCGGTTGTGCCGGAGGTGTACATGACCGCCTGCAGGTCGGCGAAGCTGACGGCGGCCCGCACCGGGTCGGCGCCGCGGGACAGCAGTCGCGACATCGGGATCGCTGGTGCGCCGAGCAGATCCAGCGGCTTCCCCGTTCCACCCCGGACGATCACCCGTACCAGGTCCGGTACCTGCATCGCGACGGGAGGCAGCCGGTCGACGTACTCGGCGTCGACCAGCACCGTGGAGACGTCCGCGCTGTCCAGCACGTGGCGCAGCAGCTCGCCGTGGTAAGCCGTGTTCACGGGCACCGCGACCGCACCGAGCCGGGCCAGCGCGACGATCACCGGCACGAACTCGGGGCAGTTGGGCAGTATCACCGCGACGTGGTCGCCACGGTGCACCCCCTCGGCGGCGAACCCGCAGGCGTACCGGTCGGCCAGCGTGTCCACCTCGGCGAAGGTGAGCTCGCCCTCGGTGAACTTGAGGAACGTCGCGTTCCGGTGGGTCTCGGCGCGTGTCCTGAGCACGTCACCGAGAACGAGGCTCTCGAGCCACCCCTCGCTCGCCATCCCCACCTCCGCAGCCGCCCGGCAACGAGTGCGTCATCGATCCCGCTGAACCGATCCCGTGGGGGCACTGAGCAGCGGGTTGGAACCCTTCCGATCCGAACACGGATCGCACCGGGGCGCCAGCGCTGCCCGCGTGTCACCGAGCAGCAGCTCCCCCCTCGTCGATCCCCCGCTTGGGGTTCGGCTCGTAGCGCGCCGGGTCGATCGCAGCCTGCCGCTCGGCCTCCTGCCCCACGAACACCGCGCCGTCAGCAACACATGGAACGTGACGCTCCACTCAGCGGGAGGTGCAGCTAGGTCATCAAACCGTGGCGAGGCACCGACTACCAGCACGCCGCGCAGGACCGCGACCGGGTGATCGCCGACGCGCTGTCCGAGCTCGTCACCGGTGACGTCACATCGATCAAGGCGTGGCAAGCGGACGCCCCGGGCCTCGGCGGGCTAGCTCACCTGCCGCGCTCGCGCTGCTCCCGGAGCTGCTCACGCAAACGCTCAACGTCCCAGCGCATGTGGCCCCCGGCGGTGGTGAAGTCCGGCGCCGCGAGGCCGGTCCTTGCCCACCTCGCAAGGGTGGAGGGGTCGATGCCGAGTTCACGGGCGGCTTGCCCGGTGCTCACCAGTCGATCGCCCATCCCCCGATCTTCGTGCGTTGATAGCGCCATGTGTCACTGGTCGCCAGGTTTACCACGCTTACCGTTATTGCCACGTTTACCGCTAGCCTCAGGCCGCAGATACAAGGCGGCCCGCCCGGGTGCTGCAACACCACGGCGGGGCCTTGATCCAGACCTGGAAGGAGGTCGAGGACCCATGTCATCGAGACCTGGGCACCGCTGTGGCCCCGGCCATGTACCAAGGAGAGCGGTAGACCAGTGAGCTACGGACACGCGCACAACCTGAACGCGAAGTCGGACCAGGCAGAGCCCGGTGCGAGCCCGGCGGATGATCCAGCTCCGCCTGTCGATCCCGCGCTGTACCGCCGTGACGACGTGCGCCGGATCCTGATCGAGCGCGACATCGCCGCGCTGTACCGAGTGCTTAAGGACGCCGGACTGACCCAGCGGCGAATCGCCGTCCTGACCGGCCAGTCGCAGTCCGAGGTGTCGGAGATCCTCAAGGGTCGCCGGGTGCGGGACGTGACTGTGCTGGAGCGGATCTGCGACGGCCTGGGCATCGAGCGGGGATCGATGCGCCTGGGATCCGCTGACGCTGAGCACAGCGCTTACGCTCGGGAGGATGAGGCAGCGTGGAAGGCGGTGACCGACGAGATGCGCCGCCGCGCACTCCTGGCCGCCGCGGGGGCAGCCGCACTGTCGGGTCACCCTCTCCTGGGGGAGCTAGTCAACCTGCCCGCCCCGCCCGAGGCGCCGCTGCCGTCCCGGCTTGGGATGGCGGACGTGGTCGAGATCGAGCGCCTGACCAGGCACCTGCGTGACCTGGCGCGTGAGCGCGGGGGGCAGGCTGACCTGGTCCGCGCGGTCGCTGACCAGTCGATGCGGCTGCGTGCGGTGCCCGCACCCGAGCCGGTCGCGGCGAGGCTCGGATCGGCCCTGACCGAGCTGGCTGTGCTGGCCGGGTGGTGCTGCGCCGATTCCGGGCAGGATGGGAGCGCCTGGCACTACTTCCAGCAGGCTGTGGAGCTGGCGGGCAAGGTCCGCGACGTTTTCCAGGTGTCGAGCACGCTGCGCTACGCTGGGGCCATCGAGCGCGAGCACGGTCGCCCCGACGATGCGGTCAAGCTTTTTCAGCTCGGGCAGATCACGCTCCTGGGTGCTCCCGGTGACGACCCTCGGATCGAGGTTGTGGCCGCGTGGTTGGCGGGTGAGTCGGCGCTGGCGTTGGCCGATATGGGTCACGAGCAGGCGCCGACCGCGTTGGCCCGGGCACGCGATGGGTGGGAAGCGCCCGACAGCTTCGAGCGATCCGGGATGGACGAGCTGACCGCTCGGATTTACCTGAACCTGGGGCGCCTCGACGTGGCGGAGTCTTACGCGGCGGGTGCGGTGCGTGCCTGGGGCAGCGGTGAGCGACGCAACGGCGTGCTCGCCGACATCACTCTGGCCACCATCCGTGTCAGGGCTGGGGAGCCCAACGGGTTACGGCTGGCGAAGGGAGCCATCGACGGGGCGGGCTTGCTCCGGTCGGTCCGTGCCCGCAAGCGGTGGCTCGAACCGCTGGCCGACGCGTTGGACGCCCGGCCCGGCAGCGACGCGCAGGAGCTGGCCAGGACGGCCCGGCAGGTGGCCGCGATTCGAGCCTGAGCCGTCCGTTCACCTCACGGGTCACATTCGGTCCGAGGGCGAGGGCCGGCGGTGTTTGTGCAGCCGCACCCTGGGGCACCGGAAGTACCGGTGCGCGCCCCCGCCGGAGGATGTGTCAACAGTCCAGGCGATGGGAATCCGTTACCTGGACAAGCACGCAGACGAACTCCTCGGCCGTTGGCCTAGCAGACTTCCGAGAGCCTCCGCGAACGCGGCCTCACTGACGACAGGAACGCCGTAAAGGCGCGCCTTCTTGGCCTTCCCCGACAACGTGTCCGGATCCGCAGCGACAACGAGCTGCGTCTTCTTGGTCACGCTCGCGTCAACCACCAGGCCTGCTGCTTCGGCGTGCTGAGTCCACGTTGCTCGGTCAAGGCCCATCGCGCCGGTCAACACGATCGACATCCCAGGCTGTAGCACGAGGCCGTCACCATTGACCAGTGATGACATGGTCGTCTCTGCAATCTCACCAGATCGGGCGGCCTCCGCTTCCAGCAGCTGGTCAACTGATTCATCATCGAGGCCGAGGAGCTGGGCAACTTCTCGGAGGTTGCCCAACTCCGCCTCGCTCACTACGCCATCCGCCCAAGCTGCCCGCGCGATGACACGCAGGTAGCCGTAGTGCGCATCAACCACCTCCGCGCAATGCAGACCGAGTTCGTAGGCCAGGTCGATCAGTGCGTCGGCCTCCGTGGCCGAGATGTCTCGATCGAGAAGCGCGGCATCTAACATTGCCAGGTAGGCGTCGACCGCCGGCACACCGGTCCGTGGGATTCGATCAACCATTCGCGCGAGAAAGTGCGGCTCAACGTGTCCTCGGGGTGAACGATGGACAGGAAGCACGGGCATCGGAGGCAGCACAGGCCATGCCCAGTCAACGGTCCGAAGATGGGCTTCGGTCCAAAGCACGCGCGCTTCGCTCATTACGATGAGATGCCGCAGCAGAGCACTGGCAGCCCGAGCGTCAGCCAGCGCGGAGTGCCAGTCCTGCAGCTCGATACCTGCCCATTTACAGCAGTCCATCAGGGAGCGACCGGCACGAGGCAGGATACGGCTCGTGGCCGACATCGTGCACAGCCCACCACATGCGTCGAACGGAGTACTGATTCCCAGACGGGAGAACTCGGCGTTCAAGTGCCGAGCATCAAACATCCAGTTGTGCGCAACGGGAATCCGCCCTCGAAGACGGCTGATCAACTCTCCAGCGATCTGCTCGAACGTCGGTGCATTCCGGACGTCCGCGGCCCGGATCCCGTGGATGGACTGTGGGCCCAGGTCCCTCTCCGGGTTGACCAGGGTGCACCACTCATCGAGCACGTTGCCGTCGAGATCGAGATGGAGGACCGCGACCTCTGCGATGCGGTGGTGGTAGCCCGGATGACTCCCCGTCGTCTCGGTGTCGATGACCGCGTAACCCTGCAACCCGCTCACAGCGGCAGCCTCGCGGTCTTCGCCGCCTGCATGGGAACGAGCCAACTTGGCGGCAGGGCTTCCGGCTCTCCGTGATCATCACG